>JANRJZ010000186.1:0-5147 GCA_033763675.1 Gemmatimonadota bacterium
GGCTGTACGTCCTCGTCTCGCTGCTGGTGCTCGCGCTGGCCCACCGGCTCCTCCCCCCGGGGCCCGCCACCGCCGCGGCCGCCCTCTTCGCTATCCATCCAGTGCATGCCGAGGTGGTCGGAAAAGTGGTGGGGCAGGGCGAGCTGCTCGCGGCGGGGTGGGGAGTGCTCGCCCTCCTGCTGGCCCTGGACGGGGAACGATCCGGCTGGAGCGCGCGCCGGACGGCCGGCATGCTGGGCGCACTCGGGGCGGCGCTCCTGAGCAAGGAGCACGCGGTCGTCCTACCGTTCCTCTTCCCGGTCTTGTTGCTCGCCGGCGGTGGGAGACGCGCACTCCTCCGAGAGAGCGCCGGCAAGGCGGCGGTGCTCATGGCGGGCGTGCTGATCCTCTACCTCAGCCTCCGCCATGCCGTCCTCGGTGGCATTTCCGGCGACCTCATGCACCCCGCCTGGCGGGGCGAAACCGCCGCCAGCCGAGGGCTCACCATGCTGGCCGCGGTGCCCACCCTGGTGCGGCTCCTTTTCTGGCCCACCCACCTCCAGGCCGATTATTCCCCCCGGGAGCTCCTGGTTGTTCAGACGCTGTCCGGCCCGCCCCTGGTCGGGCTCGGCCTGCTGCTCGGCCTCTGCGCTCTCGCGTTCGCTGCCCGGCGTCACCCCATCGTCCCGGCCGGACTCGCGTGGGTGGGGTTGGCGTTCCTGCCCGCCGCCAACCTGCTGCTCCCAACGGGAGTGCTGCTCGCCGAACGCACGCTCTTCCTGCCCAGCGTCGGTGCCTGCCTGGTCGTGGGAGGCGTGGGGGCGGCCCTCGGGCGGCATTTCGCGGCGGGGAGCACGGTCCGGCTCGGTTGGGGAGCGCTTGTCATCTGCCTCATTAGCCTCGGGGGGAGTCGCAGCATCTCCCGCTTGCCGGTGTGGCGGGACAACCGGGCGCTGTTCGCCCAGACGGTACTCGATGCCCCGGAGAGCTACTGGGCATGGCGCACCTATGCGGGGGACTTGGTGCTCCGGGACCAACCCGATTCCGCCCGCCTGGCCTATGCGCGGAGCCTCGCGCTCTTTGATCGCGACCCCAACGTGCTGGATGACCTGGCGGGGCTGGAGCGCCGGGAAGGACGCTGCGAGCGCTCGGTCCCGCTCCTCAGGCGGGCGCTGGGACTCGATCCGGGTCGTGACCTCACCGCGGCCCGCCTGGTCGGGTGCCTGGTGACCCTTGGTGCCTTCGATTCGGCCCGGGTGGAGGCCCGGCTGCGCCTGCAACAGGGCCGGGAGGAGTTCCGCAGCCTGCTCCTCATGGTGGACAGCGCGGAACGGGCACGGCAACTTACCCCTCCACTCACACCCCAGGCCCGGTGATGCCAGCTACCTCCCACGCCGCCGCAGCCACCCTCGACCTGGCCTCCATCCGCGCCCGATTCCCGGCCCTCCGCCGGACCCACGCCGGCCGCCCGGTGGCGTACTTCGATGGTCCCGGTGGCACCCAGGTGCCGGCCGAGGTAGCGGCGGCAATGCAGGAGTATCTCCTGCACCACAACGCCAACACCCATTGGGCCTTCCCCACCAGCGAGGAAACCGACCACCAGCTGGCGGAGGCCCGGGCGGCCCTTGCCGACTACCTGGGCGCCGGCAACGACGAGATCGCGTTCGGCGCCAACATGACGACCCTCACCTTCCACCTGGCGCGCGCCCTGGGGCGCGGCTGGGGTCCGGGAGACGAGGTCATTGTCACCGAGCTGGATCACCACGCCAACGTCGCGCCGTGGCAGGCGCTCGCGCGGGAGCGCGGGATCACGCTCAAGTGGCTGACGGTAGACCCCGCCACGGGGGAACTGGACCTGGCGCAGCTCGAGCGGATGCTGACGCCGGCGGTCCGGCTGCTCGCCATCGGCGCGGCCTCCAATGCCCTGGGCACGGTCACCGATGTGAGCCGTGCGGTGGGCCTCGCCCGGGCGGCGGGGGCCCTTTCGTTCGTGGACGCGGTGCACTTCGCCGCTCACGGGAAGGTGGATGCCGCCAAGATCGGGTGTGATTTCCTGGCCTGTTCCTCCTACAAGTTCTACGGCCCCCACCTTGGGATCCTCTACGGCCGCCGGGCCCTGGTCGCCACGCTCGACCTGCCCAAGCTCATGCCGGCGCCCGATACCCCCCCTGAGCGCCTCGAGACCGGGACCCAGAATCACGAGGGCATCGTCGGCGCCCGGGCCGCGGTGGAGTTCATCGCCTCCCTCGGCGAGGGCCCGGATCGCCGAACCCGGCTGGACGATGCGGGGCGTCGCCTGCATGCAACGGGGCAGGCGCTGGTCGAGCGACTCTGGGAAGGGCTGCGCGCGCTCCCCGGCGTGCGCCTCTACGGTCCGCCACCGTCGCGGCCCCGGACCCCCACGCTCTCCTTCTCCGTTGGAGCGGTCCCCTGCGAACGGGTGGCGCGCCACCTCGCGAGCCGGGGAATCTTCGCCTCCCACGGGGACTTCTACGCCACGACCGTGGTCGAGCGGATCGGCCGGGCCGCCGACGGCGTGGTGCGCGCCGGCTGCGCCTGCTACACCACTCCCGACGAGGTCGACCGCCTGGTGGCCGCCGTCGCCGAGCTGGGCCGCGGACCATGAACCGCACTCCTCTTTCCGCCGACACCTCACCATGACCACGCTCTCCCCGGGCCGGGTGCTGCATGCCCCCACCGGCCCCACCATCAGTTGCAAGGGCTGGCATCAGGAAGCCGCCCTCCGCATGCTGCACAACAACCTCGATCCCGCCGTGGCCGAACGGCCGGAAGATCTCGTGGTGTACGGGGGCAGCGGGAAGGCGGCACGGAACTGGGCCTGCTTCGAGCGAATCGTCACCACCCTGCGCCGGCTGGAGAACGACGAGACGCTGCTGGTACAGAGCGGGAAGCCGGTGGGGGTGTTCCGTACCCATGAGGAAGCCCCCCGGGTGCTGATCGCCAATGCCCACCTCGTGCCGCGCTGGGCCACCTGGGACGAGTTCCGCCGGCTCGAGGCCCTGGGTCTGACCATGTATGGCCAGATGACCGCCGGCAGTTGGATCTACATCGGCACCCAGGGCATCCTGCAGGGCACCTACGAGACATTCGCGGAATGCGCCCGCCAGCACTTCGGCGGCACCCTTGAGGGCCGGCTGGTGGTGACCGGTGGGCTTGGCGGCATGGGCGGTGCTCAGCCGCTCGCGGCCACCATGAACGGCGCGGCGTTCCTCGGCGTGGACGTGGATCCCGAGCGCATCCGGCGCCGGGTGGAGACCGGCTACTGCGACCGCCTTTCCACCTCGCTCGACGAGGCCCTGCGCCTGCTGGACGAGGCGCGTGCCCGCCGCCGGCCCCTGTCGGTCGGCCTGGTCGGCAACATCGCCGAGGTACTGCCGGACCTGGTCCGCCGGGGCATCGTGCCGGATGTGCTCACCGACCAGACCTCCGCGCACGACCTGCAGCTGGGCTACATTCCCGTCGGCTGCACGCTGGAGGCGGCGGCGGAGTTCCGGGAACAGGATCCGAAGGGCTACGAGCACCGGGTGCTGGACTCGATGGTCGCCCACGTGGAGGCGATGCTCGCGCTCAAGGCCCGCGGCGCCGTGACCTTCGACTACGGCAACAACCTCCGCGGTCAGGTGGCCGACCACCGCGGCCGCGCCGATGCCTTCACCATCCCGGGCTTCGTCCCGGAGTTCATTCGTCCCCTCTTCTGCCGCGGGGCGGGGCCCTTCCGCTGGGCGGCGCTCTCCGGTGATCCGAAGGACATCGCCGTCACCGACGATGCCGTCCTGGAGACCTTCCCGGACAAGCCCGCGCTGGCCCGCTGGATCCAGACGGCGCGGCAGAAGGTTCACTTCCAGGGGCTCCCCGCCCGCATCTGCTGGCTGGAGTACGAAGAGCGGGCCGAGATGGGGCTGCGCTTCAACTGGCTGGTAAGGAAAGGCAAGGTCGCCGCCCCGATCGTCATCGGGCGGGATCACCTCGACACCGGCTCGGTGGCCTCCCCCAACCGGGAGACCGAGGCGATGAAGGACGGCTCCGACGCGATCGCCGACTGGCCCCTGCTCAACGCGCTGCTGAACACCGCCTGCGGCGCCAGCTGGGTGTCGCTGCACCATGGTGGGGGGGTGGGGATCGGCTACTCCATCCACAGCGGCATGGTCGCCGTGGCGGATGGCACCGACATGGCCGATCGCCGCCTCGCCCGGGTGCTCACTGCCGATCCCGGTACCGGGGTCATGCGCCACGCCGATGCCGGCTACGAGGACGCGATCACCGTCGCCCGGGAGCGCGGGGTGGACCTCCCGATGCTCGAGCCCTAGTGCCGGTTCTCCACGACATCGGCACCCTGGTGACCGGGCGGATGCCCCACGGGCCGGGGCAACTCGACCTGGCACGGGACGCCGCGATCGCCTGGCAGGGAGACCGGATCACCTGGGTGGGCCCGGCGGGGGAGATCCCCGCGGTGTTTGCCCGGGAAGAACGTCACTCCGCCGGGGGCGGGCTCGTGATCCCCGGGCTGGTGGACTGCCACACCCACCTCGCGTTCGGCGGCTGGCGCGCCGATGAGTTCGAGGCCCGGATCCGGGGTGAGAGCTACCTCGAGATCGCCGCCCGCGGCGGCGGCATCCGTTCCACGGTGAGGCAGACCCGCGCCGCCACACGGGAGCAGCTCCGGCAGCGCTGCCGGGCCCACCTCACCGGGATGGCGCGGCTTGGCGTCACCACCATCGAAGCCAAGTCCGGCTACGGACTCTCGCTGGAACATGAGCTCGCCCTGCTCGAACTGTATCGTGAGCTCGGGGAGGCCGGCGCCCAGCGAATTGTCGCAACCCTCCTCGCGGCCCACGTGGTCCCGCCCGAGTACCAGGACCGTCGCGCGGACTACCTCGAGCTGGTCACGAAGCAGCTGATCCCGCAGGCAGGCGCACGGGCCCTGGCCCAGTTCTGTGACGTGTTCGTGGAGGAGGGGGCGTTCTCGATCGCGGAGGCGCGCAGGATCCTGGTGGCGGGGCAGGCGCACGGACTCATCCCGAAGCTGCATGCGGACCAGCTCACCAGCGGGGGCGGCGCGGAACTCGGCGCGGAGGTTGGCGCCGCGTCGGCCGATCACCTGGAATGCATCTCCGAGGCGGGGATCCGGCAGATGGCGGCGGCCGGCG
>JANRJZ010000187.1:0-1853 GCA_033763675.1 Gemmatimonadota bacterium
GACGCGGATGCCATCCCCATCGCCGCTGAGGATCGCCAGCACGACGATGCTGACGATGATGAGCCCGATGCCGAGGAGCGCCGAGCGGACCAGGTTGCGGGTGGTGGTGACCGTGCGGCGCGCGGCCTCGACCGCGCCGTCCATCACCCGCTGTCCCGGCGACGGCGCTGCGGCGGTGGGGGCCGGGGGCGGTCCGGCGGCGGGCAAGGCCGCCGGCTCCCCCCGCGGCAGGCCCGCGGAATCCGCGGGGCCGCCCGGACCGTCGGCGGGCCGCCCCGGCGGCAGGACCGGCACCAGCAGGCTGTAGCCCCGCTTGGGGATCGTGCGGATGAAGCGCCGGTCACGGCCCGTGTCGCGCAGGACGGTGCGGAGTTCGGAGATGCAGCGGGTGACCACGTCGTCGGTCACCACGACGCCCTTCCACACCTCGTCCAGCAGCATGTCCCGGGTCACCACCTCGCCGGGATGCCGGGCGAGGCACACCAGCACGTCCATCACCTTCGGTTCGATGTGGACCCGGTGGCCGCCCTGCTCGATGACCCCCTGGAGGGGGCGCACGTCCAAGTCGCCCACCCGGAAGCCGGTGTGCAGGGTCGTCTCGGCGGGGTCGCGAGGGGGGCTGCCGGCTGTCATCGGGTGCGCGGATGGCCTCGGGAGGGACGGGCAACTTTACCGCCGGGAGGGCCTGTGGACCAGCGCCGGAGGAGGGTGCAAGTCCCTGAATTTCCAGCGCCCGAATATTTTCCGAAGGTTCCGGGAGCATAAATGAGACAAGCCTCGGGATAACTCCGGGATCCCTCGGGAATCAGGCCCCGGCCGTGCGGAGACTCCCTCGCCCATCAGCCACGCGATGGGAGAGGCGACGTGCAGCGGAAGACACTGGTCCTGGTACTGATCCTGGGGGCCCTCGGCGGCCTGGCCCCCGCCATGGCGGCCCCGACGGGGGCTGCCGCGCCTTCGCCGGCCGCCTTTGCCACGGAGATCGACGCCGTGATCGCGGCCAGCGGCGCCGTCAACGCCCGGTCGATCCGGGAAGACCGGGAGTTCCTCGGTGCGGTGCTCCGGCGGGGCAATGACTTCCACTACTCGGTCGTCCCGGGGCGCGCCGGCGCGGACCGGATCCGGGCCCGGCTGGCCGTGCCCGACGGCTTCGAGCTGGTCGCCCTCTGGCACACCCACGGCGCGGCGGCCCACGAGCGCCAGTATTTCTCCGTCGTCGATGCGGACCTGGTGGCCAGCACGGGGAAACCCCTGTACCTGGCCGACTACACAGGCGCGCTCCGGGTGCTGAAGCCGGGGGCGCCCCGGCTATCGGCCCGGGCGGCCCGCCAGCTGGGCCTGCCCGGCCGCCCGGGCTACGCCCGGGGCGAACAGCTGCGCCGGCTCGATGGTGAACTGGTGCACATTCCGACCCGGACCGAACCGGCCCTGGCCGCCGCCGTCAGTAACTGACAATTCCTGTCCCCGGCCTTCACATAAGTGCGCTGCTGCCGCCCCGGCTTGTGACCGGGTAGCCCTGGCACGGCCCTTGCTACTGCTTCCTCGTCGGGAGGAGTAACAGGCCATGACTGTCCAGGTAATACGGGATCACGATGCGACCTGCGCGGGTGCGGACTTCCTCCGCGTGTACTGCCAGCGGCGCGCCGGCTCGCCCGCGACATTCGCCACCATCGAGCGGGTGTTCGGCGGCGAGATCCGCACGCGAACCTGGCATTTCCGCACCCTGCTGAGCAACGAGCCCATGGACGAGGAGATCGCCACCCAGTTCGCCGAAGCCTACGCGGAGCGGAAGAACATCCCGGTCGTCTACGTCGAGGTGGTGTAGGAGCAGAGGCACCGGGTTTGGCATCTGG
>JANRJZ010000188.1:0-13632 GCA_033763675.1 Gemmatimonadota bacterium
CGGCGGGCGCGCTCGGCGCCCTCCGCCGCGGCGCGGGCCTGTTCCCAGGCGGCGTCGGAGTAGCCCAGCTCCTCAAGCCGGTCCCGGAGCGCGCGGGCCTCCGCCTCCCGGGCGGAGAGCTCGCGCTCCGCCGTCTCCGCCTCGGCCACCAGCCCGCCCGCCCGCTCCGCCGCCACTCGCAGCCGCTCCGCCTGCAGGGCCAGCGGGTCGAGTTCGGCGAGCTTGCGGCGGACCTCGGCATGGCGGTTCGGATCGTAGCTGGCCGGGCCCTGCTGCGCGGCCAGGCCCAGCTCCACCGCGCGCGCGTCGAGCCGGACCAGTTCCGCGGTGATGGCGGGCCCTTCCTGCGCCTGGGTCTCCAGCCGCGACAGCTCGGCGCTGGCCTGGGTCAGCGCCTGCTCAGCCGCCTCGCGCTGCCGCGCCAGGTCCCGCAGTTCGGCCGGCTCCCCCTGCAGCTGGTCGATCCGGGACTTGTAGAAGTTGCCGTTGAACAGCACCTCCTGCAGCTGGCGGTCCAGGATACCGAGGACGTTGTCGTACTCCGGTCCCAGCGGCCGTTCGCAGGTGGGGCACGCCCCCTCCGCGCCGGCCGCGGTGATCTGCTCCAGTTGCTCCTTGAGCTCGCGATACTGGTCCCGCAGCGTCTCGCGCTTGGTCTTCGCGTCCTGCAGGTCCCGGTCCCAGGCGGAGCGGCGCTCGCGGACCGACTCCTCCAGCGCTTCCACCCGGCTCCGGAGTTCCCCCTGCCGCGTCCGCGCCTGCTGGACCGCCTCGGGCGTGGGGAGCCGGGCGGCGCGGGTGCGGATCTGCTGCAGGAGAGCCCGGGTCTCCTCCAGCTGCGCCTGGGCCACCTGGCGCTTGGCGTACTGACCCGCCAGTTCATCAAGCCGCTGGCGCTCCTGGCGCAGCTGCTCCAGCGGCTCCAGCTGGGCCCGCAGGGCCTCCAGGCGCCCGCGCGCCTCGTTGGCGCCCACCAGCTCGCGGTCCAGCTGGGCGAACCGCTCCCGCGCGGTCTGCACCCGGTGATCGGCCAGGCGCAGGTCCCCCTGGATGGTGGCCACCTGCTCCCGCTTCGCCTGCATCTCCTGCCACGCGGGGGCGGTCTCCGCCCGGCGCCGCTCCGCCGCCTCGATGGCGCCCGCGGCATCCGCCACCAGCCGGGCGGCGGCGGCCCGGCGCTCGCGGGCGGCCGCCTCCTCGCGCTCGAGCTCGGCGGGATCAGGCAGCGAGGCCTCGAGGGCGGCCAGCGTGGCCCGGATGCGGCTCCGTTCCTCGCGCAACCGCTCTTGGGCCAGCTGCAGCCGGTCGTACCCGAGCACGCGGGAGAGGAACTGGGCCCGTTCCACCGGCTTCATGGCCGACATGACGGCCAGCTGTTTCTGCCCGGTGAAGTAGGTGTTGAAGAATTCCTCCCGGGTCATCCCCAGCAGCCGCCCCACCCGCTCGGTAACGGTCTGCAGGCTGTTGGCGATCGGCGCCGGATCGTTGTCCTGGAACAGCTCGGCGCCATTCAGCGTGCGCACCGCGCGGTAGCGATGGGCTCCGAGCACGAAGTCCAGTTCCACCCGCACCGGGGCCCGCGGCCCCGCCCCGCGGCGGCGGATCGTCTCCCGCGTCCCGCGCGCCGCCTCGGTGCCGTACAGCGCCCAGGCGATCGCCTCCAGGAGGGTGGTCTTCCCCGCCCCGTTGGGGCCGATGATGCCGGTGAGGCCGGCACCGAGCACCAGTTCGGTGTCCTCGTGCTGGCGGAAGTTCTGCAGCCGGAGGCGCTCGATCTGCATCAGCCCTCCGCCCACTCGCGCTCGACCTGCGCCATCACCTCGGTGCCCGTCCGGAGGAACGCGGCCGGATCGATCTCCGACGGCAGCACCCGGCGGCCGAGGTACTCTGCCACGATCTCCGGCAGCGTCTGGCGCCGACCCGGCGCGCCGACTCCGACCTCCCGATGCGACTCCGGCCGCCGGAGATCGAGCTGGTAATGCAGCGCCTCGGCCTTGTAGCCGCGGATCGCGGCGTGGTTGAGCTCCCGCCCGGCGTGGCGCGGGATGTTGCGCACCACCTGGCGCAGCACCTGGTTGGCGTGGCCGCCGGGGACCGCCGCCAGCGCCGCCGCCAGCGCGGCATCCACTTCCTGCGCGGTCTTTCCGGCCGCGTCCAGCACCGGCAGGTCCACTACCCGGCGGGCCAGGGGGATCGGCTGCGGGGTGGCGGTGCCGGTTTCGGGGTCCACCAGCAGCCAGCCCTTCCCCGCCACCCGATGTTCCCGCTCCTCGGCCAGCTCCCCCCAGGGGTTGGGGCTGACGTACTCCAGCGCGCCGGAGTACCAGATCCGCGGCGCCACTTCCCGCTGCACGTGGTAATGGCCCAGCGCCACGTAGCTCCAGCCGCCCTGCGCCAGCTCGGTCCGATCGAGCAGCGCGCCACCGTACTCGGCGGCGGAGCGGTCGCTGGGGAAGACCCCTTCGACTTCACCGTGGAGCATCAGCACCTGGTACGGCTCCGCCCCCGCCGGACGCAGGGCGATCCGTTCGGGGCTGATCAGCGCGTTATGGGGGACCGCGAGGACCGAGAGTCCCAGCTTGGGGAACGCCAGCCGCCTGGCCTCGTCCGCCACGACCTCCGCGCCCAGGCTCTCGAACAGCCCGAGGATGGAGCCGGTCTCGGTGGAGCGCGGGGTATCGTGGTTGCCCGCGATGAGCACCAGGGGCGCGTCCGGCAGCGCCTCCCGCAACCGGTGGAACTGCTGGAACGCGAACAGGATCGAGTGGTTGGTGGGCCGCACGGAGTGGAACAGGTCGCCCGCCACCAGGATCGCGTCCGGCCGTGCGGCGATGACCTGGTCCACGGCCCGCCGGAAGGCATGGGCGACATCGGCCTCGCGCTGGTTGAGCCCGGTCGAGGTCTGGCGATGGAACTGGCGGAAGCCGAGGTGCAGGTCGGCGAGATGGGCAAGCTTCACGCGGGGAATTCTAAGGCTCCCCGGGCGGGACGTAAGGTGCGGGTGGCCCGAGTGCTACGCACGGCCGCTCAGCCGTACGGATCGCCGGTCTTCTTGAGCCCCGTCACCCCGCGGGCCGGCGCCACCTCCCGCTCCACCCGCTTGCCCAGCTGAGCCGAGAAGAACGCCAGCACGTTGTCCGGCCGGGTGCGGCGGGTGGCGTGCAGCGCCCTCCGCACATCCTCCTCCCGCCGTCCGTCGATCAGGGCCTCGACCTTCGGCACGGTCACCGCCGGATCCAGGGCCCGCAGCTGGCGGGCCACCGCCTGCGGGAACGGCAGGTCCGCCGCCGGCGGGAAGCGCTCGACGCCGACCCGCCCGGGGAGCATCGCAGGGCGCGGAAAGCGGACGAAGAGCGGCTGGGTGAAGTGCGGATGCCGCACCATCAGCTCGCCCTTGGGAAGCGCCGCCAGCTTGGCCTTGGTGGCCGGCGAGAGCGTGGCGTAGCCGGGAGTCGAGATCTCGTCCATGTCCATCCGGCCGAACAGCGCGGTGCCGGCGTTCCCCACCACCCGGCGGAGCACCTGGCTCCGGAACTGCTGGGCCGAGAACAGCACCAGTCCCAGGTAGCGGCCCCGCTCGGACAGCTCGAGCAGCATGCGGCGGACATAGGTGTCCGGCCCGTCCGCCGGCGCGTACTTGTTGAGCTCGTCCACGAACACCACCACGTGATCAACCCCCAGGTCGCGGCGCTCCAGGTGTTCCTTGAGCTTGGACACCGCCCGGGCGAAGACCAGGTCCTGGGCCAGCGGGTCGATGCCGGCCACGTCGATCACGTGCACCGACCGGTCGGCGAACTTCCCCCAGGGCAGGTCGCTCGCCTGGCCGTCATCGGTGACCAGTCCCTTGGCGCGCACGCTGATGTTGCCCAGCCGGTTCCGGACCTTCCGGATGGTGGCGATGTGATGATTGCGCCACACCTCGCTGGACTTGGCCTGCACCTCCATGAAGTCGAAGATCCGGCGGAAGAAGTCCTCCAGGTCCGCGAAGCTCTTCACCTCCAGCGGCTGGTCCGACAGGGTGATGTCGCGGAACTCCCGCCCCACCACCCGCTCGCCCAGGAACCCGATGAAGGCGTCGGCCTTGGCGTCCACGTCATCCTTGTTGAGCAGGACTTCCGCGTAATCCAGCACCTCCCGGAGTCCCCAGACCAGCGGCATCGTGTTGGCCGCCAGCGCCTCGTGGCTCCGCAGGGTGTTGAGGTTGACGCCATCGGCCTTGTACGGGGCATAGTAGGTGACGTCCCCGAACGGCTCCGGCCGGAGCCCAAGCCGGCCATAGAGCCGGCGGTCCTCCTCGGACAGCTCCGCCGGCTGGTCCAGGAAGCAGAGGTCCGGCCCCTTCACGTTGAAGCAGACCGCGGCCACGCTGCCCTTCTGCACCGGAAAGGTCTGGAAGATGCTCGAGAGCAGGAATTCCACCGCGCTCGTCTTGGTGGCCAGGCCGGAGACGCCGGTGATGTTGAGGTGCGCGGCCTCGGGGCCCAGCAGGAAGTCGGCGTCGAGGTAGATGGGGGCTTCGAGTCCGCCCGCGGCATACACGCCGGCCGGCATGCCTGTCGGCGTGGCGGTGGCGAGGAAGGCATCCATCCGGAGCGCGGTCACCACATCCGAGTCGCTCGCCAGGTGGACGGCGCCGAGCGGCACCGGCTGCAGCGGCTCCTCGGGGAGCTGGCGGAGCACCGCGGCGGTGTAGAGCCGGATCTCCGCCCGCTCGGTGGGGGCGAACCCGGCCAGCGCGGGATCGCCGTCGGCGCCGATGACGTCGTGAATCGGCGTGAGCAGGTCGGAATAGGCGAAGCCGTCGGTCACGATGCCGAACACCGTGCGCGCCGCCGCCTCCACCCGGACGATCGCCCCGATCCCCACCGGCGATTCGCGGGCGGTCCAGAAGTGGAACTGGTGCGGGGTGGAGGGCTTCAGCTCGGTCGCGACCACGCGACCGATGGGGGCGGTCATTCGCCGCTCGCGCGCAGG
The DNA here is from genome assembly GCA_033763675.1 of Gemmatimonadota bacterium. Classification (GTDB taxonomy): domain Bacteria; phylum Gemmatimonadota; class Gemmatimonadetes; order Gemmatimonadales; family GWC2-71-9; genus JADJOM01. The sequence goes on from JANRJZ010000188.1 coordinate 4,975, forward strand.
TACTCCTCCACCGCGCGGATGCCATACAGCAGGCGGTCCCACCGGGGATCCGGGGTGCTCACCGGCGCCCGCTCGGCCAGCAGCCAGCGGGAGAGCTGGTCCGCCCGCGCCAGGGTCTCCAGGGTGGCGGCCGCCTCCACCCGGATCAGGCCGTGCAGCAGGTTGAGCCCCTGCCAGGGCCACAGCCGGAGCGCCCAGGAAAAGACCGGCGCCACCTCGTTGCCGGCCGGCTCGAACACCGGCGACCGCATCCCCGCCGGCAACCGCAGGTAGTGCTCCAGGTCCCCGCCGCCAAAGGGCAGCGTCGCGTGGCTCTTGGCCACGCCCAGCATCTTCTCGTCGCGGGCCCATTGCGGGCTCTCGGACAGGGCGCCGTCAACGATCATCCAGGCATTGGAGGCACTGCGGTAGCGGTGCCCGATCTCCACCTCCAGCCGGCCCCGCGCGGCGTCCACCTCGCGCCGGGCGAGCTGAAAGTCCTTCACCGGGTGCGGGGGCTCGTCCTCGGAGATCTCGATGGCGCCATGCCCTTCGATGGCGTCCTCCAGGTCGCCCAGGACCTCGGGCCGCGCGATCACCAGCCGCCGCCGGGCCACCTCGGCCACATGCATCTGGCGATCGCGGCGTTCCAGCACCGCGGCGGCGATCTCCGCCACCACCACCGGGCTGGCACCGGCGTACGCCATGACCTCATAGCGCTGGGTGCCATCGAGGAAGGCCACCGTGCCGGGCCAGGGCTCCGGCGACCCGACCGGATGGCCACCGATCCGGAGATCCTCCACCAGGCGCGCGGGGCGGATTGTGGCCTCTTCCGCCCGGCCTTCGCTCGCCGCCGGAATCCAGGTGGCGGGAGTGAAGCCGCGCGCCGCGACCGCGCGCCGGAGCCGGGTCCAGCCGCTCGCCCGGGTGCTCACGAGTCGCCGAGCACCTTGATGAGGTTCAGGAGCCGGTCCAGTGCCAGGTCCAGGTCCTTGTCGGACGCGGCGTAGCTCATCCGCACCCAGCGGTCGTCGCCGAAGGCCGCGCCCGGAACCAGGGCCACGCCGGCGGCCATGGCGCGCTCGCAGAAGGCGCTCCCGGTGTAATCGTGGAGCCGGGTGACGCCATCGACACGGAAGAAGAAGTAGAACGCCCCCGTCGGCTCCACGAACTCCACGCCGGGGGCCTCCGCCCGGAAGCGGGAGACCACCAGGTCCCGGCGCCGGCGAAAGGCGGTGACCATCCTGGCCACCTCGGGCTCGACCCGGTCATCCCCGAACGCGGTGGCCGCGGCCCACTGGGCGGGGTGGTTGGCGCCGGTGGTGGTCTGGGACTGGAGCGCGGCCATGGCACGCACCACGGGCATCGGCGCGTACGCGGCCCCGATCCGCCAGCCGGTCATGGCGTAGGCCTTGGCCGCGCCATAGATCAGCACCACCCGCTCCAGCAGCTCATCCGGCAGGTCCAGGAACGACGGCGCCGGGCCGTTCCCGTAGTAGATGCGGCGATAGATCTCATCGGCGATCACCCACACCCCCTTCGCCCGGGCCCACTCCGCGATCGACTTGATCTCGGAAGCGGAGTAGGTGGCGCCGGTCGGGTTGCAGGGAGAGCAGAGGATCAGTCCCTTCACCAGCTTGTCGTACTTCGCCTCGAGGTCCTTCACGCTGACCTTGAGCCCCCATTCCGGGTCCCCGGGCACGGCCACCGGTTCCGCGCGGCAGAGATGCACGATCTGGGGATAGGAGACCCACGCGGGGCTCGGGATCAGGACCTTGTCCTTGGGCCCGAAGAGCGCAAAGCAGGTGTTGAAGATCGACTGCTTGGAGCCGTTGCTGATGATGATCTGGTCGGGGTTGAGCGCCCGGCCACCGGACAGGAGCGACAGGTTTCGCGCCACCGCCGTGCGCAGCTCCGCGATCCCCGCATTCGGTGGATACCGGGTGTAGCCCTTCTGGATCGCCTGGATTCCCGCCTCGCACACCAGCCTCGGCGTGTCGAAGTCCGGCTCGCCGAGGCTCAGGTCTACGATGTCCTCGCCCGCGGCCCGGCGACGCTTGGTCTCGTTGCTGATGGCGACGGTTTCGGATGGCTTCAGGTACGCCAGGTTGGGCGACAGACTTTCGGACATGCGAGGGTCCTGCTCGGAGTGAACGCGGGCCGGCAGATGGAGGGAGACCATCGAGTGCGGCGCGGCGAGGGGGAAAATCCCCCTCGGGAGAGGCCCTGTCAACTGGTCATTTCTCCTCCCGCCCGTTACCTTGAGCGCGCGAGTCATCGTGGCTTTTTGACAACTGAGGACGGCGATGTCGGGATTGACGGATTTGTCGCTTACCCCCGCCGTGGCGGGGGGGCTGGAGTCGTTCGGGCTGGGCGCCACGGACGCGGCGGTGCGGGACGTCGTGCCCCCCGCGGCGCGAGGCACCAATCTCGCCCTGGCCTGTCCCCCGGCGGCCCGCTACGCGGTGCCGGCCCTCGCCGGCCTGGTGAGCCACCTCACCCAGACCGACGGCCAGGCGCTGATCCTCGTCCCGTCCCACGCGCTGGATGAGTGGGCCGTCGTCCTCCTCCCCCTGGTCCAGGCGGCCGGCCTCCCGGCCGCCAGTACCCGGGAACCGGCCCGCGCCACCCGGCGGCTCCGGGAGGGCCGGCTCCGCCTCCTCCTCACCACCCCCGACACCGCTCTGGCGCTGCTCGAGCGAAGCGCCCTCAAGGCCGAGCGACTCGGCCACGTGGTGCTGGCCTGGCCCGAGTTCTTCACCAGCGATGCGGCGCTCGCCGCGCTGATGCAGGACCTCCCCGCCGAGGCGCAGCGCATCGTGATCCTGGCCGAGTCGAAGGCCGCCCACCCGGTGCTCGAGCGCTACGCCCGGCGGGCCCTGCTGCTCGGCACCCTCGCCGGGGAGCAGCCGCTGGTGGCGCGGCCGGCGGTCCGGATGGTCCTCACAGGCTGGAGCCAGCGGGACCAGGTGCTCGGCCAGTTGCTCGAGGCCGAGGATCCGGCAAGTGTGACGGTCTGGTGCGCCGATGCCCGGAGCGCGGCCCAGGCGACCGCCGCCCTGCCGGTGGCGGATGATTCCGTGACCGTGACCACCGGCGAGGCCCGGGAAGGCTCCCTGATCATCGCGTGGGACCTGCCGGACCCGGTCAGGCTGGCGGCGCTCCGCGCCCGGGGGGAGATCGTCCTGCTGGTCCCGCCGCACGCCCTTCCCTATGTCGAGCGAGTCACCGAAAAGTGCACCCGGGTGCGCTACGCCGGGGCGGCGGACCTGGCGCGGGAGGGGGCGGCACGGCGGCGGGTTGCCATCGAGGCGGAAATCGGCCGCGGGGCGCTCGAGGGAGAGCTGCTGGCGCTGGCGCCGCTGTTCGAGCGGCACGATCCGGCGCTGGTGGCGGCGGCGTTGTCACGGCTGGCCCAGGCCCAGCCGCTTCCGGTCGAGGCCCCGGCGGCGCCGGCCGCGGTTGCCGTGCCGGCGGGTGCTCCGGCAAAGGTCTGGATCGGGGTCGGGAAGAAGGACGGGGCGGGCCCCAATGACGTGGTGGCCGCGCTCACCCGTGACGCGGGGGTGAAGGCGGACAAGATCGGCCGGATCGAGATCCGGGAGATGTTCTGCCTGGTGGAGGTGCCCGCCGCGGAGGCGGAGACGATCGCGCGGGCGATTTCGGGGAAGACCATCCGGAAGCGGCAGGTGGTGGCCAAGGTCGACCAGGCGCGGCCCTCCCCTAGCGGCGATTCACGCGGTCCTTCAAAGACGATCCGGCGCGGAAAACCGGCGCGACCGAGGCCTTGATCGTCATGGCGCGGCCGGTGCGGGGATTCCGCGCCGTCCGCGCCGTTCGCTTGCGGGTCTCGAAGTTGCCGAAGCCGGTGATCTGCACCTTCCGGCCCCGGCGCAGTTCCCCGGCGATCAGGCCCTCGGCCCCGAACAGCGCCTCGACGATGCGACCGGCGTCGGCCTTGGACCGGCCCAGTTCCGCCGCCAGCGCGCGCACCAGCTGCTGTTTGGTCACGGGGGCTCCGAAGGGTGAAGGGCGGACATAATAGCTCCGGCTTCCGAAGCGTCGCAAGCGGTGTGACGCGCTCGCTTGACCCCGCCTGTCGCCCGCCGTATCCTCACCGCTCGGACGCGCCCCCACCCTTCATCCCTTCGAGGCTGGCCGGATGTATCACGGATCGCGACCCGGCTGGATCGAGGTCATCACCGGCGTGATGTTCAGCGGCAAGAGCGAGGAGCTCATCCGCCGGGTGCGCCGGGCGATCATCGCGCGCCGCCGGGTGCAGGTGTTCAAGTCCCACCTCGACGCGCGCTATGCCGGCCTCTATTCCGTCTCCACCCACGATGGCCGCGAAATCGAAGGCACCCCGGTGGACTCGGCGGCCGAGATCTTCCGCCTGGTGCGCCCCGACACCGAGCTCGTGGCCATCGACGAGGCCCAGTTCCTCGACCCCGAGATCGGCACCGTCGCCAGCGCGCTGGCCGCCCGCGGGGTGCAGGTCATCCTCGCCGGTACCGATACCGACTTCCGGGGCGAGGCCTTCGGCGCCATGGGCAACCTGCTTGCCATCGCGGAGTCGGTGGACAAGCTGCAGGCCATCTGCGTGATCTGCGGCGACCTGGCCACCCGCAACCAGCGGCTGGTGGACGGCAAGCCGGCGCGGTACGACTCCCCCACGATCCTGGTGGGCGGCCGGGAATCCTACGAGGCCCGCTGCCGCCACTGCCACCGGGTGCCGCGCAAGGACGAGGACCAGACGGCGCTCTTGTAGGGGCGGTGCGCAGCTCCGCCCCTCCCGGCGCCGCCTGGTCCGGCCCCTCCATGCTGAACGTCGCGCTCACCGGCAACATCGCCGCCGGCAAGTCCACGGTGGCCGGGCTGCTGGCCGCCTGGGGCGCCACCGTGATCGACGCCGACCAGCTCACCCGCGAGGTGCAGGCCCCCGGGTCCCCGACCCTGGCCGCCATCGCGGCGGCGTTCGGCCCGGGGATCATCGCCCCCACGGGAGCGTTGGACCGGGCCCGGCTCCGGGCGCTGGTGCTGGCCGACCCCGAACGGCGACGCGCCCTGGAACGGATCGTCCACCCGGCGGTGCAGCGGCGCCGGGCCGAGCTGGTGGCGGAGGCAGCGCAGCGGGGAGACCGCATCGTGGTGAGCGACATCCCGCTCCTCTTCGAAGCCCTCGATCCGGCCGCCTTCGATGCCGTGATCCTGGTGGATGCGCCGGAGCCGCTCCGGCTGGCCCGGCTGCGGCGGCGGAGCGGGCTTGCGGAGGGGGAGGCGCGGGCGCTGCTCGCGGCCCAGCTGCCGGCGGCCGGGAAGCGAGCCTGGCGGAGCCCCACCGGCGCCGCGCCGCTGGTTATCGAGAACGACGCCGACCTCGCGACGCTGGAACAGCGGACCCGCACCGCCTGGGAATCACTGCGCGCCCGGGCGGGATTGCCGTGAATGGATATGCAGGAGGGGGCGGGCCGCCGCCCCTCCCTTGATACTCGGTCCGTCGCCGCCTATCGTTGCCGCACGCAAACTCCCCGGAGCTCCTCGTGGCCAACATCCCCGCCGACCTGCTCTACACTCCTGAGCACGAGTGGGTGCGCAAGACCAGCGACCCGAAGGTGGTGGAGATCGGGATCACCGACTTCGCCCAGGGCGAACTCGGTGACATCGTCTTCGTGGACCTGCCCAAGCCCGGCGCCCGCTTCAGCCGCATGGGGGTCTTCGGGACGGTGGAGGCGGTGAAGGCGGTGTCGGAGCTGTTCTGTCCGGTCAGCGGCGAGGTGGTGGAGAGCAACGGCGCGCTGGAGGGCGATCCCGCGCTGATCAACCGCGAGCCGTACGGCGGCGGCTGGATGGTCCGGCTTCGCCTCAGCGATCCGGCCGAGCTGGCTACGCTGCTCGACCCGAAGGGCTACAGCGCGAAGATCGCCGGCTGACCCGGCAGGGGCGCGCGCTCCCGCGGCAATGTCCCGGGATCCGCGCCCCGCTCGGGAGCGGCCCGCCGCTCCACCCATAGGCCGGTTGGTCGGTGAGCCGTCGGCAGCGAGTTCCACCCGGAGCGCGGCATGGTGCCGCCCCGTTCTCCCGACATGCTCCCAGGCCAGCCACCCGCATGACCGAACCCGCCAGCCAGTCCAACGCCTCCTACACCCTGCTTCGCACCGACCGATTCGTCCACCGGCACCTCGGCCCCCGGCCCGAGGATATCGTCGAGATGGTGCGGCTGCTCGGGTACGACAGCCTCGACCAGTTCATCGACGCGGTCATCCCGGCGGACATCCGCCTGCGGCAGCCGCTGGACCTGCCGCCCAACCGGAGCGAGCGGGAGGCGCTGGTCGCCCTGCGCGGGATCGCCGGCCAGAACCGGCTCTGCCGCAACTACATCGGCATGGGCTACTACGGGACCTTCACGCCCCAGGTGATCCAGCGGAACATCCTGGAGAATCCGGGCTGGTACACCGCGTACACCCCCTACCAGGCCGAGATCTCGCAGGGCCGGCTCGAGGCGCTGCTCAACTTCCAGACCGTGGTGTCCGACCTCACCGGCCTGCCCGTCGCGAACGCGTCGCTGCTGGATGAGGGCACGGCCGCGGCGGAGGCCATGGCGCTCACCCTCGCCATGAAGAAGGTGACGGGGACGCCGGTCTACCTGGTGGACGAGCGCTGCCATCCGCAGACTATCGCGGTGGTCGAGACTCGCGCCTGGGCCCGGGGCATCACGGTGCGGCGGGGCCAGGCGGAGGCCTTCGCGTTCGGGCCCGACGTGATCGGGTGCCTCATCCAGTATCCCGCCACCGACGGCGGCGTCCATGACTACCGCCCGGTGTGCGAGCGGGCCCACGCCGCCGGGGCGTTCGTGACCGTGGCCAGCGACCTGCTGGCCCTCACCCTGCTCTCCCCCCCCGGGGAGTGGGGCGCCGACATCGCGGTGGGGAATAGCCAGCGGTTCGGGGTCCCGATGGGCTTCGGCGGGCCCCACGCCGCCTTCTTCGCCACCCGGGACGACTTCAAGCGGCACATGCCGGGGCGGATCATCGGCGTCTCGAAGGACGCGAGCGGCCGCCTGGCGCTCCGCATGGCGCTCCAGACCCGCGAGCAGCACATCCGGCGCGACAAGGCCACCAGCAACGTCTGCACCGCCCAGGTGCTGCTCGCCGTCATGGCCAGCATGTACGCGGTGTACCACGGTCCCGAGGGGCTGCGGCGGATCGCGGAGCGGGTCCACACCCAGGCCACCATGCTGGCGGCCGCCCTGCGCCAGCTCCGCTATCACGTGGTCCACAATCACTTCTTCGACACGGTGTGCGTCGAAGTGCGGCCCGCCAACCTGCCCCGGATCCTGGACGCCGCGCGGTCGCGCAAGATCAATCTGCGCGTCCTGGACAGCCACCACATCACGGTGGCGCTGGACGAGAGCGTCTCGGTGGCGGACCTCTCGGACCTGGTCTCCATCTTCTCGCTGGACGTGGCGCTCCCCATGATGCTGGGCGACACCACGACCCACGTCCGGCCGGGCATCCCCGACGGACTCCGGCGCACCACGCCCTTCCTGACCCATCCGGTGTTCCATCGCTGCCACAGCGAGACCGAGATGCTGCGCTACATCAAGCGCCTGGAGGCCAAGGACCTCTCGCTCACCTCGGCGATGATCCCGCTCGGCTCTTGCACCATGAAGCTCAACGCCACCACCGAGATGGTGCCGGTCTCCTGGCGCGAGTTCAACCGGCTGCACCCCTTCCAGCCCCAGTCGCAGGTGCAGGGCTACCTGCAGCTCTTCAGCCAGCTGGAGACCGCGCTGGCGGAGATCACCGGCTTCGCCCGGGTCTCGCTCCAGCCCAACGCGGGCAGTCAGGGGGAGTTCGCCGGGTTGCTGGTGATCCGCAAGTACCACGAGTGCCGCGGCGAGGGCCATCGTCGCACCTGCCTGATCCCGATGTCCGCCCACGGCACCAACCCGGCGAGCGCCGTCATGGCGGGGCTCGAGGTGGTGCCGGTCGCGACCGACACGCAGGGGAACATCGACGTCGCCGACCTCCGCGCCAAGGCGGCGAAACACCGCGACACCCTCGCCTGCCTGATGGTGACGTATCCCTCGACCCACGGCGTCTTTGAGAGCTCGATCCGGGAGATCTGCCAGGTCGTGCACCAGGCGGGCGGGCAGGTCTACATGGACGGCGCCAACATGAACGCGCAGGTGGGGCTGTGCCGCCCGGGCGATTTCGGCGCCGACGTCTGCCACCTCAACCTGCACAAGACCTTCTGCATTCCGCATGGCGGGGGCGGGCCCGGCATGGGCCCGATCTGCGTGGCCGCGCACCTGGCCCCGCACCTCCCCGATCATCCGGTGGTGCCGCAAGGCTTCGCCCAGAGCTGCGGCACCATCTCCGCCGCGCCGTGGGGCAGCCCTGCCGTCCTCCCCATCAGCTACGCCTACATCGCGCTCATGGGCAGCGACGGGCTGGCCGAGGCGTCGAAGGTGGCGATCCTCAACGCCAACTATATCGCGCACCGGCTCAAGCCCCACTTCCCGGTGTTATACAGCGGGAAGGACGGCCTCGTGGCGCATGAGTGCATCCTCGACATGCGGCCCTTCAAGCAGTCGGCCGGGATCGAGGTGGAGGACATCGCCAAGCGGATCATCGACTACGGCTTCCATCCGCCCACCGTCTCCTTCCCGGTGCCGGG
>JANRJZ010000189.1:0-2531 GCA_033763675.1 Gemmatimonadota bacterium
CGCTCGATGGCTTCGGCGGGCCCGGGGACCCAGCGGGGAAAGCGGTAGCCGATCGGCTGCAGGCGGCAGGGGGCGTTGTACTCCTCCGTGAGCCGGAACAGCATCACGTCGAACTGCAGCTGCCCCACCGCGCCCACGATCGGCGCCGGCCCCGCCTCCCCCTGGGCGTAGAACACCTGCGCCGCCCCCTCCTCCGACAACTCCCGCAGCCCGGTGTCGAGCTGCTTCCGGCGCAGCGGGTCGGTGGGGATGACCTGGGCGAAGTGCTCGGGCGGAAAGCGGGGAATCCCCTGGAACTCGAGGTCTCCCGCGGCGGAGAGGGTATCGCCGATGCGGAGCACGCCCCGGTCCATCACGCCAATGACATCTCCCGGCCACGCCTCCTCGATGGCGGTGCGCTCCCGGGCCATGAACTGCTGCGGGCTCCGGAGCCGGATCGGCTTGCCGGTGCGCACCTGCCGCACCTCCATCCCCGCCTCGAACCGCCCGGAGACGATGCGCACGAACGCGATCCGGTCCCGGTGCCGGGGATCCATGTTCGCCTGGATCTTGAACACGAAGCCGGTGAAGCCGGGTGACGTCGGCGTGATGGGGCCGATCGTGGAGTCCCGGGGCAGGGGGGGCGGCGCCAGGGAAAGGAAGTCCCGGAGGAACGGTTCGACCCCGAAGTTGGTGAGCGCGCTGCCGAAGTAGACTGGCGTCAGGCTGCCGGCCAGGAAGGCGTCGCGGTCAAACGGGTGGCCGGCGCCGTCCAGCAGCTGCAGCTCCTCGAGCAGGTGGTCCACCGCCCCGGCGCCCAGCTCGTCCCGGAGCCGGGGATCGTCAAGCGGATAGGCGCGGCTCTCCGCCACGGAGGCGCCATGGTCGGTGGCGCGGTCAAAGAGGAGCACCTGCCGGCTCCGGCGGTCCACCACCCCGGCGAAATTCCCGTCGCGGTACACCGGCCAGGTGGCCGGGGCGCACTGGATATCGAGCTCCCGCTCGACGTCACTGAGCAGGGTCATCGGGTCGGTGCCGGGACGGTCGCACTTGTTGACGAAGGTCACGATCGGCATCCGCCGCCGCTTGCAGACGTCGAACAGCTGCCGGGTCCGTTCCTCGACGCCCTTGCGGTTGTCCAGCAGCATGGCGGCGCTGTCCGCGGCCACCAGGGTGCGATAGGTGTCTTCGGAGAAGTCCTGGTGGCCGGGGGTATCGAGCAGGTTCACCCGGCAGCCGGCATAGTCGAACTGCAGCACGCTGGAGGTGATGGAGATGCCGCGCTGCCGCTCGAGTTCCATCCAGTCGGAGGTGACCTGGCGGGCGGCGCCCCGCGCCTTGACCGCCCCGGCGAGGTGGATCGCGCCGCCGTAGAGCAGCAGCTTCTCGGTGAGGGTGGTCTTGCCGGCGTCCGGGTGGCTGATGATGGCGAAGGTCCGGCGGCGCGAGACCTGGGCCTCGAGGTCCCCCGTAGTCTCCTCGGCGGGGGATGGGGCGGTCATCGCGATCCTTCCTTCATCGGCGTGAGGCGGCCAGCTGGGCAGGGGTCGGGCGCAGGACGAGTCTAGTGGGGGGGCGGGCGGGGCTCAAGGCCGCGGTGGGCAGACGGCGTCGGCGCCATTCGGAGCGAGCTGGCTGTATCTATGGGGTGGGGGCCCCGGCCACGGCTATGACTGGGTGCACGGGGCGCTGGTGCTGCTCTGCCTCGGAGTGAACCTGGCCCGGTTTGGCGGACACCTACCTCGCAGGCTGCTGAAAAACTATGTCGCGTGGTGAGGTGGTTCCTTAGATTGGAGCATCTCTCCCCGGAGTCCTTCCGATGCGCGGCCGCGAGCCCGGCTAGGTAGTGCTGTTCAGCTACGTCGCGCTGGAGGAGCGGATCCCTGCCGAGCACCTACTGCGCCCGCTGAAGGCCCTGGTGGAGCCCGTCCTGACCGAGCTGTCCCCGTGCTACGCGGCGCTCTATGCCCACACCGGCCGGTCGTCCATTCCGCCGGCGCAGCTGCTGCGAGCGCTCTTGCTCCAGGTGCTCTACACCATCCGCAGCGAGCGGCAGTTGATCGAGCAGCTGGACTACAATCTCCTCTACCGGTGGTTTGTCGGCCTGGGGATGGACGAGCCGGTGTGGCACCCCACCACCTTCGCCAAGAATCGGGACCGGCTGGTGGGCGGCGCCATCGCCGAGGCGTTCCTGGCGGGCGTGCTGCGCCAAGCCGAGGCCCGGGGACTCGTGTCGCGCGAGCATTTCACGGTGGACGGTTCGCTGCTCGAGGCTTGGGCCAGCCAGAAGAGCTTCCAGCCCGAGGACCAGCCGCTCGCCGGCGACGACGGCGATCCGGGGAATCCAACCGTGAGCTTTCGGGGCGCGCGGCGGCGCAATGCGACCCATGCCTCGACGACGGACCCGGACGCCCGGCTGGCGAAGAAGGGGGCCGGGTAGGAAGCCAAGCTGAGCTATCTGGCCAGTGTGACGCTGGACAATCGCCATGGGCTGGTGGTGGCGACGGCGGTGGATAGCCCGAGCGGGACCGGGGAGCGGGAGCAGGCGCTGG
>JANRJZ010000190.1:0-1725 GCA_033763675.1 Gemmatimonadota bacterium
CGGGTGTTTGGGCGGGCATCCGCAGACGCGGACGCCGAACCTGGACCGGCTGGCGGGACAGGGGGTGCTGTTCACCAACGCCCACTGCGCGGCGCCGCTGTGCAACCCATCGCGGACGGCGATCATGACGGGGCTGCGGCCTTCGACCAGCGGCGTCTACCTGAACAGCCAGCCGTTCCGGCGCGCGCCGTTGCTGGCGAACGCCGTCACGCTGCCGTTGCACCTGCGGGGGGCTGGATATCGCGCCATCGGGGCGGGAAAGATCTACCATGGCAACCCGGACGCCGCGAGCTGGAACGACTACTGGCCGTCGCTCAAGAGCAACACCCCGCCGAGTCCGGCACCGGCGGCGCTGCCGGCCAACGGCATTCCGGGATCGGGCAACATGGACTGGGGACCGGTGAGCGCGGGCGACGAGGAGATGGGGGATTTCCAGGTTGTCGACTGGGTGGCCAGGCACCTGGCGAAGCGGGTCACCGATCCGCTGTTCCTGGCCTGCGGGCTGACGCGGCCGCACCTTCCGTGGTACGTCCCGAAGAAGTACTTCGACCTGTTCCCGCTGGACGGAATCGAGCTGCCGGCGGTCCGGGACGACGACCTGGACGACGTTCCGCCGATCGGGCGGAAGTTCGCCGGGGCACAGGGGGACCACAAGAGGATCACGGGGGCTCGGAAGTGGCGGGAGGCTGTGCAGGCCTACCTGGCTTCGATCGCCTTCGCCGATGCAGCGATCGGGCGGCTGCTGCGGGCGCTCGAGACGGGGCCCAACGGGGGTGACTTCTCGGTGGTGCTGTGGAGCGATCACGGCTGGCACCTGGGGGAGAAGCTGCACTGGCGGAAGTTCAGTTTGTGGGAGGAATCGACGCGCAACGTGCTGATGATCAAGGCACCCGGCGTCACGCGCGGGGGCGGACGGTGCGGGCGGCCGGTGTCGCTGATCGACCTCAATCCGACGGTGGCCGAGTTGTGCGCCGTCGGGCCGCGGAGGGACAGCGAGGGGACGAGCCTGCTGCCGCTGCTGAGGAATCCGGGCGCTCGGCGGGACGCTCCCGTGCTGACGACGTACCAGCGGGGGAACCACTCGCTGCGGGACGAGCGGTGGCGGTACACGCGGTACATCGACGGTACCGAGGAGCTGTACGACCATGGGGCCGACCCGCAGGAGTTCACCAACCTGGCGGGCCGGGCGGAGCATGCAGGGGTGAAGGCTCGACTGGCGGCGTGGCTGCCGAAATCTGACGCCCCGGATGCGCCGGCGGCGCGCGAGCGGGACTGAGGCGGCGGGTTCCGCGGCGGGTTCGGGGGGCGTGGAAGCGGCTGGTTCGAAGGGAGTTAGGACGGGCTCGGGTTCGGTCGGCGTGGGGGCTTCGGGACCCGGCAGGACGAGGGGCTGGGGGTTGGGGTCATAGGCGAGGGGCGGGGGCGCGCCGATGGGCCACGGTCGGGAGGGGGCCTCGTCGAAGGGGTTATTGCGGCGGGTGGCGAGGAGGAGCTGGTAGGAGCGCTGCCAGGCGCTGGTGGCTCGGGCGGCGTAGCGGGAGTAGAGCTCGAGGTTATGAACGACCTCGGGTTCACGGAAGACGGACTCGGCGGCCAAGGTGGAGCTATCCCAGTCGGCGAAGCGTTCCTTCATGGTGGGGGCGGTTTCCATGAGGCGGGTTTCGAGGTAGCCGAGTTCGAAGCGCCAGGCGCGGCGTTCGCGCCAGAGGCCGGAGGTGATGTGTT
>JANRJZ010000191.1:0-12004 GCA_033763675.1 Gemmatimonadota bacterium
CTTGTCTCCCTCGATTCCGTCGCGGGCGGGAGGCCGCTCGCGGCATGGCGGGACACGGAGCTGGCGCAGGCCGTGTGGCTGCTCAGCCCGGCTCGCGCCCGCGCGGCGGCGGAAGTCGGGGTGGCGCGGGCCGCGCTCCGCACCGCCGGTGTCCGCCGCTCGCCGGGGGCGGCCACGGAGACCGAGTATTCCTTCTCCGGCAACGAGGGCTCGTCCCGCTGGGGCCTGGCGCTGAGCGGGATCTTTCGCCTGGAGCTGGGGGGAAAGCGGGACGCGCGGCGCGCCATCGCGGAGGCCGGCGTGCTGGCGGCGCAGGCCCGGGAGGCGGCGGAGGCGTGGGAGCTGGCCGGTGAGGTGCGCCGCGCGGCCCGCGTGGTCGCGGCCCTGCGCCGGGAGGGCGAGGCCCTGGCACACGTGATTGGACTCGCCGACACCACCCGGCTGCTGGCGCAGGCCCGGTACGACGAGGGAACGCTGAGCCGCACGGAAGTGGCCCGGATCGGTGCCGAAGCGAGTGAGCTGCGGGCCGAGCAGGCGGCGCTGCGGCGCGCCCTGGCGGACGCGGAGGCTGCGCTGGCCGGAACGATGGGGCTCCCGGCGGCCGCGCTCGCACCCTTGGACGGGATCAGGATCGTGCCACTCCCCTGTCCCGTCACCGAGGCACGCGCCGCGCTGCTGGGGCAGGCGCTCGAGCGGCGCTGGGACCTCCGCGCCTTCGCCGCCGAGTATCAGCGGGCCGAAGCCGGCCTCCGGCTGGCCGTCGCGGAAAGCTGGCCCGATCTCGATCTCGGACCGGGCATCTTCTTCGATCACGGCGTCGGGAAGTGGACCCTGGGGCTCGGGGTGCCGGACCTGCTGCTCCATGGCAACCGCGGCCCGATCGGAGAGGCCCTCGCGACGCGGGAGCTCGCCGGGGCGCGCGTCCTGGAGGCCCAGGAGCAGGCGCTGGGGCAGGTGGAGGGGGCGCTTGCCGCCTGTGACGCGCGCCGGCTGGAGCTGGCCGCGGTGGACGACACCGCCGCGACCGCGCGGGTGACCGCGCTCGAGGCGGCCTTCGCCCGCGGCGAGGTCGGGAAACTCGACCTCGTCCTGGCGCGCACGGAGCTGGCCCGACTCCAGCGCCGGCGCGTGGGACTGGAGCACGCCATGGAGCTGGCGGGAAGTGCCCTGGCGCAGGCGGCCGGCGGACTGCCGTCTCACGGGGAACCCTAGCGATGGAGCGCCGGATGCGGGCGTGGCGCGGCACGATGGTCGTTCCGCTGGTGCTGCTGCTGTGGTGGGGGTGCGGCGGGCCACGGGGGGAGGCGGGCGAGGCCGACGAGGCTGCGGCGGCGCCCGCGGCCCTCCGGGTGGCGGGGGACCGCGCCACCATTGTCCTGGACAGCGCGACGCGGGCGCGGATGGGAATCCGGGTGGCCCCGCTGAGCGCCGCGCGGGGCGTCCCCGAGCGGGCGGTGCCCGCCGTGGTGGTCCCGGACCCCGGTGCGGGGAGCGCGGTGCGGGCGGGCATTGGTGGCCGGCTCGCGGCCCTGCCGAACCGCGCGTGGCCCCGGGTCGGGGAGCGGCTCGAGGCAGGTGAGCTGGTGGCGCAGGTGGGCGACGCCCGGCCGCTCGCGGCGCCGGCCAGTGGCACTGTGGTCCGGCTGCTGGCGCAGCCGGGCGAGCTGGTGCAGGCCGGGCAGCTTCTGCTCGAACTGGTGGACTTTTCGGCGCCGCTGGCGCAGGTGGCGTGGGGCGGCCGTGATGCCCCGGGCACGCTCCCCTTCCGGCCCCTGGCGGGCGGGGCGCGGATCACCGGTGCCCTGGTGGGTCCGGCCCCGGAGGCGGACCCGTTGACGCGCGGGCCGGCCGTGCTCTACCGCCTCCGGGGCGGCGCCGGCCTCCGGCCGGGCGCCGCGCTCCAGGCCCTGGTCCCCGACCCCGGCGTGCCCGGCGGCGGGGTCACCGTGCCCGCGGCAGCGGTGGTGCAGTGGGATGCACTGGCCTGGGTGTACCATGAGGCCGAGCCCGGCAGCTTCACGCGGGTGCGGGTGGTCACCGATCACCCGGTGCCGGATGGCTGGCGGGTGCCCACCGGGCTGGTGCCGGGTGACCGGGTCGTGATCGCCGGGGCCGGCCAGCTGCTCAGCGAGGAATTCCGGGCTCGCATCGTCGTCGGCGAGGAAGTGGGCGAGTGAGCCGGGGCGGCGCCCGATGCTGACCGGGCTGGTCCGCTTCGCCGTCCGCCGTCCCGGCGTCGTCGTGGGCCTGGCGGCCACGGTGGTGCTCTATGGGGCGTCGGTCGTCGCCCGGGCCAGGCTGGACGTGTTTCCGGAGTTCGCCCCACCGCAGGTGTCGGTCCAGACCGAGGCCCCGGGGTTCTCGCCGGAGCAGGTCGAGGTCCTGGTCACCAAGCCGATCGAGGACGCCCTCAACGGCGCCAACGGCATCGCCGTGCTCCGCTCGCAGTCCATCCAGGGACTGTCGGTGATCACCGCGGTGCTGCATCCTGGCGTGCCGGTGCGCGAGGCGCGGCAGCTGCTGGCGGAGCGGCTCGGCGAGCTGGGGGGGCGGCTGCCGGCGTCGGTGGAACCGCCGATCCTCTCGCCGCTCACTTCCTCGTCGAGCACCGTCCTGATGATCGGCTTCACGTCCGATCACCGTACCGCGATGGAGCAGCGGACCTTCGTGGACTGGACGGTCCGGCCGAGGCTGCTGGCGACCCCCGGGGTGGCCAAGGTGGCGGTGTTCGGCGGCGAGGTGCACCAGCTCCAGGTCCTGGCGGACCCCGATCGGCTGGCGGCCCGCGGGCTCGGGCTGCAGGATCTCGTGGACGCGGCGTCGCGCGCGACCGGCGTCCGTGGTGCCGGCGTGATGGATGATCCCAACCAGCGGATCGTGATCCGGACCGAGGGCCAGCTGGCCACGCCGGAGGCGCTGGCCCGGAGCGTCGTGCGGAGCGGGCAGGGCAGTCTGCTCCGGATCGGGGATGTCGCCACCGTGCGCGAGGGGGCCGAGACCCCCTTCGGGGCCGGCAGCATCAACGGCGGTCCCGGCATCGTGGTGGTGGTCTCCGGCCAGCTCGGCACCAATACCAAGGAGGTCGGGGCGGCGGTCGAGCGGGTGCTGGCCGACCTGCGGCCGGCCATCGCGGCGGATGGGATGACGCTGCATCCGGATCTCTTCCGGCCCGCGGCATTCATTGACCTCGCCATCCGGAACATCACCACGGCGCTCCTGATGGGGGGCGTCCTGGTGTCCCTGGTTCTGGTGCTGTTCCTCTCCGATGCACGGGCCACCGCCATTTCCCTGTCCGCCATTCCGCTCTCCCTCCTCGCGGCGATCATCGTGCTGGACCAGTTCGGGTTCAGCCTGAACACCCTGACCCTGGGCGGGCTCGCGATCGCCCTGGGTGAGGTCGTGGACGACGCCATCATCGACGTGGAGAACATCGGCCGGCGGCTGCGGGAGAACCGCGCCCTGCCGGAGCCGCGGGCCGCGCTCGACGTCGTCCGGGACGCCTCGCTCGAGGTACGGCACAGCGTGGTGTACGCGACTTTCGTGGTGGCGCTGGTCTTCGCGCCGGTCCTGACCATGCGCGGGGTGCAGGGGGCGCTGTTCCAGCCACTGGGCATCGCCTACATCCTCGCGACACTGGCCTCGCTGATCGTCGCCCTTACCGTGACCCCGGCGCTCACCCTGCTGCTGCTGGCCCGCGGCAGGCGCGGCCCGGCCGAGCCGCGCCTCCTGCTGCGCCTCCGGCGCGGGTACGAGCGGCTGCTGGCGGCCCTGCTGCCCCACCCCCGCGCCGTCGCCCTGGCCACCGCTGCCGTGTGCGCGGGTGCCCTGGTTGTGGTGCCCTTCCTCGGTTCGTCCTTCCTCCCGGAATTCCGGGAGGGGCACTTTGTCGTCCACATGTCGGCCGTGCCGGGGGCGTCCCTGGAGGAGTCGGTGCGGCTGGGTCGGCTGGTCAGCGAGGCGATTGCCCGGGATCCCCGGGTGCACTCCGTCGCGCAGCGTGCGGGGCGGGCCGAATTGTCCGAGGATACGTGGGGCACCCATTACAGCGAGATCGAAGTGGAGCTCAAGCCCCTGGAGGGGGAGCAGGCACGGAGCTTCGAGGATTCGCTGCGCGCCAGCCTGCGCGGCATTCCGGGGGTGAGCTTCGCGATTCGGGGCTTCCTCACCGAACGGATCGAGGAGACGCTGACCGGCTCGACGGCGCAGGTCGTGGTGCGGCTCTTCGGGGACGAGCTGGACAGCCTGGACGCGGCGGCCCAGCGCGTCGCCCGGCTGGCGCGCGGCATACCTGGCGCCGCCGACGTGCAGTACGACCCGCCCGCCGTGGTGCCGGGGGCGACCATTCGCCTCGACCCCGCCGCGGTTGCTGCGGCCGGCCTGGCCGGCGATGACGTGCTGCGGGCGGTCGAGACCGCGACCCGCGGCGTCCGCGCCGGGCAGGTGTATGACGGGGCACGGAAGACCGACGTCGTCGTGCTCCTCGACCCGGCGCATCGGACCCGGCCGGAGGACCTCCGGCACCTGCCGCTCCGCGCCGACGATGGCCGCCTGACCCGGCTCGGCGCGATCGCGGCGGTAGAGCGATCCAGTGGCCGGTATGTCATCGCGCACCAGGGCACCCGGCGGGTCCAGACCGTGACCGCCAACGCTCGCGGCCGGGACGTGACCGAGTACGCCGCCGAGCTTGCGGGGCGGCTCCGCGACCCGGGGCTCCTCCCGGGGGGGGTGTACGCCGAACTGGCCGGGACCGCCACGGTGCAGCGGGAGGCGGAGCGCGACCTGTTGCTCCACAGCCTCCTGGTGGCGGCCGTGATCCTCCTGCTCCTGTGGGTGGCGTTCGGTGAGCCGGGACGGCTCCTGCTGGTGCTGGCGAACCTGCCGTTCGCGCTGGTCGGTGGCGTGATCGCCGTGGCGCTCGCCGGGGGGACCCTCTCGTTAGGTTCGCTGGTGGGCTTCGTGACACTGTTCGGCATCGCCACGCGCAACGCGGTCATGCTGGTCTCCCACTACGATCACCTGGTGTCGCGGGAGGGCGTCTCGTGGGATGGCGCCGCGGCGCGGCGCGGCGCCAGTGAGCGACTGGGTCCCATCCTCATGACGGCGCTGGTGACCGGCCTCGCCTTGCTGCCGCTTGCGCTCGGCAGCGGCGATCCCGGCCGGGAAATCGAGGGACCCATGGCGGTGGTGATCCTGGGCGGCCTCGCCACCTCCACCCTGCTGAGCCTCTTCGTCCTGCCGACGCTCGCGCTCCGCTACGTTCGCTTCGGTCGCGACTGAGGCGCCGCGGCGCGTGCGCCCTCAGTCGGTGCCCGGGTCCGGGGCGCGCTCGAAGCGGTCGCCGAGCCAGTCCACCAGGAGGAAGGCTTCCAGCAGCAGGCCGGCGCTCGCCACCAGCGCCGCGGCCAGCAGGGCCCAGGCGCCCAGCACCGGCCGGAGCAGGTAGGCGGCGCCGCCCCCGACCAGGGCCGGCCCGGCCAGGAAGAGGAGCAGCAGCAGGAACGACACCCCGGCGGTGAGCAGGTGCTGGCCCATCTGCTCGATGCCCCCGGGACGGATGTCGGTCCGGACCCAGGCGGGGAAGAGCAGCGCCGCCCCGTTCTGGATGCCGAACGCGACGAGATTGAGCCCCGCGAGCAGGCCCAGCCCGGCGAACCAGAGTGCCAGCACCAGTGGCCCCGGCAGCGGAATCTGCCGCTCGAGCGCGAGGGCCCAGACTCCGAGGGCTCCCAGCACCCCCTGGACGATGGTCAGCAGCAGCGCGGAGGAACTGATCATCCCCGCCATGAGCACCGTGCCGGAGAGCGGCCAGGTCCGCAGCTGGTCGAGCTGGTTCAATTCGCCGCGCAGGTCGGCGCGAATCCACTGCGGCCCCAGCAGGCTCAGCGCGGCCGCCCACGCGAGGGCCAGCGTTCCCCCGAGGGTGATCAGCTCCCCGCGACTCTCCCGCTCCGCGGCGCCCAGGCCGATGCCGATCGCCGTCAGGACCACGAGCGTCACCAGGAAGGCCGGGCTCACCGTGCGGAGCAGCCGGGTCAGGTTCTTCCAGACAATGGCGGTGAGCGGCGAACCGGCGGCGGCCAGCGGCAACCGGCGGCGGCCGGCCCCCGCCGGGGCGGCGGCCACCGAGCCCTCCCGGCGCCACCGCGCCAGGAGTTCGGCCCGGCGGGCGCTGGCTTCCAGCGCGGCGTCCTCGAAGCTGCGGTCGGCGCGCAGCACCCACAGCAGGTGCACGCCGGCGAGCAGCAGGGCCGGGAACAGGGCGGCCAGGAACTCGCTGCTGCCCTGGGCGGCCAGCGGTGCCAGCGGAATCCGGAAGGGAAGCAGCAGCCAGCCGAGCGGCGCGGTGGTCACCAGCGCTGCCACCCGGCCGACCGGGCCGGCATCCGGTAAATCGAGCCGCTGCCACGCGAGCACCGCACCGGCAACATAGAGGAGGAGGATGAGCACGGCGGGCCAGGCACGCCGCCACCCCTGCGCCCCATGCTGGAGGAGGCTGTCGCGGGTGAGCGCCGCGCCCAGCCGGTGCAGTGAAAGCGTGGAGAAGCAGAGCCAGAGCCCGAGGAAGTGCGGTACCGCCCCCAGCCCGGGGCCGCCGCGCCAGAACAGCACGGTCCACAGCGCGGCGTTGACGAGCACCAGGAGCTGGTTGCGCGCGAGCTTGAAACCCAGCACCTGCGCCCGGCTGAGCGGGGCGGGGAAGAGGAACTGGATCTCCGCCGGGGTGAAGGCAAGGGCGGAGCGGTCCGCGCCGAAGAGCCACCACTTGAACACGATCGCCGCCAGCAGCAGCGTGCCAGCCGCCGCCAGGCTGGGGCCGGGCGGGGTCGTGGGCCGGCCGTGGCGCTGCCCGAAGAAGACCAGGCCGAGATAGGCGATGCCCACCAGGATGGCGATCACGTACCGGGGACTGCGCAGCTGGCGCATGAGCCGCCGGCCCCGGTTTCGCAGGGTCGCGCCGAAGAGGTACAGCGCCGCGTCGATCACGGGGACGGGCCATCCCCGTGGCCGGTGAGGGACAGGAAGATCTCCTCGAGCCCCCGTCCCGCCAGCTCCGGGCGATCGGCCGCGATCTCGGCTGTGGTGCCGTAGGCCACCCGCTCGCCCCGGTGGATGATGAGCACCCGGGTGCACAGCTCCTCGACCAGTGTGAGGAGGTGGGAGCTGAGGATCACCGCGGCACCGGCCTGCGCCCGCGCGGCGATGGTCCGCTTCATCCGCCGGATGCCGAGCGGGTCCAGGCCGGTCAGCGGCTCGTCGAGCATGAGGACCGCGGGCCGGTGCAGCAGACCGCAGGCGATCGCCAGCTTCTGGCGCATGCCGCGGGACAGTTCGCTCGCGAGCGCGTCCGCCTTGTCCGACAGCTCGAACTCGGCCAGCATCGCCGGGATCCCGGCCACGGTGTCCGGCTGGCGGTAGAGCCGTGCCGTGAAGCGCAGGTGCTCCACCACCGTGAGGTAGTCGAAGAGTTGCGGTTCATCCGGGATGAAGGCGAGCGCGCCCTTGGCGCGGATCGGATCCTGGGTCAGGTCGTGGGCCGCGATCCTGATCTCCCCCCGGGTGGGCCGGATGATGCCCGCGAGACTCCGGAGGGTGGTCGTCTTTCCGGCGCCGTTGGGGCCGACCAACCCCAGGATCTGGCCAGCGGCGACGGAAAAGCTGAGGCCTTGCACCGCCGTCAGGGCCCCGTACACCTTCGTAAGGTCGCGGACTTCGATCACTTGCGGTCTCCCGTCCGCACCGGCGCCTGAAACCCTTGGCCCCGTTCGTGCGTCTCTAGATGGAACGCCCCGCCCGTCCGGACAGGGAATCTGTGGAGCAGGCCATGCGAAACTACTGGGTCAAGATCATCGGTGGAGCCTTCGGCATCTTTGTCGTGGGGATGCTGGTCATTACCGGGGTCAAGTCGGTCAAGGTCAAGGTCAATTCGACCATCAACAGCTCCGACCCCATCCGGATTCCGCTGATCGGCCTGATCCCCTTCCGGGTGGACAGCGACAAGCTGGGAAGCCTCCGCCGGGTCGAGTTGCTCCGGGAGAGCCCGGAGTCGTTCTCCGGCGTCCGGGTCCTGGTGAAGCTGGCGGATTCCGTCTCCCCCGACCGGCTGCGGTCCTGCGTGCTCGTCGTGGACGACGTGCAGCACCTCAACGAGCGCTCCACCTTCCGCTGCCAGGCGCCAGGCACCGCCCTCGCCGGCGTGGAACAGTTCGGGACCGTGGTGCTTCAGGGGCTCCCGGATTCCTTCCCCCTGATGCTGCCGTCCGGGGCGGTGGCGGACATCCGCCGGACCATGATCCACATGGATGGGAGCGGGATCCACGTGAAGAGTACCCCCGATCCGGCGCGCGTGGCGCTGGAAGCCCGGCTGGATGCGATGCGGAACCTCCTGGACAGCCGCATCGACGCGCGATCGGATTCGGTGGATGAGTTGCGTGGCCTCGCCGATGAGCTCGAGGACTCGGCCGCCACCCTTGGCGCCGGGCCGCGGCGGCGGCTGCAGCGGAGCGCCGATTCCGCGCGGGCGGAGATGCGCGCCGTCATGGACCGCATGAAGGCGGACGAGGTGCGGCTGGAGGCGGTGAACAACATGCACGACATCTCGCCGCTCGAGGTGGATTCGCTGGCGCAGGCAGGCCGCCAGATCGGGGATTCGGTGCGCCAGATCGTTGCCCGGGAACTGCAGCGGGCGGCCATGGAGCTGGAGCGGGCCCAGGGCGCCCCGGCTTCGACGGTCGTCGGGGCTCCCGCACCGCCGCCGCCTCCCGCCGTCAGGCCCTGAGCCGGGGAGCCGTCGCCGCGTGCTGCTGGTTCTCGACAACTACGACAGCTTCACGTACAACCTGGTCCAGCTGGCCGGTGAGCTGGGCGCCAATCCTCTCGTCCTCCGGAATGACGCCCTCACCGTGGCCGAGGCGCTCGCCCTGGGTCCCGAGGCGATCATCATCTCTCCCGGTCCGGGCGAACCCTGTGATGCGGGCATCTCCATTCCGCTCATCCGGGCGGCGGCCGGCCAGGTGCCCCTGCTGGGGGTTTGCCTCGGCCACCAGGGGCTCGGGGAGGCCTTTGGCGGCCGGGTAATCCGTGCTGCCCGGCTGATGCATGGGAAGACCACCCAGGTCACCCACCTCGGCACCGGGCTCTTCCAGGGACTTCCCGATCCGCTCACCGTGATGCGCTACCACTCCCTGGTAGTGGCGTCCGTGGACGTCCCGCCGGTCCTCGAGGTGACGGCCTGGTCCGCCGACCGTCCCCAGGGCCAGGAGATCATGGCCATGCAACACCGGGAGCACCCCCTGTATGGCGTGCAGTTTCACCCCGAGTCCATCGCCACGGAGGGGGGGAAGGGGCTCCTCGCCAACTTCCTCCGATTGGCCGCCAGATGGCGGGGCGAGAGGCCGGCAGCCATCGCCTAACCACTTGACGGATAATCAGCTAGGGGCTATCCCGTGACCCCCTCCGCCGCCCGGCACGACTTTTGACAGGACCGGGCGGCTTTATTACGTTCGGAAATGCGCGTCCTAGGTGTTATCCCGGCCCGTCTCGGCTCGACCCGCATCCCCCACAAACCGCTCCAGCCCCTGGCCGGCGAGCCCCTGGTGACCCGAGTGATCGAGCGGGTGCAGCGGCTCGGGTTGGTGGACGACCTGGTCGTGGCGACGGATTCCACCATGGTGGCCCGGGTTGTGGAGCTTGCCGGGACCCGCGCCATCCTGACCGATCCGGACCACCGGAGCGGCACCGACCGAGTCGCGGAGGTGGCGGCGCGGCCCGAGTTCGCGGGGCACGACGTCGTGGTGAACATCCAGGGGGATGAGCCCTTTCTCCCGCCCGCCGCATTGCGGGGTGCCCTCGAGCGGGTCCTGCACGACGGCGATGACGTGGGCACCGCGGCGGCGCCGATGGCCGCCGGCGATGCGCATGATGCCTCCCGGGTGAAGGTGGTGACCGACGCGCGCGGGCGGGCGCTCTATTTCTCGCGGGCGGCGATTCCCTGGCGGCGGGATGCCGGCGCCCCCGCCGGCGACTTGTACTGGCAGCACCTCGGGGTCTACGCCTATACCCGGGCGGCGCTGGCCCGCTGGGCCGGGCTGGTGCCGTCCCCGGCGGAGGAAGCGGAGCGGCTGGAGCAGCTCCGCGCCCTGCATCACGGCTTGAGTGTCGGTGTCGCGCGGCTGGACGAGGCCGCGCGGCCCGGCGTGGACACCCCGGAAGACCTGCGCCGCGCAGAGGCGTACTGGCTCGCTCAGGAGGAACACGGATGACCACCGGCGTCAACACGACCAAGTACATCTTCGTCACCGGCGGCGTGGTGTCGTCGCTCGGCAAGGGGATCGCCGCCGCCTCGCTGGGCCGGCTCCTGGTAGAACGGGGCCTCACCGTCACCATGCAGAAGTTCGATCCTTACATCAACGTGGACCCGGGCACGATGTCGCCGTTCCAGCACGGCGAGGTCTACGTGACCGACGACGGTGCCGAGACCGACCTCGACCTCGGCCACTACGAGCGGTTCATCGACCGGAGCCTGTCGCAGCAGAACAACATCACCACCGGCCGCATCTACCAGAACGTCATCGGCAAGGAGCGGCGCGGCGAGTACCTCGGCTCCACGGTCCAGGTCGTCCCCCACATTACCGACGAGATCAAGAACGCCATCCGCCGCACCGCGCCCGGGCATGATGTCGTGATCACGGAGATCGGCGGCACGGTCGGCGACATCGAATCGCTGCCGTTCCTCGAAGCCATCCGGCAGTTCCGCCAGGAAGTCGGGCGGGACAATGCGCTGTTCATCCACCTCACCCTGGTGCCCTACATCGCCGCGGCGGGTGAGCTCAAGACCAAGCCCACCCAGCACTCGGTGCGCGACCTGATGCAGATCGGGATTCAGCCCGACGTCCTGGTCTGCCGCAGCGAGCAGCCCATCAGCCCCGAGATCAAGCGCAAGATCGCCGGCTTCTGCAACGTGGACTTCGACTGCGTCATCGAGAGCCCGGACTGCAAGTCCATCTACGAGATCCCCCTCCGGTTCCGGGCGCAGGGCTTCGACCGGGTGGTGTGCGAGCGGCTGCGGCTGGAGACGAAGGAGCCGGACCTCGACAGCTGGAAGGCCATGGTCGAGAAGATCCTGCACCCGAAGCATGCGGTCCGGATCGCGGTGGTAGGCAAGTACACCGACCTGCACGACGCCTACAAGTCGGTGCAGGAGGCCCTGATCCACGGCGGGATCGCGAGCGACGCCGGGGTGCAGATCGACTGGCTCTCCAGCGACCAGTTCACCAGCCAGGAGGCCGCGGGCCGCCTGCTCGGCGACTATGACGGGCTGCTGGTGCCGGGCGGCTTCGGGGTGCGCGGGATCGAGGGGATGATCGAGGCGATTCGCTGGGCCCGCGAGAACCAGCTGCCGTTCTTCGGTATCTGCCTCGGGCTGCAGGTGGCGGTGATCGAGTTCGCCCGCAACGTCTGCGGCATGGCCGAGACCAGCAGCACCGAGTTCGAGCCGGAGTGCGAGACCCCGGTGATCGCGATCATGGCCAACCAGCGGGAAGTGAAGGAGATGGGGGGCACCATGCGGCTGGGCGCCTATGCCGCCCGGCTCCGCAAGGACTCCCGCGCGGCCCAGGCCTACGGCACGCTGCAGATCAGCGAGCGGCACCGGCACCGGTGGGAGGTGAACAACGCCTATCGCGATGTGCTCGCGGAGCACGGGTTGCGGCTGTCGGGGCAGTCCCCCGACGGCGGCCTGGTGGAGATCATCGAACTCCCCGACCACCCCTGGTTCCTGGGCTGCCAGTTCCACCCGGAGCTCAAGTCCCGTCCCACCCGCCCGCACCCGCTCTTCGCGGCCTTCGTGGCCGCGGCGCTCGGCCGGCGGCAGCGGATCCCGGTTCAGGGCCGTCCCGCAGTGGCCGCGGCGACGCGCTGACATGGGCTGGTCCTTCCACGCGGCGCCGCTCCTCATCGCCGGGCCCTGCGTGGTGGAGCCAGGGGATATCCTCCCGCGGATCGCGGA
>JANRJZ010000192.1:0-11798 GCA_033763675.1 Gemmatimonadota bacterium
GACGGATCCCGCCGGTGGCGAGCCCGCCGGCGAAGGTCACCGCGTGTCCCTCGGCGATGCCGACGTCGAAGAACCGCTCCGGCCACTTCTTCTGGAAGATGCTGGTCCCGGTGCCGCTGGGCATGGCGGCCGTGATGGCCACCAGTTCCGGGTGCTCCGCGGCGAGCTGGGTGATCGCGTCGCCGAAGACCTGGGTCCAGGTGGGCGGGCCGCTGGCCTTCTTCTTGGGCTCGCCGGTCTCGGGGTCGTACGCCGCGAGGCCGTGCCATTTCTCCTTGTTGGCCTCCGCCAGCGCGAAACCCTTCCCCTTCTCGGTCATCACGTGGATCACGCGCGGGCCGGTCATCGGCTTCACGAAGTGGAAGGTATCCAGCAGCTTCCGGAGGTCGTGCCCGTCGATCGGGCCGAAGTAGCGGAAGCCAAGTTCCTCGAAGAACATCCCGCCGGAGAAGAGATTCTTGGCGCTCTCCTCGAGATTCTTGGCAAACTCCACCACCTCGGGCCCGAACACCTTCCCCAGCTTGAGCGTCCAGTGCTTGATGTGCTCCCGCAGCCGGTTGGCGGCGGGACTGGCGGCGAGGGTGCCGAGGGTCTTGCTGATGGCGCCGACATTGGGGGAGATGGACATCCCGTTGTCGTTGACGATCAGGATGATGTCACGGTCGGAGTGGCCGGCGTTGTTCATCCCCTCGTACGACAGACCGCAGGTGAGGGCGCCGTCGCCCACGATGGCGATCACCTTGCTGGTGCCCCCCGCCAGGTCTCGCGCGGTGGCCATGCCCAGCGCCGCTGACATGGCGGTGCCGGCGTGGCCCGCGCCGAAGGCGTCGTGCTCGCTCTCGCTCCGCTTGAGGAAGCCCGACACGCCGCCGGTCTGGCGCAGGGTGGGGAACCCCTCGTTCCGGCCGGTGAGCAGCTTCCAGGCGTAGGCCTGGTGCCCCACGTCCCAGACGATCTTGTCAGTGGGGGAGTCGAACTCGTAGAGCAGCGCGATCGCCAGCTCCACGACGCCCAGGCTGGCCCCGATATGGCCGCCGGTCTCCGCGCAGCAGTCAATCAGCCGCTCCCGGACTTCCCGGGCCAGGTCCGGCAGCTGCTCCCGGGGAATCCGCTTGAGGTCGGCGGGCGACTGGATCGTGGCGAGGAGGCTCATGGCGACAAGCGTCCGGGGTAAAAGGTTCCGGGGCCGACGGAGGCAAACGCCCTACGACTCCCTCGCCACAATATAGTGCGCCAGGGCCCCCAGGGGTCCGGCCGGGACCCCCGCCTGTTCAAGGTGCCGGACCGCCTGGGTGGCGAGGGCAGCCGCCTCCGCCCGGGCCCGTTCCACCCCCAGTACGCTCACGTAGGTGGCCTTCGCCAACGCCGCGTCCCGGCCGGCGGTCTTGCCCAGCTGGTCGCTGGTGGCCGTGACGTCCAGGACGTCGTCCGCGATCTGAAATGCGAGCCCGATATCCTGACCGTAGGCGGCGAGGGCGTCCACCACCGGCGTGGGCGCCTCCGCCGCCAGGGCGCCGAGGACGCAGGCGGCGCGGATCAGCGCGCCGGTCTTGCCCCGGTGCACAGCGATCAGCCCCTCGAGATCGAGCTGCTTGTGTTCGGCCTCGAGGTCCAGCCACTGCCCCCCGACCATCCCGCGGATCCCCCCCGACTCGAACAGCTCTCCCGCCATCCGGCCAAGGATCGGGCCGGGCAGCAGCAGGTCACGGGCGGCCTGGGCCAGCACCAGCCCCGCCACCGGCACCAGCAGGAACCCGACCCGGGTGGCGGTGGGGACATCGTAGGCGCGGTGGGTGGTGGGGCGGCCGCGGCGCAGGGCGTCGTCATCCATGCAGGGGAGGTCATCGTGCACCAGCGAATAGGCGTGGACCGTTTCCACCGCCGCCGCCACCGCGGCGATCGCGGGCGAGACACCCCCCACCGCGCGATAGGCGGAGATGACCAGCGCCGCGCGTACCCGCTTGCCGGGCGTGTTGAGGGCGTAGGCCAGCGCCTCGCCGGTGCGCCCGGGGACGATGGTCTGGATCCGCTCGCTCCAAGCCGCGAGCAGGGCGTCCACCCGGTCGCGGGCCTCGAGCAGGAGCTCCTGCGCCTCCTCCCCGGTGCCCGGAGCGGCGAGCTCAGTCCTTGTCATCGAGGGCCTCGAGCCGCAGGGTCCCCTCGGCGTCCTCGAGCACTTTCTTGACGCGGGTCTCCGCCTGGAGCAGCCGTTCGCGCGCGGCGCGGAGCCGGGCGACCCCCTCCTCGAAGAGCCCGAGGGCGCGATCGAGATCGCCATCGTCCCGCTCCAGCTGGCGGACGATCTCCTCCAGCCGGCGCAGGTCCCCGGCCAGCGAGGGCGTGGGTTCAGGCTGGGTCATGGGCCTCGCTCCACCCGTGCGGGCACGCTGCCATCGACCACCCGGAGGGTGAATCCCAGTCCGGCGGTGAAGTCCGCCCGGCGCCGCAGCAGCTGGCCGTTGGCCCCGACGGCGACACTGTAGCCGCGCTCCAGGACCCGGAGGGGGGAGAGCGCGTCGAGCTGGGCGCCGAGCCGCTCGAGGTCGCGGCGAGGGCCCTCCAGCTGGCGGCCGAGGGCCTGCTCCAGCCGGTCGCCGGTGCGGGCCAGACGCTCCCGCGCCAGGCGGGTACCCCGGCCGAGCGCCTGGGCCAGCCGGGTGGCGAGGGCGGCGGTCTGGCGGGCGAGGTCGGCCCGGTCCGGTACCGCCAGCTCCATGGCCGCGGAGGGGGTGGCGGCGCGGTGGTCGGCGACGAGGTCGGTGAAGGAGACATCGGTCTCGTGGCCGATGGCGGAGATGGTCGGCACCCGCACCGCGGCCAACGCCCGGCAGACCGACTCGGTGTTGAACGCGGCGAGATCCTCCTTTGCGCCCCCGCCCCGGGCGAGGACACAGAGATCGACCCCCGGGAGCCGGTTCACCACCCCGAGCGCGCGCACTACCTCCGCCTCCGCCTCCGAGCCCTGCACCTTGGTGCCGACCACGACCAGTTCCATCGCGGGCCAGCGCTTCCGGGTCACGGTGATGATGTCCCGGAGCGCGGCGCCGTCGAGGCTGGTCACCACCGCGATCCGGGCGGGGAGTTCCGGGAGCGGTCGCTTCCGCGCCGCCTCGAAGAGGCCGTCCTTCTCCAGCGCCAGGCGAATCTTCTCCAGGTTGAGCTGCTGCTGGCCCACCTGGTCGGTGACCAGCAGCTCACTCACGGTGAGCCGGAACTCCCCCCGCTCCTCCCACACCGTCGGCAGGCCACGGACAAAGATCTGGGTCCCCTCGGCAGGCTGGGTCTTCACCCGGGCTGCCTGTGGCCGCCACATGACGCAGCGCACCTGGGCCTCGGCGTCCTTCAGCGTGAAGTACCAGTGACCGCTCTGGTACACCTTGAGGCCGGAGATCTCCCCCCGCACCCAGAGCGCGCCGATCCCCCCCTCGAGCACCCGCCGCGCTGCGCGGGCGAGAAGGGTGGGGGTCCAGGGGGCGTCGGAGTCCGAGAAGAGGTCCGGAGTGGTCATAGGCGATTGGACGATTGGACGATCGGGCGATTGGACGATCGGGCGATTGGGCGATTGGACGATTGGGCGATCGGGCGATTGGGCGATTGGGCGACTGGCGGTCGAATCGCCTAATCGCCCAATCACCTAATCGCCGGCCCCCTGTTTCATCGCCTGCAGGGTGTTGGCCATGAGCATCGCGATGGTCATTGGGCCCACGCCCCCGGGGACCGGCGTGATGGCCGCGGCCCGTTCCGCCACCGGGGCGTACGCCACGTCGCCGACCAGCCGGTAGCCCTTGGGGACGGTGGCATCGTCCACCCGGTTGATCCCGACGTCAATGACCACGGCGCCGGGTCGCACCATGTCTGCCGTGACGAATTCCGGCTTGCCGATCGCGGCGATGACGATATCGGCGCTCCGCACCACCGCGGGGAGGTCGCGGGTCCGGGAGTGGCAGACCGTGACCGTGGCGTCGCCCCCGGGGCCGGTCTGGAACAGGAGGTTGGCCATCGGCTTCCCGACAATCGTGCTCCGGCCAATCACGACGGCGTGCGCCCCCCGGGTCTCGATGCCGTTGCGCAGCAGCATCTGGATCACCCCCCACGGCGTGCAGGGGCGGAGCGCGGTCGGATCGCCGATCACGAGCTTGCCGACGTTGACGGGATGGAAGCCGTCCACGTCCTTCGCCGGGTTGATGCGGAGCAGCACCTTTTCGGTGTTGATGTGCTTGGGGAGCGGGAGCTGCACCAGGATCCCGTGGATCGCGGGATCGTGGTTGAGCTGGTCCACGATGGCGAGCAGCTCCGCCTCCGGCAGGGTCTCGGAGCGCTGCACCTTGACCGAGTGCATCCCGGCCTCGAGGCACGCCTTCTCCTTGCTGCCCACGTAGGCCTTCGAGGCCGGATTCTCGCCCACCAGCACCACGGCCAGCCCCGGGACCACTCCCCGGCCCTTGAGTGCGGCGACCTCGGCGGCCACCTCCTGGCGGATGGTCTTGCCGAGGGCGACTCCGTCAATGATGCGTGCACTCATCGGGCGATATCCACGGCTCGGGTTTCTCGAATGACGACGACCCGGATCTGGCCCGGGTACTGCAGTTCGTTCTCAATCCGGCGGGCGATCTGGTCGGAGAGGCTCACGGCCTGGCCGTCATCCACCCGGTCGGGGGTGACGATGACGCGGACCTCGCGGCCGGCCTGGATGACGTTCGACTTCTCCACCCCGGGGAAGCCGTTGGCGATCTCTTCCAGCCGGGTGAGCCGCTTCACGTAGCTCTCGAAGGCCTCGCGGCGGGCGCCGGGGCGGGCGCCGCTGATGGCGTCGGCCGCCTGGACCAGGACCGACTCGGCGGTCTCGTGGGGGACGTCGTCGTGGTGGGCGGCGATACAGTTGATCACCAGCGCCTGCTCGCCGTACTTCTTCGCGACTTCCACGCCCAGCTCGACGTGGGTGCCCTCGTGCTCGTGGGTCAGCACCTTCCCCACGTCGTGCAGCAGCGCGCCGCGCTTGGCCAGGGTGACGTCCAGCTTCAGCTCGGCCGCCATCATGCCGGCCAGCCAGGCGACTTCCTTGGAGTGATCGTAGATGTTCTGGCCGTAGGACGTGCGGTAGCGCATCCGGCCGATGAGCTTGATCAGCTCGGGGTGCAGCCCGTGCACCCCGGTCTCGAACGCCGCCTTCTCCCCCAGCTCCACCAGCTCCGCCTGCAGCTCCTTGCCGCACTTGGCCACCAGCTCCTCGATCCGGCCGGGGTGGATCCGGCCGTCGGTGATCAGCGCCTCGAGCGCACGGCGGGCCGTTTCCCGGCGCACCGGGTCGAAGCAGCTGATGATCACCGTGTCGGGGGTGTCGTCAATGATGACGTCCACGCCGGTGGCCTGCTCGAAGGCGCGGATGTTCCGCCCCTCGCGGCCGATGATGCGGCCCTTCATCTCGTCGCTGGGGAGCGCCACCGCCGCCACGGTGGTCTCGGCGGTGTGTTCCGCGGCGATCCGCTGCACCGCCAGCGCCACGATCTTCCGGGCGTCCTTGTCGGCGGCGCGCTTGGCCTGCTCCCGGATGTCCCGGGCCAGCGCCTGCGCCTGGCCGCGGGCCTCGTCTTCCGCCCGCTGCAGCACCTCCCGGCGAGCCTCCTCCCCGGTCAGGCCGGCGATCCGCTCCAGCCGTATCCGTTCCTCGCCCGCCCGGCGCTCGAGCTCGGCCTCCCGCTGCCGCAGCTCGGCCTCCGCCTTCTGGACCGCCGCCTCCCGGGCGCCGAAGCCGGACTCCTGCTTTCGCACCTCCTCCAGCTTGCGCTCCAGGGAGCGGTCCCGCTCCTCGGCCCGGCGCTCGAAGCGTTCCCACTCCTCGCGGCGGCGCTGGGCCTCCTTGTCGAGGTCCTCGCGCAGCTTGAGGGTCTCCATCTTGCCCTCGAGCACGATCTGGTTGCGGGCTTCGAGGGCCTTGGTGGAGGCATCGGCGACCAGGGCCTGGGCCTCGGCCCGGGCGGCGGCGAGGGTGCGCAGGGCGCTCTGCCGCTGGGTGCGGCTATAGATGAAAAAGGCGACGGTGGCGACGACGAGACCGGCGGCAAGCCCCTCGAGCAGGGGCACGACAACAGGGGACATCATCTATCTCCAAAGCCGAGCCGCGGGGGGCCGGCTGTGATGGCGTCAGGACCGGAGGGAGCCAGGGCCTGTCTCGGCCCCCCAATGGCGACCCGCCCCTACCCGGAAATCCCGTGCGGGCCGGTGGCGCGCCTGCCCCGCTTGGCCGGCGGCAGCAGGCGGGCGAGGTCGTCCGCCATCGCGTTGAGCCGGGCGGCGTGCTCCCGGTCGCCCCGCCGGGCCTGGAACAGCTCGTCGGTAATGGCGAGGGCGGCGAGGATCGCCGCCTTGTGCGTCTCCACTTGCGGCAGCATGTCGCGGATGCGGCGCAGCGCGGCATCCACGTAGGCGGCCACTTCCTTCGTGTACTCGGGCGGCAGCTCGGAGCGGACGGTGTAGTCCTCTCCGCCAATGGTCACCCGGACGGCATGCTTGGGCAGCGTCATGCGGCTCCCTCGTCGGCTTCCTGCTCGAGGAAGCTCAGCCGGGTAGCCAGCAGCCGGAGCTTGTCCCGGGCAGCGTCGATCCGTTCCCGGAGCGCCTGGTTCTCGACCTCGAGGTCGATCACCCGCTGGCGCGCCAGCAGCAGTTCCGGCCCCGCGACCACGCCCCCCTTGTTGCGCGCCTCCGCGAGTTCGGCCTCCGCCTTGAGCGATCGGCGGCGCCAGGCGGCCAGCTCCTCCCCGACGTACTGGAGCAGGTCGCCCAGCTCATGCAGGGCGTGCGCGTCAGGCCGTTCGTAGTTTTGCGTCAAGCTGCCTCTCCACCGCCTTGAGCATGCGGGCGACGCTCTGGTCCACTTCCTCGTCCCGGATGGTGCGATCCGGGGCCCGGAACGTCACCCGGAACTGCACCGCGCGCCGCTCGGGACCCAGCTGCTCGCTCCGGAACTCGCTCACCACTTCCACGCCCTCGACCAGGGCGCCGCCGGCGCTCCGCAACACCCGGATCACCTCACGCGCGGGCACGCCGGGACCGAGCAGCAGGTTGAGGTCACGCCACGACGAGGGTGTGGTAGGAACCGAAGTGTAGCGCACCGGGGCCGGGAGTGTCGGGCTCAGCTCCACTTCCAGCCCGAACACCGGGGCCGCCCAGGGGGGTGGGGGCAACGTCATCCGGCGGGCATGGCCGACTTGTCGACCCGTCGTATCACGCGCAACCCACCCCGACACATCAAGATGCACCTCCGCCAACGGGTTGGCCAGAGCAACCGTGACTTCGAAGAGCGCCTTGAGGTCCCACAGGTCGAAGTCCGGCGCCCCGCCGCCGTCGGTCCAGTGCGCGGGGGTGCGGGCGCCGGTGAGCACCGCCGCCACCCGGGTGGTCTCGACCGGGCGGCCGTCTCCCCCGCCCCGCGCGAACCCGGCTCCGACCTCGAACAGCCGGACGTCACGCACCCGGCGGGACCAGTTGGTCTCGACCCCGCGCACCAGGCTCGGAAGCAGCGCCTCCCGCAGCCACGCCTCCTCGCTGGAGAGCGGGTTGAGCAGTTTCAGCGCCGCGGGGCTGTCCGCCGGCCCGAGCGACATGGTGGCCGCCTCGTGGAGGCCCTGGGCCACCAGCCCGTTCCGCACCCGGGTGATCATCTGGTCCAGCGGCTGATCCGCCAGGCGACCCACCCGGTAGGGGCGGAGGTCGGTGGGGAAGTTGTCGTAGCCGTGCAGCCGGGCGATCTCCTCGATGAGGTCGATCTCGGTGCGGAGGTCGGGGCGCCAGCCGGGGATATCGACGGCCAGCCGGGCATCGTCCGGCTTGTTGAGCACGGTACAGCCGATCGCCACCAGGTACTTCTCGATCGTCGGGACCGGAAGGGCGGCGCCCAGCAGCTGCGCCACGCGCGCGGTCCGGAGGAACACCCGCGGCGGGTGCGCCGGCTCCGGCCAGACGTCTACCGCGTCCTCGATGCTGCCGCCGGCCGTGGCCAGGATCAGCGCCGCGCAGCGCCGCTGGGCATCCGGCAGCCCCCAGAGGTCCACCCCCCGCTCGAAACGGTACGAGGCGTCGGTGGACATCCCGAGCGTACGGCGGGCCCGCCGGGTGCGGGCGGGATCGAAGCAGGCGCACTCGACCACCAGGTCGGTGGTCTCGGCGGAGACCTCGGTATTCTCGGCCCCCATCACGCCCCCGACGCCGATCACCCGCTCCGCGTCGGCGATCACGGTCATGTCGGCGGTAAGGACTCGCACCGTGCCGTCCAGGGTGGTGACGGTCTCCCCAGCGCGCGCCCGGCGGGCCACGACGGCCGGGCCACGCAGGCGGGCCAGGTCGTAGGCGTGCATCGGGTGGTTGAGCTCCAGCATCACGTAGTTGGTGGCGTCCACCACGTTGTTGATGCTGCGCGCGCCCACCGCCTCCAGCCGTTCCGCCAGCCACCGGGGCGAGGGGCCGACCTTCACGCCGCGAATGACGACGGCGGTGAACCGGAGGCAGCCGGCGGGATCCTCGGTGCCGACGGTGACGCCGCCCGCCACGGCATGGAACTCCTCGACCCGGCGCAGTGTCCCCAGGCCCGAGGCAGGGGCGCCCGGGATCTCCGGCAGGCGGAAGCTGCCACCGAAGCTGCAGGCCAGCTCCCGCGCCATCCCCTTGTGCCCCAGCAAATCGGGACGATTGGGGGTGACATCCACCACGAGGCGCTCGTCCGCGATGGGCAGCACCGCGAGCAGCGGCGTGCCCGGTGCCGCCTCGGTGGGCAGCTCGAGGATCCCGTCGTGCTCCTGGCCGAGGCCAAGCTCCCGCGCGGAGCAGAGCATCCCTTCCGACAGCTCGCCCCGGATCTTGCGGCGCTCCAGGGCGAGGCCGCCCGGAAGCGTGACACCCACCCGGGCAAAGGGGTACTTCTTCCCGGCGGTGACGTTGGGGGCCCCGCAGACCACATGGCGCAGCTCTCCCTGCCCGTCATTCACCATGCAGACCCGGAGCCGGTCGGCGTTGGGGTGCGGCGCCACCGTCTCCACCTGCCCGATGACGATCTGGTCGAGCCCCGGGTGCAGCGGCTCCACGGCGTCCACCGGCGCGCCGAGCATGGCCAGGCGGCGAACGAGGTCCTGGGGATCGAGGTCGCGGCGGAGGAACCCTTCGAGCCAGCGGCGGGAGAGGTTCATGCGGACGGCTCGACGGCTCGGCGGCCCGGCGGCTCGGCGAACTGGGCAAGGAACCGCATGTCGCTCTCGTAGAGCAGGCGGATATCCGTGATGCCAAACCGGTTCATCGCGATCCGGCCGGGCCCCATGCCGAAGGCGAAGCCGGTGAAGCGCTCGGCGTCGAGGCCGCAGTTCTCCAGCACGGTCGGGTGCACCATGCCGGCCCCGAGGATCTCCATCCAGCCGGTCCCCTTGCAGGCGGGACAGCCGGCGCCGCCGCAGACCCCGCAGCTCACGTCCATCTAGGCCGAGGGCTCGGTGACGGGGAAGAAGGAGGGGCGGAAGCGCACGGCGGTCGTCGCGCCGAAGAATCCGCGGGCGAAGTGGCTCAGCGTCGCCTTGAGGTCCACGAAGGAAATCCCTTCATCCACCACCAGCCCCTCGATCTGGGCGAAGACCGGGGCGTGGGAGGCGTCGAAGGGATCCTTGCGGTAGACCCAGCCCGGGATCACCACCCGGATGGGGGGCGGGTCCTGCTGCAGGACGCGAACCTGCACCGGGCTGGTGTGGGTGCGGAGGAGCCAGCGACCCTGGTCCCGCATCCGGCGCTCCGCGCGGTCGCGCCGCTCGTGCGGCTCCTCGATGCCCGAGGTGCGGTTGCGCCGCCGATCCTCGCCGGCGCGGCGGTCGGGGATGTCGAGGTACAGCGTGTCGTGCATGTCCATCGCCGGGTGGTCCGGCGGGAAGTTGAGCGCGCCGAAGTTGTACCACTCGGTCTCGACCTCGGGGCCCGTGGCCCGGGCAAAGCCGAGGCCGCGGAAGATGGCCACGATCTCTTCGACCACCTGGGTGACCGGGTGAATGCCGCCCCGCCAGCGCGCCCGGCCCGGCATGGTGAGGTCGGTGCCGCGGGCGGCCCGGGCATCGGCCGCCTCGGTGAGGGCGGCGCGCCGGGCCTCGAAGGCCGCCTCCAGTTCGCGCTTCAGCTTGTTGGCATTGCCGCCCAGGTGCCGCCTCTCCTCGTCATTCAACCGGGGCAGCACGGTCTTGAGGAATTCGTTCAAGCGGCCCTGCTTGCGCCCAAGCAGTGCGATGTACTCTGCCTCCAGCTCCCGAGCGCCCAGCGTCGGGATGACTTCGAGCCGGGCAGCGTACTCCTGCAAGTCCTGGAAGTAGTCGGGATTCTCAGACATCGTGCACCACTGTGGAAGTCACGCGGGGTCACCCACCGGCGGCGGGCGACCCCACGGGTCCATCACTGTCGGGCTGCCCTCAGACCGCGGCCTTCGCGACCTCGGCGATCTTCGCGAAGGCGTCCATGTCGCGGACGGCGAGGTCGGCGAGCACCTTCCGGTTCACCTCGACCCCGGCCTTCTTGAGGGCCGCCATGAAGCCGCTGTAGCTGAAGCCGTGCATCCGGCACGCCGCGTTGATGCGGGTGATCCAGAGGGTACGGAACTCGCCCTTCTTCTTGCGCCGGTCGCGGTAGGCGTACTGCAGGGCCCGCTCCACCGTCTCCTTGGCGGGACGGTACAGCTTGCTCCGGGCGCCGCGCGCGCCCTTGGCGGCGCGCATGATCTTCTTCTTCCGGGCGTGGTGAGCGACGTTGCTCTTGACGCGAGGCATGGGTGCTCCCTTACGCCTGGAGGAGGCGGTTGACGCGCGGGAAGTCGGCCGAGGACACCAGCGCCGCCTTCTTGAGCCGGTTCTTCCGCTTGCGGGTCTTCTTGGTCAGGATGTGGCTGTGATTGGCATGCCAGCGCTTGAGCTTCCCGGTGCCGGTCCGGGTGAAGCGCTTCATCGCCGCACGCTTGGTCTTCTGCTTGGGCATTGCGTTCTCTCTCTGGCTGAATCACAGTGGGGGCGGAGCTGCAGCTCCGCCCCTACGGGGTCTACTTGGGGGCCAGCACCATCACCATGTTGCGGCCCTCGAGCTTCGCGTCCTGCTCCACCTTGCCGATGTCCGCCAGGGTGCCGAAGAAGCGGTCCAGGACCGCCTTGCCCAGCTCCACGTGGGCCAGCTGCCGGCCGCGGTACATCATGGT
Organism: Gemmatimonadota bacterium; assembly: GCA_033763675.1. Lineage (GTDB taxonomy): Bacteria > Gemmatimonadota > Gemmatimonadetes > Gemmatimonadales > GWC2-71-9 > JADJOM01. The sequence continues at coordinate 11,204 of JANRJZ010000192.1, forward strand.
CACCTTCACCTTGTTGCCGTCCAGCAGGAATTCCCGGGCGTGCCGGCTCTTGAACTCGAAGTCATGCTCCTCGATGCCGGGCCGGACCTTGATTTCCTTCAGGTGAATGATGTGCTGCTTCTTCTTGGCCGCCCGCGCCGCCTTGGCTTCCTCGAACTTGTACTTCCCGTAGTCCATGATCTTGACCACGGGGGGACGCGCCATGGGGGCCACTTCCACCAGGTCGAGGCCGCGCTCCACCGCGGCGGCCAGCGCCTCCTCGACCGGCAATACGCCCAGCTGTTCGCCCCCGGGGCCGATCACCCGCAGCGGACTGATCCGGATCTGCCGATTGATGCGGACCCGGCGCTCACGCTCATTGGTGGACAGTGCGGCACTCCTCCCGAAAAAGAAAACGGACACCCAGGCGACGCTGGATGTCCGGCAACAGCAGGCCAGGCGCGCATGACGCCCGGCTCGACCCACGCTGTGCTTGGGACCCGGTCGCACCGGCACGGCCGGGCTGGGGGTGGGGGGTGTTTGGCCCCCGCTTCGATAACCGGCGGTAAACCTAGCCCGGGCGCGGGGTTTGGTCAACGGCAGGACGGCAGGACGG
>JANRJZ010000193.1:0-3480 GCA_033763675.1 Gemmatimonadota bacterium
GGAGGGTGGTGCAATTGGACGGCCAGCGTGGGGAAGGGGCGCAAGTGGGAGTAAAACAAGCCGATGAGCCCGCTGGGGCGGGGCGGCGCCGGCGTCGAAATCTTGCCACCGCGCGCCCATCGCCAACAATGCGTCACCACCCGCCGCTGCTAACTCACTGACCCCAGGGACCTCCGCCCTTGGCCCTTGGACTGCGACGAGAGCCAGCGTGACCATCGGCTTCCTACCGCTCTTCTCCCAGCCGGCGGCCGCTCCCCCGGCGCTCCCGGACGGGCCGGCTCCGCCGACGGGCGATGCGATGGCGGCGGCCTTCGCCGGCCTGCTGGCGATGCTGCTGGTGGAACCAGCCCCGGCAGCAGAAGGAGAAGAGCCGCCGGCGGGAGCGCGGGAGGGCGTGGAGCGCGAAGGGGAGGAACCGGGGGCACGCGGCGGGCCGGCGCCTGCGGCCGAGCCTCCCGGTAGTGGATACGCCCCTACGGGAACAACGTGCCAGCGGCAACCCCTAACCAGCCCGGCCCCGGCGCGGGCGGTGCCGGAATGGATGGTTGCCGTACCGGTGTCTCCGGCGGTCGTGGTCCCGCATGCGGTTGCCGCGCCGGCTCCGGTGCCGGTCGAGACGGCGGCGGTCGAGAGGGTGGCGGTAGAAGCGCCGGCAGTCGATACGGCAGCGCCCAGAGATGCCGAGACCGCGGCCGCCCCGGCGGGCTGCACGCGAGTGACGGGCGGGACTTCCGAGGCGGAACGCGGTGCATTCGAGCACCTGGCCTTTGTTCTGAGGATGGAGGCGGCCGGGCCGGAGACAGGACCGGAGACAGGAGAGGCATCCGCCGGGGCGGAGCCGGCGGAGGAGACCACGAGCCCCGACCTCGCGGTGGCGGACGCTCCCGAGCCGCCACACGCCGCGCCGGCGCCGGCCGGGCCTCCGGGAAGACCTGCGCGGGGCGATGACGGGCCGGTGCGCGTCGAGGCGCGGCCGCGGACGGACAGAGCGCGCGTCGAGACGGAGCCCGCTGACGCCAGCCGGTCTGAAGTGCCGCCGGCTGACGACAGGCCGCCTGAAGGGAAACGTGTCGAGGCCGGGCGGCCGCCCGCCGACCGGACCGGGGAGAGAGTCGAGAGGCCGCGCCAGCCGGCGGGAGAGCGGCGGGTGGAACGCGTCGCGGCGACGCCCTCCGAGCCCGCCGCCGGCCCAAGCCCGGCCGGAACTGCGCCGTCTGAACCACCGGCTGGCGGGGGAGCCGCTGGGCCCGCAGCGCCCGGGAGAGTGGAGGTCGCCCCGCCGCCGCGAGCGGCCGAGGCAGCCGCCTCAGCGCCCGTCGCCGACCTGCCGCCCGCTGCGCCCCCCGAAGCCGCCGCCGAGATCTCCCTGCGCGTCGATGCACCGGATCGGGATCCGGTGGAGGTGCGGGTGCGGGAGTCGGGCGGGGCGATCGAGGTGGCCGTGCGGGCCACCGATGCCGGAACCGCCACGACACTACGCAGCGAGCTGAGCGAGCTGGTCGACCGGCTGGAACAGAGCGGCTACCAGAGCGACGCCTGGGTGCCCGGGCCGGAGGGTACGGAGGCTGCCGCCGGGAACGCGGGGGCGGATGACACGGGCCGGGATCCGGAGCCGGGACGGCAGGCGGAGCAGCAGGGCCGGGACGGACGCCAGCAGCGTGAGGACAGGGAGCAGGCGGAGGAACAGCGGCAGGGCCGCGGCCGCCGGCTGCGGTGGGAAGAGGAACTGGCTATGAATCTGGACGGGCAAGGGAGGACGAGATGATTTCAGGGGTATCCGCCGCGGCGGCCGAGACCGGCGGCCAGACGAACATTCCGGGGACGGTGCCGCCGCCGCCGGACCTGGTGAGCAAAGACGCGTTCCTGCAACTGCTGGTGGCCCAGATCCGCTACCAGGATCCGCTGAATCCCACCGACGGGGCGGAGTTCGTGGCCGAGCTGGCGCAGTTCAGCAGTCTGGAACAACTGATGGGCATCCGGGAAGGCATTGACGCGCTGAACGGCATGCTAACCACGCCGCCCGAGGCCGAAGGCGGGCAAGAGCCGTAACCGTGGCCGCCGAACCACAACGCCGGGAGCTGGCCGACGGGCCGTTGCCCAGTGAGGAGATCCGTCACATCTCCGACGTTCTCCTGCCGGTGGAAGTGGAGCTGGACCGGAAGGTGATGAGCGTGCGCCAACTGCTGGAACTCGAGGCGGGATGCGTGGTGAAGATGACGCGGTCGGCGGGCGAGAACATCGACATTCTGATCGGCGGCTCGCTGGTGGGTTTCGGCGAGATCGTGATCATCGAGGACACGATGGGCGTGCGCATCACCGATTTCAACATCGAGGAGTGACCGGATGCTCGAACTGGCGGCCGTGAGTTTCGTGCTGGCGCTATTGGCGGGTGCGGTCTGGTGGGTGAAGCAGCACCCGGGCTGGACGGCCGCGCCGCCGCATGAGCGGAGCCTGGAGGCGGTGGAGCGGCTGCGGTTGAGCCCGCAGCACACGCTGGTTGTGGTGCGGGCCGGGGAGCGTCTGCTGCTGGTGGCGACGCATCCGCAGGGCTGCTCGCTGCTGGCGCGGCTGGCGCCTGGGCGAAGCAGGCGGGGCGAAAGGGTGGCCTCCTGATGGCGGCGTTCTGGATCCTGGCGGCGCAGGCCGATTCGTTCCTGGGCGTGTCGCTCCAGCCGGGCAAGGCCGGCGGATCGCTGTCGGTGCCGGTGCAGGTGGCCGTGCTGCTGACCCTGCTGAGCCTGCTACCGGCGGCCATCATGTCGATCACGCCGTTCCTGCGGATCGCGGTGGTGCTGCATTTCCTGCGCCAGGCGCTGGGCACGCAGACCACGCCGTCCAACCAGGTGCTGATCGGTCTGGCGATGTTCCTGAGCGTGCTGATCATGTGGCCGGTGGCGACGGAGATGTACACGCGCGGCTGGCAGCCGATGGAGAAGGGCGAGATGGCGCCGGCACAGGCGATGGAGGAGGGCTCGAAACCGCTCAAGACGTTCCTGCTGCGCTTTGCCCGGGAGAAGGACATCGCCCTGTTTCTCGAAGTCTCGAAGACCCCGCCGCCGGCCAGGCCGGCCGACCTGACGCTGCGGGTGCTGATTCCGGCCTACATTCTGTCGGAGTTGAAGGCCGGCTTCCAGATCGGGGCGGTGCTGTTCCTGCCCTTCCTCATCATCGACCTGGTGGTGGCCAGCGTGACGCTGTCGGTGGGCATGGTGCAACTGCCTCCGGTGATGCTCTCGGCGCCGTTCAAGGTGCTGCTGTTCGTGCTGGTGGATGGCTGGAACCTGGTGGTGGGATCGCTGGTGAAGACGTTTTATTGAAGGAGTCGGAAATGAGCCAGGCGGCGGTTGTCGATCTGATACGCGGGGCCCTGATGGCGGCCTTCTGGCTGAGCCTGCCGCTGCTGGTGGTGGGTTTTCTGGCGGGGCTGGTGATCAGCCTGCTGCAGATTGTGACGTCGATGCAGGACACCGCTTTCGCCAC
>JANRJZ010000194.1:0-7192 GCA_033763675.1 Gemmatimonadota bacterium
GGCCGGCCGGGTCACCGCGAGGTTCCCCGCGTTGATCATGGTTGCAGGTCCATCCGCTGACGGGGCATGCAGCCGGTCCCAAGCGCGCTCGAGCGCCGTCGGGACGGGGGGCAGCTCGTAGTAACAGCCCACCGCGGCCGCGCCGGTCTCCGCGAGGAGCTCCCGCACGATGCCGAAGTAGCCTGGGGCAATCGCGCAATCGGCGTCGACGAAGCTGAGGATCGTCCCCCCGCCGTGCGCCGCACCCAGGTTGCGGAGGGCGCCCACCGTTCGCCGGGGTGCGCGCAGCAGGGTCACCTGGGATCCCCACCGGCGTTCCACTTCCTCGGCGGTGCCATCGGTGGAGCCGTTGTCCACCACCACCACCTCCACCGCAGGCTCGCGCTGCGCGGCGTCCACCACCGAGGCCAGGGCCTGATCCAGCCAGCCGCTGGCATTCCGGCAGGGGACGACGACGGAGATCGGGCGCAGATCAGGGCTCATCTCGGGGGACGGGAGCAGTGCCACGGACGGCAGGTGGGTAGCAACTCTCTGGCCAACCCTCTGGGATCAGGCAAGTTGAGCTGCCTGTTGCGGGAAGGCCACAGGCTGGATAACGTCGGGGGAGCGCCGAGAGGTCGTTCCGAGCGGAAAATTCCGGCTCGGACCGGGGCCTCAGGGCCTGAGAATTGCAAGGTAAGTTAATACCAGCTTTCAGGATAGCTATGACCGCCGCCGCCCTTCCGAGTCGCAGGACCGGACCCCTCCCCGGGGGGGTGAGCGGGGCGCTGATCGCCACGTCCGACGGTTATCGGAACATCATCTCCGTCATGATGCTGATCACGATAAGCCGCATTCACCAGCACTTCGGCTTCCTGACCCCATTCCGCCCGGCGCTGACCCTGACCATGCTGGCCGGGCTCTAAGCCCTCATGAACCCGCGGTACCTCTCAGGAGATTTTGCGCCCAAGACCTGGTCCGCCCGGATGATAGCGGCGATCGCGATCATGGCCTGCCTGTCGGTCCCATTCGGCCTGTCCATGGGCAATTCGGGTTCATTCATCATCAAGGAATTCTCCAAGACCATTCTGTTTGCCTACCTGGTCCTGCTCGCGGTACGCAAGAGCGGTGACCTGTATCGCCTGATCTGGGCGATGACCGCCGCGGGGGGCGCCCTCGCCTGGCTGTCACTCTTCGTCTTCCGGATGCAGAAACAGGGCGATACCATCTCCCGGATTCAGAACGGCTACAGCTACGATTCCAACGACCTCGGCCTGGTCGCGGTGCTCTGCCTGGTCCTCTCCACCCTGACCTGGCAGGTGGCCAAGTCGCGCGGAAAGGTGGCCAGCCTCATCGTCATGGGCGGCCTCGGCGCCGCGATTGCCCGGACCGGCTCACGGGGCGCGTTTCTTACCCTCGTGGTCGTCGGCGGGGCGGTCCTGGTGCTGCTGCAGGGCGTGTCAGCGGCGAAGAAGGTCGCCTTCGTCATCCTCACGATCATCGCCATGCTCCTCGCCGCGCCGGCCGGTTACTGGGAGCAGATGGAGACCATCCTGCGTCCGACGCAGGACTACAACTGGAGTTCCCCTACGGGGCGGAAGGAAGTGTTCCTCCGCGGCATGGGCTACATGATGACCAATCCGGTCACGGGGATCGGGGTGGACAACTTCCCCCGTGCAGAGGGTGAGATCAGCGCCCGTGCCGAGGCCCGTGAGTTCGATCCGACCCTGCCGGGAATCAAGTGGTCGGCCGCGCACAACTCCTTCCTGCAGGCCGCGACCGAGATGGGAATTCCCGGTTTTATCATCTTCTCCATCCTGGTCTTCGGCGCGCCGGTGCAGTGCCACCGGCTGCGCAAGAAGATGGTGGGCTGGGACAAGGGGGACGACGAGCAGCGATTCCTCTACTTCACCGCGCTCTACCTCCCCATCGCATTCATCGGCTTCGCGGTCGGCGGCAACTTCGTCTCCTTCGCCTACCTCGATCCGCTTTATGTACTGGTGGCGTTCGTCGGCGGGCTGCACATCTCCTACGATGAGCGCATGCGGCGCGAGGCGCGGGCCGGCGATGGTGGCGGCGGCCCGCAGGTCATCGCGCCGGAGACTGCTGGTCCCCGCCGTCACCGCGGGGGACTGGCACAGGGGCAGGGCCGCCCGCCCGCCGCGCTGCCACCGCCGGTCATGTATCCGCGCTCCTCGTCCTGACGGATGCGCGCCACCCTCAAGGCGCTGGTGGAGGCCTTGCTGGCGGGATCCGGGCCCGCCGCGCTTGCGCGGCGGGCTTTCCGTCGCCGGGCGCTGGTGCTTGCCTACCACAACGTCCTCCCCGATGGCGCCGCGCCCGGCGCCGACCGCTCGCTCCACCTGCCCCTGGCCCGCTTCCGCGAGCAGCTCGACGTGCTGGCCGCCACCGCCAGCGTGGTGCCGCTGGCCGAGCTGCTGGAGCCGGCCGCGGCGGCGACCACCCGGCCAAGGGTGGCGATCACCTTCGACGACGCCTACACCGGCGCCGTCACCACTGCCCTGCCGGAGCTGGAGCGTCGCGGCCTCCCGGCGACGATGTTCGTGACGCCCGGGGTGCTCGGGGGCGGCGGCTTCTGGTGGGACATGGTGCAGGCCGCCGCCGGCGCCGACCTGCCGGAGGGATTTCGGCTGGAGGCGCTCGAGACCGGGCGTGGCGAGGGCGAACGGGTGCAGGCGCTCGCCGGGCTGCGGGGATTGCAGCTGGCGGCGCCCCCCGCGGCGTGCCGGCCCGCTTCCGAGGCCGAGCTGGCCCGCGCCACCCGGTGGGAGGGGTTTACGCTTGGCGCCCACACCTGGTCGCATCCCAACCTGGCCCGGCTGGAGCGCCACGAGCTGCCGGCAGAACTCGGTCCGCCGCTCGATTGGCTGCGGGAGCGGTTCCCCCGGGTGGAACCATGGCTGGCGTATCCCTACGGACTGACCGGGCCGGCCGTCGAAGTGGCCGCGCGGGAGGCCGGGTACCGCGCCGGGTTCCTGGTGAGCGGCGGGTGGTTGCCGATGGCCGAGCGGAATCCCTTCCGGCTTCCCCGGCTCAATATTCCCGCCGGTCTCTCGCGGAACGGCTTCGTGCTCCGGACCTCAGGCCTGGCGCCGGCATGAGCCGGACGGTGCTGGTGACTGATGGCGAGCAGCGGTCGGCCCTCGCGGTGGTCCGGAGCCTGGGCCGCGCGGGCCGCCGGGTGCTCGTGGCCTCGGCGCTGCCGCACTCGCTGGCCGGCGGATCCCGGTATGCGGCGCGCGAGCTGCTCGTCCCCGATCCGCTCGCCGACCCGGTGCGGTTCACGGCGGCTGTGGCTGAGGTGGTGCGGCTGGAGCAGGTAAGTGCCGTCTTGCCCGTGGCGGAGCCATCGGTGCTGGCCCTGCTCGAACGACGGGAGCAGCTGGCGCCGGCCCGGCTCCCGTATGGCGAGCTGGAGGACTTCCGCCGCATCGCCGACAAGGCGCTGCTGCTGCAGCTGGCGCCGGAGCTGGGCATGCAGGTGCCGGGCCAGGCGGAACTCACCGCGCCGGGCGCCCTGGGACGGTCGGCGCTGGAGGCGCTGGCGTTTCCGATCGTGCTCAAGCCGGCCCGGTCGGTGGGCGGGGCGGGGGAGTCCCGGGGCAAGTTCGGCGTGAGCCACGCCCGGGACGTGCACGAGCTGGAGCGGCGCATCGCCGCCTACCCCGCCGCGGCCTATCCGTTGCTGCTGCAGCAGCGCGTGGTCGGGCCGGGCATCGGGATCTTCCTGCTGGTGTGGGAGGGGCGCACCGTGGCGTCCTTCGCGCACCGGCGGCTGCGGGAGAAGCCGCCCTCGGGCGGGGTGAGCGTCTACCGGGAGAGCATCCCCGCCGACCCCGCCCTCGTGGCGCGGAGCCGGGCGCTGCTGGACCGGTTCCGGTGGCAGGGCGTCGCCATGATCGAGTACAAGGTGGATGCCAAGACCGGGACGCCCTATCTCATGGAGATCAATGGCCGCTTCTGGGGCTCGCTGCAGCTCGCGGTGGACGCGGGGGTGGATTTCCCCCGGCTGCTGCTGGAGCTGATGTCCGGGGGCATTCCCGCGCCGGTGACCGGCTACCGCGCCGGGGTGCGGAGCCGGTGGTGGTGGGGCGACGTCGATCACCTCCTCGCCCGGCTCACCCGGAGCGACGCGCGCCTGGCGCTGCCCCCCGGCTCGCCGTCGCGCATCGCGGCGGTGCTGCAGTTCCTCCGGCTCTGGTGGCCGGGGGACCACAATGAAGTGTTCCGCTGGAGTGACCCCTGGCCCGCGGTACGGGAGACCGTCGCATGGTTCAGGCGCTAGGCCCGGAGGCCGGCCGGACCGGCATCGTCCACGTGCACAGCGAGTACTCCCACGACGGCCGGGACACGCTCGGGCACCTCGCGCGGCTCTCGGCCCAGCGGGGGATCGGCTTCGTGGGCCTGACCGACCACGCCGAGGACCTCGACGCCGGCCGGTTCGCGGAGTACCTGGCGCACTGCGCCGAGGCTTCCCGGCTGGGGGCGCGGCTCATCCCGGGGCTCGAGTTCCGGTTCGCCGGTTATGCGGGGCTGCACCTGCTGGCCTTCGGCCTGGGCCGCTGGATCGAGCCCCGGACTCCCGCCGAGTTCCTGGAACTGGCGCGGGGCAGCGCGGGGTTCACGATGGCGGCGCACCCGGTGCTCTGGGATTACCGGCTACCAGCGGAGGTCCGGGCGGGCATCGACGGCATCGAGGTGTGGAACGCGGCGTACAACACGCGCTGGCTCCCCGACCCGCGCGCCATCCACCTGCTGCAGGACGTCCGGCGCCGGCGCCCCGAGGTGGTCGGGGTGGCGGGCCTGGATCAGCACGACAGCCGGAACGACCGGGAGACCCGCGTGATCCTGACGGGCTCCCGTCCCGAGGATCCGCTGGCTGAGTTGCGTGCGGGCCGGTTCCGGAACCGGGGGCGCACGCTGGAGTTCGCGGCGCAGGTGGAGGTGGGGTGGGCAGGCCTGACCGTGCTGCGCGGGGCCCGGGCCGGGTTCGATTTCCTTGAGGGCACGCAGGAGCGCGCGGTCCACGCGTGGCGGCGCTGGCGGAGGGGGCGGTGAGCCGTCGGGTGCGGGTGCTGCACGTGATCCAGAACCTCAACTACGGCGGCATGGAGCGGCTGTTCGCCGACATCGTGCGCCTGCTGGATGGTTCCCGCTTCGAGTCCCATGTCCTGGTGCTCGGCTACCTGGGCCGATTCGGCGAGGGGCTGGAGCGCCACGCCACGATTCACCATGCGGTCGCCATGCGGCGCGGCGCCATCCTCTGGCCCCGCGCGCTGGCGGAACAGATTCGCGGCATCGCGCCGGACGTGGTGCACTCCCACGCCGGCGTCTGGTACAAGGTGGCGCGGGCCGCTAGGATGGCCGGGGTGCCCTGGATCGTCCACACGGAGCATGGCCGGAAGCGGCCCGATCCGTGGCTGGACCGGCGGATCGGCCGCCTCGCCGCCGGCCGCACCGACCGGATCGCGGCGGTGTCGGAGGTGCTGCGGGCCCAGCTGGAGCGCACCGTGGTGCCCGATCCTTCCCGGCTGCGGCTGGTGGCCAACGGGGTGGACACCGGGCTCTACCAGCCGGCGCCTGACAACGGCGTGCTGCGCGCCGAGCTCGGGCTCGGCGGCGGAACGCCGATCGTGGGGAGCATCGGCCGGCTGGAGCAGATCAAGGGGTACGACATCGTGGTCGAGGCCTACGCCCTCCTGATGGCCCGGTGGCCGGCGCCGGGTGGCCCGGTGCTGGTGCTGGTGGGCGATGGGGCGGAGCGGGCCCGGCTGGAAGCCCTGATCGCGCAACGGCGGCTGGCGGGGCGGGCGTTCATCCTTGGCTGGCGGGACGACCTGGCCAACCTGCACCCGGCCTTCACCCTGTTCACGATGGGCTCGCGGAGCGAAGGCACCTCGGTCAGCCTGCTCGAGGCGATGAGCGCCGGGCTCTGTCCGGTGGTGACCGACGTCGGGGGCAATGCGGCGGTGCTGGGCCCCGGGCTCGGGCACCGCCTGGTGCCGCCGCTCGATCCGGCGGCGCTGGCGGGGGCGTGGGACGCCGCGCTCACGGACCCGGCGCGCCGTGCCGCCGACGGCGCCGCGGCCCGCGCCCGGGTCCAGGCCGCCTTCAGCCTGGAGGCGATGGTGCGGAACTACGAGACGCTGTACCTCGAGGGCCCCGCGCCCCGTTAGGCGCCCGCCGGGTCCGCGATGCTGCGGACGACCCGCGCGGGATTGCCGGCCACGAGGGTGTTGGGGGGAACCGGCTTGGTCACCACGGCGCCGGCCGCCACGATCGAGTTCTGCCCCACCGAGGCGCGGAGGATCAGCGCGCCGGTGCCGATCCAGGCGTTGTCCCCGATCACCACCGGGGTGGCCTCCTCCAGCGTGATGGAATCGTGCGCCAGCCGCCGCCCCGGCGAGACCGGGTGGCTGATGTTGTCGTAGATCTGCACGTTCCCCGCGATCATCACGTCGTTCCCGATCCGGACGCTCTTCGCCACGCTGATCGTAGTCTGGTAGTTGACGCTGGTCCGGTCCCCGATCACCAGCTCCGGCCCCTCGGAGACCTTGAGCCCCACGATCCAGGTGTTGCGGGTGCCGATCCGCACGTCGTCGCCGACCACGATGCGGCCGGTGCCGAAGACCTGCGGCACCTGTCCCTCCAGCACCAGCCGGCGGCCGGCGGAAGCGCACCGGCTGCGAAACACCGGCTCCCGGTAGCAGAACAGCAGCAGCCAGTGCAGCAGCCCGCTGACCAGCTGCACCAGCAGCTCCACCAGCCGCCAGAACGGCCGGATCACGGGGAGGCGCACCTCGCGGACCCAGCGCCGCACGGTCCGGGCATGGCGGAGCGGTCCCTTCCCCTGCCGGGCCTGGGTGACCAGGGACTCGAGGAGCATGGTCTATCCTCCGAGCGCGGTGAGCAGATGGTCCATCTGTCCCTCCGTGGTCCAGGCGCGCAGCTGCCGGTCGTCAGGCTGGACGCGAGGTTCTGCAGTGAGGCCGAGCGCTTCCTCGATGCCGCGGGCGGCCGCGTCGGGGTCGGAGCCGGTGACCAGGGTATGCCCCCCCGCCTCGCGCAGCATGGCCGCGGTCTCCCCGGCGTCATCCGCAAAGGCGAGGATGGGGGCGCGAGTGCCGAGGTATTCGTAGAGCTTGTTCGGCACCTGGTCGGGCTGCTGCTGCGCCAGCAGCAGGAGGACATC
>JANRJZ010000195.1:0-3240 GCA_033763675.1 Gemmatimonadota bacterium
GACCCGGGGGTGCTCGGCGCCCATGGGCTGGCGCTCCGGCTGCGCCTGGGGGAACCGCCCGTGATTGCCCGGGTGGAGTCGGAGCGGGTGCTGCTGGACCCCCGGACCCTCCCGCCCGGCACCGCGGAGGCGCTGGCCGCCGCGGTGGCGGCGGCCTTCGAGCGCTAGCCCGGAACGCAGTCGGGGCGGCCGGGCCTACCGCTCCCGACCGCCCCGTCACCCTCTCCTGCGTCGCAATCAGTAGGTAAAGACCGCGACGGTATCGTCCGGAATGCCCGAGGCGCTGCCCAGGAAGGTGCCGGTGAACACCTGGGGCGCCGCGCCCCGCCGCTGGATCGTGACCACCCAGTCCGTCTGGGCGGCGCCGCAATCGGACCAGTAGTCCAGGAACACCTTGTAGGTGCCGTTCGGCGCCACGCCGGTCGGCCAGAAGACGTTCTCGTTGCTGATGAAGGCGCTGGAGTTGTCGGGCAGCGTGTTCTTGCTGCAGGCCGCGTTGGCGTCGAGGTCCAGGGTGCCGCCGCTCGGCACGGACTTGTTCCCGAATGAGAGGTGGCCTCCCGCGGGGTCGATGACGTGCAGGTCCACGTCGGCGGTATCGGTCCAGGCCACGCTGATCTGGATATCCCCCGTGCCGATCTGCAGGATCCGCATCAGCTGGCGGGCGTACTGGAAGGTGCCGGGGCCGTCGCCGGCCGCGTAGGTGAAGTAGACCTGGCCCGCGGTGGCGTTCTGCGACAGGCCCAGCAGGACGCTCTGGGTCGTCTGGCCGGCGGGAAGGGTCAGTTCGTAATAGTCGGCGAGCCCCTCGGCCGCGATGATGATCTTCGTGAATGCCGTCGGGGAGGTGATGTTCTGCGGCGAGCTCCCGCCGTTGATCACCACCGCGATACCGGAGACCTTGGTGGAGTCGGCGGTGGTCGGCGCAGGCGGCGCCCCGCGCTTGAGGACCGCCTGCACCGTCCCCGACTGGTCCGTGACGCTGGAGATGAAGTTCTCGATGCTGAAGCTGCTGTTCGGCCGCAGCTGGGAGTCGCACGCCGCCAGGGTGCCCACCAGGGCCAGCAGGCTGCAGGCGCGCAGGGCGTTCGGGAGACGAATCGCCATGGTAATCGTCCTCGGTCTCGGGTTGGGACCACGCGTTCACCCGGAATGAGGGCAATGAGGGGGCCAGCCGGGCGGCCGCCGGGAGTGACGGATGAGCCAGGCGGTGGCAAGTTCAATACTTTCAAAGGATTACCTGCGGCCGACCGGGTGGGGATCAGGCCCGGCCCCGCCGGCGGGGGGCCACGATTGGCCCCTTCAACCCCCGGCACCGGGCCGCTAAGTTCTTGCGCCATGCCAATGAAGCTTGCTGTCTGCGTTTCCGGCCGGGGCAGCAACCTGATGGCCCTGCTGGATGCGCTGGCGGGTTCGCGGCAGGCGGTCGTGGCGGTGGTCCTCAGCAACCGGGCCGATGCCCCCGCGCTGGAGCTGGCGCGACAGCGGGGGATCCCGGCCGAAAGCCTGGACGACCACCGGGACGCGACGGAGTGGCTGCGGCGGCTCCGCACCCATGCGGTCGACCTGATCGTGCTGGCCGGGTATCTGAAGCTGGTCCCACCGGGGGTGATCGCGGCGTACCGGGACCGGATCCTCAATGTCCATCCCGCCCTGCTCCCCGATTTCGGGGGGCCCGGCATGTACGGCCACCATGTGCACGAGGCCGTGCTCCGGAGCGGTGCCACCGTTTCCGGAGCCACGGTCCACCTGGTGGACGAGGCCTACGACCAGGGCAGGATCCTGGCCCAGGCCCGGGTGCCCGTCCTGCCGGACGATACCCCCGCGACGCTCGCCGCCCGGGTGCTCCGGGCCGAGCATCGACTGCTGCCGGCCGTGGTCCTGCGGGCCGCCGAGGCGGGCCGGCCCGTCGTGCTGCCCGAACCGCTGGAACTGTCCCCGTGAGGAGTTGCCTGTGCCGCGCGCGCTGATCTCGGTGAGTGACAAGCGGGGGATCGTTTCCTTCGCCCAGGGGCTGGTGGAACTGGGCTGGGAGATCATCTCCACCGGCGGAACCTACGCGGCCCTGCGGCAGGGCGGCGTCCCCGCCTCGGCTGTGGAATCGGTCACCGGCTTCCCCGAGATCCTCGACGGCCGGGTGAAGACCCTGCACCCCGCGGTACACGGCGGGCTGCTGGCGCGCCGCGACCTGCCGGAGCACATGGCGTCCATCGCGAAGCACCGGATCGCCCCGATCGACCTGCTCGCGGTGAATCTCTACCCCTTCCGCGAGACCGTGGCCAAGCCGCACGTGAGCTTCGAGGACGCCATCGAGAACATCGATATCGGCGGTCCCTCGATGCTTCGCTCCGCGGCGAAGAACCACGAGTCGGTCATCGTGGTCGTGGACCCGATGGATTACGGCCCGGTCCTGGAGATGCTGCGCCGCGGGGCGGTGGATGCCGCCTGCCGCCGGAGCTTCGCGGCCAAGGTGTTCAGTCACACGGCGGACTACGACGGCGCGATCGCGCGCTACCTGACCCCGCACGAGGACGGGCTGCCCGGCCGGATCCAGTTCTCCTTCGAGCGGCTGCTGGAGCTGCGCTACGGGGAGAACCCGAGCCAGCGGGCCGGCCTGTACGTGGACGAGGAACCCCGCGGACTCCGGGACCTCAAGCAGCGGCAGGGGAAGGAATTGTCCTTCAACAACATCCTGGACCTCGATGCCGCCATGTGGACGGCGTCGCTGTGGTCCAACTGCCCCGCCTGCGCCATCATCAAGCACAATACGCCGTGCGGTCTCGCCGTCGCGGGAAGCGCGACGGAGGCCTGGAAGAAGGCGCTCTCCTGCGATCCCCAGTCGGCGTTCGGCGGGGTGGTGGCGTTCAATACCGTGGTGGACCGGAAGACCGCCGAGGGGCTGGTGGAGCTGTTCCTCGAGGTGGTGGTGGCGCCATCGTTCCACGACGAAGCGCTCGCGGTGCTCGCCACCAAGAAGAACCTGCGCGCGGTGGAGCTGCCGGTGTTCCGCGGCGGGGCAGGCTTCGACTTCAAGCGGGTGCGGGGCGGGCTCCTGGTGCAGGACCGCTTCGTGCCGGACATGTCCGACACCGACTGGACCGTCCCCACCATCCGGAAACCCACCGACGCGGAGTGGTCCGACCTGCGGTTCGCGTGGGCCGCCGTCGCGTCGGTCAAGTCCAACGCCGTGCTGCTGGCGCGGGACGAGATGACGATCGGGATCGGCGCCGGCCAGATGAG
>JANRJZ010000196.1:0-8534 GCA_033763675.1 Gemmatimonadota bacterium
CCGGCCCCGCCAGTTCGGGAGCGAAGACGCTCACCGTGCGGCGAAAGAGCTTGAGCCCGAAGATCTGCAGGGTGCTGGTGGTGTCGGAGAGGGAGTCGGCGCGGAGCGAGTCGCTGATCCTGAGGGCCGAGTCGGTGAGCACCAGTAGTGACTCGGCGTCCTCGGCGCTCACCAGCCCGAGCACCCGGGTGGCCTCGAGAATGTCGGTGCCGGGGCTGAGGCGACGGGTGGTGTCGGCGCCGGCGAGATAGGGATCGAGCAGGTCTTCCGGGTACCCCGCCGCGCGGAGCCGGGCCCGAATCTGTTCCGGGGTGAGCCCTGAGGTCCCGATCCGTTCCCGGAGTTGCCGCACCAGGTCGGGCCGGGTCTGGAGCAGCATCCTGGCCTGCTCGGTGGTCGGCTGGCCCGCAGGCACCTGGGCCCCGAGTCCGTAGGGCACGGAGGCAAGGAGCAGGCATAGCGGAAGGGGGCGCAAGTAGCGGAGGAAGCGAGACATGGCGGGAAGATGCGGGCCTTCGGGGGACGGGTCAACCAGAGCCGCGGCCCAGCACCCGTTCCCAGAATTCGAGCGTCCGCCGGGCCACCGCATCGTCCACAAACTCGCCCATGACGCGGAGCCGCGCCTCGCGGCCCAGCCGGGCCCGCTCCCGGGGCGCGTCGGCCAGGTGCTGCAGCGCGGCGGTGAGCGCGCCAACATCGTCCTCCGGCACCACCAGCCCCGCCGTGTCGATCAGCTCGGGGAGCGCACCGGAGTCGCTGCCCACCACCGTGACCCCGTGGCCCATCGCCTCCACCAGCGCCGGGTGAAAGGTCTCCACCCAGTGCGGCGTGGTGCGGGAGGGAATCACCAAGCAGTCGAGTTCGGGCCAGAGTCCGCGCAGCTCCCCGGTGGGAATGGCGCCGCGCCAAGTCACCCGTGAGGCGATCCCCAGCCGCTCGGCGAGCTGCTCCAGCGATTCCTGCGCCGGCCCGGTGCCCACCACCGTCAGCCGCCACCGGCCCAGCAGCTTCACGCAGGCACGGAAGAGGGAATCGAGGCCCTTCTCCGGCACCAGCCGTCCCACGAACCCGATGGCCAGTTCGGTGTGATCCGGCCGGCGGGTCTCGAGCGGGGGCAGCAGCCCCAGTTGGGGGATGGTCGCGACCGGCACCCCGGGGCGCTCCCGCGACAACAGTCCGGTGGCCAGCCGGTTGCCGCCCACCAGCGCCGTGACCCTGCCGAGGGTGCGGGCGCGCCGCCAGCGGTCGAGGAAGGGGAGGTCCTGACCGACGCTCTGCCACCCGAAGAGCACCGTGGGGATGCCGAGCCGGGCCGCCCGCGCCGTCGTGGTGGCGGCCACCGGGGTCCACGGCTCCGCTTCCACCTGGATGATCTCGGGGCGGAAGTCCGCGAACAGCCGGTGGAGGTCCTTCCCCTTCCAGCCGACGCCGTCCCCCCGTTCCGCGCTGACGGGAATGGGTACCACCCGCAGGCCGCCGTCATTGCCCCAGCTGGCGGAGAGCACCGGGCCACGGGCGGAGGGAGACCAGCGCGCCGGCACCGCCACCGACAGCGTGACTCCCAGGCCCGCCAGGGCGCGCAGCTTTCCCCGGTTGGCCGGGTCGATGTAGGTCGGGGAGACGATGATGGCGCGCATCGGAGTTACTCGGCGGCTCGGCGGCTCGGCGGCTCGGCCATGGGGGAAAGGATGCCGAGAAGCGCGGTGGTCACGGCATCGGCCGCATGACCATTGCCGTAGGCATCGGGGGTCCAGCGCTTGCCTTGGGGCCAGCGGGCGAGTTGGGCCGCCACCGTCTCCGCGAGCCGGGTGGGCGCTTCCGCCGGCGCCAGGAGGGCGTTGGCCCCGATGGCGACGGTCTCCGTCCACTCCGTCTCCGCCCGTACGGTCACGCAGGGGACGCCCAGCCAATAGGCCTCCCGCTGCAGCCCGCCGGAGTCGGTCACCACAGCCTCGGCACCGCGTACCAGCGCCAGGCTCTCGAGGTAGCCCACGGCCGGGATGAGCTGCAGCGAGCCGATGCGGTCCTCGGTGAACCCGTTCGCGGCGAGGGACGCGCGGGTGCGGGGATGGACCGCCAGCACCGCCGGGCGCGGCAGCGCGCCCAGGGCCCGCAGCACCCTACCCAGCACCTCCGGGCGGTCGGTCAGCTCGGCGCGGTGCAGGGTGGCAAAGAGATAGGGGACGCGGAGGCCCGGAATCACCGTCGCCGGATCGGGGAGGCGCTGCCGCACCCCCTGCAGCACGTCGAAAGCGACATCTCCGGTCTCCGCCACCACGGCATCGGGGTGCTCCGCCTGCATCCGGGCGGTGGCGGTGGCGCAGGGGGTGCAGAGCAGCGTTGCGATCGCATCCACCGCGCGGCGATTGAGCTCCTCGGCCATCATCCGGTCCGCGGCCCGGAGCCCCGCCTCCACGTGCACCACGGGGATGCGCCGCTTGGCGGCGGCGAGCGCCACGCCGAGGGTGGAGTTGGTGTCGCCGATGACCACGACCGCGGCGGGCTGCACCTCCGCCAGCGCCGCCTCGGTGCGGGTGAGGATGAGGGCGGTCTGTTCGGCGTGGCTGCCGGAGCCCACTTCCAGGAAGCGGTCCGGCGCGGCAACGCCAAGCTGCTCGTACAGCAGGGCGTTGAGGGCGTGATCGTAGTGCTGGCCGGTGTCCACGGCATGCACCGGCCCGAGCCGGGCGAGCGCGCGACGCAGGACGCTGGCCTTGATGACCTGGGGTCGCGTACCGTAACAGAGGGCGATTACGGAGTTGGGCAGATGACCGTCAGGCGCTTGGGCAATGGGCGATTGGGCGATTGGGCGATGGGGCGATTGAACTTAGCTTGAACCGTCCAACCGTCCAACCGTCCAACCGCCGAGCCGCCGAGCCGCCGAGCCGCCGAGCCGCCGAACAAGTTGACTCTCCCTCCGAACCCGCCCAACTTCTGCCGACGCCTATGCGCATCCTGCACCTCGCCAAGTACTACTGGCCCCGTTCCGGAGGCATGGAGCGCGTGGTCCAGGACCTCGCGGAAGGCGCGGCGGCCCTGGGGCACGAGGTATCGGTGGTGGCGGTGGAGAGCAGGGTCGGGGGCCGGGTCGGGGGGCGGCAGCGCTCGACGGTCACCCGGGTCTTCTCCTTCGGGGCCCTCGGTTCCGAGGAGATCGCCCCCGGCTACCTGACGGCTGCGCGGCGCCGGGCCGACATCATCCATCTGCATCATCCCCACCCACTCGCCGACTTCGCCAGCCTGCTCCGCAGCCGCCGGACGCCGCTGGTCGTGACCCAGCACCAGGATGGCAAGCGCCCCGGCAGCAAGTTCATGGCGCGGGCGGTACTGCGCCGCGCGGCGGCGATCGTCGTGCCGAGCCGGGCACACCTGGCGCTGTCGGAGGAGCTGGACGGCTTCGAGAACAAGATCGAGGTCATCCCCTTCGGCATTGACGAGGAGCGGTGGGCGGACGTGGCGCGGCGGCCGCTCGACGCGCCGCCCCGGGCGCTGTTCATCGGCCGGCTGGTCAAGTTCAAGGGACTCGATGTCCTGCTCCGGGCGCTGGAGCGGGTACCGGACCTCCGGCTGGATATCGTCGGGACCGGCCCGGATGGTCCCCGGCTCAAGACCCTCACCCAGGCGCTGGCGCTGGCGGACCGGGTGCGCTTCTACGGCGAGTACCCGGACGAGGACCTGCCCCGCCGGATGGCGGAGGCGGACTTCCTGGTGCTTCCCTCGGTGACGATCGACGAGATGTTCGGCCTGGTGGTGCTGGAGGCGATGGCCGCGGGGCGGCCGGTGATCACCACCGCGGTGCCGACCGGCGTCCGCGAGGTGAACCAGCCGGGGGAGACGGGGCTCGAGGTGCCGGTACACGACGTGCGCTCGCTGGCGGAGGCGCTGGACACCCTGGCGCGGGATCCCTTCCTGCGGGAGAAGATGGGCGAGGCCGGCCGGGCGCGGGTGGAGAAGTTCTTCACCCGGCGGCTGATGGCCGAGCGGCACCTGGCGCTGTACGAGCGGGTGCTGGCCTACAGCCAGGAAATGCCGGGCCCTTAGCTCAGCCGGTTAGAGCACCGGACTCATAATCCGAGGGACGCAGGTTCAAATCCTGCAGGGCCCATCTCAGGTTCCCCTCCAAGACCCTCCCTGATCGTTGCGCAAGCGCGACAACGGCCCGCTCCGGCCGGGTGGGTCGGCCCCTGCCAGCCGCGGCCCATTCCCTTGTGAGGTAAGCACTTCGGCGCGCCGCCCCAGGCCCCGGGGCCCGGCCCGGCTCCTGCATTACCCTGTTCCGCACTCCCCTTGCCCCATTCGCCGCACCTGCCAATCCGCCCACGTGGAGGGTGAGCCATGCGCTCCCGGTCCGCACGCCTGGTCTGGCTGCTCGCCGTCGCCGGTTTCCTCGGTTGTTCCGACTTCAGCGATACCCAGGCCCCGGAGGTGGAGGCGGCGGAGTCGGGCCCGTCCCTCGACAACAACCCGCTGTTAGGCGGCGGGGGCTCGGCGGACAACGCCACGATGGGCGCGTGGAGCGCGCCGTTCCCCTGGGTGAACGTCGGGGTGCACCTGAGCCTGCTGCCGAACGGCAAGGTCCTGAGCTTCGGGCGGCTGAACGGCGGCACTCCGCAGGTCTGGGATCCGGCCACCGGGAGCTTCACCCCCTTCGCCTCACCCTCGCTGCTGTTCTGCGCCGGGTCCACCTTCCTCTCGAATGGCGGGCTGCTGGTGGCCGGCGGGCATATCCTGGACGGGCTGGGCCTCCCCAACACCAACATCTTCAACTTCAATAACAACACCTGGACGGTGAAGCAGCCGATGGCGCTCGGGCGCTGGTATCCCACCATCACCACCCTCGCCAACGGCGACGCCGTGGCGCTGGGCGGGACCGACCAGAACGGCTCCACCGTGCTGATCCCCGAGGTGTACCAAGCCGCCAGCGGCACTTGGCGCCGGCTGACCAGCGCCTCCGCCTGGCTGCCCTACTACCCCCGCACCTTCCTCGCGCCCAACGGCCGGATCTTCTACGCCGGCGAGATGCAGGGCACCAGCTACCTCAACACCGCCGGCACCGGCTCCTGGACCTTCGTGGCGAACCGGGTGGTGGGCGGGCGTGACTACGGCTCCGCGGTGATGTACCAGCCGGGGAAGATCCTCTACATGGGCGGGGGCGATCCCCCCACCGCCACGGCGGAGGTGATCGACCTGAACGTCGCCGCGCCGCAGTGGCGGCTCACCAACCCGATGTCGGTGCCGCGGCGCCAGATCAGCGCGACCCTGCTCCCGGACGGCAAGGTGGCCGTGACCGGCGGCACCAGCTCCTCCGGCTTCACCAACCTGGGCTCGCCCCAGCGGCACGTGGAGGTCTGGGACCCCGCCACCGAGACCTGGTCGGTCTGGGCGTCGGCGTCGGTCCCGCGCGGCTACCACAACACCACCGTGCTGCTGCCCGACGGCCGCCTGCTGCACACCGGAAGCGGCGACGGCGCCGGCCTGCCCAATGAGATCAACGCGGAGGTGTTCTCGCCGCCGTACCTGTTCCAGGGGCCGCGGCCGGTGATCTCCAGCGCCCCGGCCTCGGTGCGCTACGGCCAGACGGTGACGATCGGCACCCCGAGCCCGACGGGCGTCGCAATGGCCACCCTGGTGCGGCTGTCGAGCAATACCCACTCGTTTGACATGGGGCAGCACTTCGGCCGGATGCAGGTGACCCGGGGCGGCACCTCGGTCACCGTCAAGATTCCCGCCTCCGCCAACCGGATGCCCCCCGGACCCTACATGCTGTTCCTGATCGGGACCAACGGCGTGCCGAGCGTGGCGAAGATGGTGCGGGTGTACTGACGACGGCAAGACGGCACGGCGGCCCTGACGTAGACTTCGCCAGGCCGTCCTGCCGTCCTGCCGTCCTGCCGTCTTGCCGTCTTGCCGTCTTGCCGCCCTACCGCCTCACCTTCACCCGCAGCAGCCGCGTCTTCTCCTCCCGCTCCCGCTCCTCCAGCCGCCGCCGCACTTCGGCGAGCCGCAGCTCCAGGGCCGGCGTGAGCCGCTGCTCCAGCATGTTCACCTGTCGTGTGGTCCGGGCCAGCGCCTGGCCCAGCCGCTGCAGCAGCATCTCCCGCGGCGCCGAGCCGACCAGCTGATCCACCAGCCGCTCGAAGTGATCCGCGGCCTGTACTGTTGCCGGGCCCGTGGCGGGGGGCGGCGCCTCACGGTTCGCCAGGGTCCGGAGCAGCGGCGGCCGGTCGAGGATGGTGGAGGCGGGGATGCCCCAGACCGACAGCGGCCGGATCTCCACCCGGAGGTCCCGTTCAGGCCAGCCCCACGGGCGGAGGGCGGCCTGGCCGTCCGCCGCCGAGGCTTCCAGCAGCGCGTCGTAGGCGTCCCGCGCCTCGGCGGAGATCGCGGCACGGGCCGATGCCGCGGGCCGGGCCAGGTGGAACAGCTCGCCCACCAGCGCCTCCCGCTTCCGCCGGAGGAGGGAGGTGCCCTTCGCCATGCGGTCGAGCTGGCGGCGGGCCCGGAGCAGTTCCAGGCGGGTGGCGGGGCCGGTCATCTCGACGGCTCGGCGGCTCGGCGGCTCGGCGGCTCGGCCGGAGGATTGTTGGCTGGCTCGGCGGCTCGGCGGCTCGGCGGCTCGGCCGGAAGATTGTTGGATGGCTCGGCGGTGGCCATGGGCCGGGCGTCCCATACCGCGTCGCTGAGGCGGGTCAGGTCCTCGCGCGGGAGCGACTCGAGCAGCCGCCAGCCAGCGGCGAAGGTCTCCGGCAGGCGCCGCCCGCCTTCCCGCTGCCCGATGAACTCCCGCTCGAACCGCTCGGCCAGCTCGAGGGCGCGCCGGTCCTGGGCGCCCAGCCCCGCCTCGCCGACGATGGCGGCCATGAGCCGCGCCTCCCGCCCCTGGGCGTAGAGGGCGTAGAGCTGGTCGGCCCACTGCCGGTGCTCCGGGACGGTGCGGCCCTTTCCGATTCCCGCGTTCATCAGGCGGGACAGCGACGGCAGCACGTCCACCGGCGGGAAGATCCCCTTCCGGTGCAGCTCGCGGGAGAGCACGATCTGCCCCTCCGTGATGTAGCCGGTGAGGTCGGGGATCGGGTGGGTGATGTCGTCGTCCGGCATCGTGAGGATCGGGATCTGGGTGACCGAGCCGGGGCGGCCCATGAGCAGCCCGGCGCGCTCGAAGATCGTGGCCAGGTCGGTGTACATGTAGCCGGGGTAGCCGCGGCGGCCGGGGATCTCCTGCCGCGCCGTCGCGATCTCCCGCAGCGCGTCGCAGTAGTGGGTGATGTCCGCCATGACCACCAGGACATGGAGCCCGGCATCGAAGGCGAGGAACTCTGCCGCGGCCAGCGCCATGCGAGGCGCGAGAATCCGCTCGATGGTCGGGTCGCTGGCCTGGTTGAGGAAGAGCACGGTGCGGCTCAGGGCGCCGCTCCGGGCGAAGCGCTCCAGGAATCCCTGGGTCTCCCGCGCGGTGATCCCGATGCCGGCGAAGACCACCGCGAACGGTTCGCCGCGCGGCGCGCGGGCCTGCTCCACGATGGACGCGGCCAGTTCCAGGCCGGGGAGGCCGGGACCGGAGAAGACCGGGAGCTTCTGGCCCCGCACCAGGGTGTTGAGCCCGTCAATGGCGCTCACGCCGGTCTCGATGAACTCGCTGGGCCGCAGCCGCCGGGCGGGGTTCATCGGAGCGCCGTTGATGGGACGGAGCGCCTCGCCCACCGGCGCCGGCAGGCCGTCGAGCGGGCGGCCCGCGCCCGAGAGCGACCGCCCGATCAGTTCCCGTCCGACCACCGCCTTCGCCACCTCGCCGGTGAGCGTCACGGTCGCCTCACCGGGCGCGAGGCCAAGCGTGTCGTCCAGCACCTGCACCACGGTCAGGGCCTCGCCGGCGTCGATCACCTGGCCGCGCCGGTCCGCGGCGCCAGGCACCCGGATGGTGACCCACTCCCCGAGCGCCACCCGCGCCGTGCGTTCCAGGAAGAGCAGCGGGCCGGCGGCGCCGGCCGCGCCCTGGTAACTCCGGGCCAGGGTACTCATCGTACCGCCTCCCCTCGCGCCATCCGGGCCACCGCCGCCTCCACGCCAGGCACGGCCGCGGGCCAGGCGTCGGCGCCGGCTTCCCGGAGCGCGCTCAGCGCCCGCCGTGCCTGCGCGAAATCCAGCCGCTCGAACACCCGACCGGCGCCGAGCGCCGTCCGGGCGGCCTCGTGCAGCGTCAGCGCCAGCCGCGCCAGCGCGAGGGTCTTTCCCACCGGGGAGGAGGCGTCGGTTGGGCTGTACGCGCTCTGGGCCAGCACCAGTTCGCGCAGCAGCCGGGCGGAGTCGAGGATCAGGCGGTCCTCGTCCTGCAGCGCGTCGGGTCCGACCAGGGCCGCGATCTCCTTGAGCTCGCGGCCCCGCTGCAGGAGTTGCAGCAGCTGGCGGCGGGCCTCGCCCCACCCGGCGCCCGCCTCCTGCTCGAACCAGGGCAGCGTCCGGGTGAGGTACTCGGAGTAACTGGTTTCCCAGTCCACCGCCGGGAACTGGCGCTGGTGCGCCAGCGAGGGATCGAG
>JANRJZ010000197.1:0-4144 GCA_033763675.1 Gemmatimonadota bacterium
TCGGGCTCTCCCCCGGCCACCGCGGCGGAGAGCACGACCTCTCCCCGCTCGGTGAACTTGAGGGCGTTGCCGACCAGGTTGCTCAGCACCTGGCGCAGCCGGGTCGGGTCCCCGACCAGCTGGTGCGGCACCTCGCCGGCAACGTCGACCACCATCTCGATGTCCCGGTCGGCCACGCGCACCGCCAGCAGGCCGGCGGTGGACTCCAGCAGGTAGCGCAGGTCGAACGGGATGGACTCGAGCGCGAGGTGTTCGGCCTCGATCTTGGAGAGATCGAGGATGTCGTTGAGCAGGACCAGCAGGCTCTCCCCGGCGGCCTGTACCAGCCGCAGCGAGTGACCCTGCTCCGCGGTGAGCTCGGTATCGAGCAGCAGCTCGGTCAGTCCCAGCACGGCGTTGAGCGGGGTCCGGATTTCGTGGCTCATGTTGGCCAGGAACTCGGTTCGCGCCCGGGCGGAGCGTTCGGCGAGGTCACGGCCCTCCTGCATGGTGGCTTCGGCCTGCTTGAAATCGGTGATGTCCACCCAGGTCCCGATAATCTCCTGGGAGCCGCCCGCCGCGTCCCGGAGCAGCCGCGCCTCGTCCCGCCACCAGCGGAAGCTCCCGTCCTTCTGGCGGAAGCGGTACTCGCTGGCGAGGTGCCCCTCGCGCAGCAGGGCCGGTTGCGCGGCGAGCATCCGACCATGGTCCTCCGGATGCAGGTTGCTCACCCACCAGTCCGGCGCCATCGACTCGGCGACCGAGTAGCCGGTGAGGCGCGGCAGGTTCTCGCTTACCCAGGTGGTGCGGATCCCGGTCCCGTCGAGACGCAGCGCGTAGATGATCGCGTTGCTGGAGGCGAGCACCAGTTCCAGCCGGGCCTGCGCGGCGCGCATGGCGCGCTCGGTATCCCGGATGGCGGTCATGTCCGTGTACAGGAGCAGAATGCGCGGGGGCTCCTCCCCGGCGACCGGCGCCGCCGCGATCCGGACCGTCACCAGGCTCCCATCCTTCCGGCGTCGGCCTCCCTCGGTGACGACGGTCTCCCCCGCGAGCACCCGCAGCCGGATCGCGTCGCTCTCCTCGAGGTCCCGGCCCGGGACCAGCACGTCGAACAGCCGCCGCCCCGTCACTTCATCCGCGGTGAAGCCGAACAGCGCCTCGAACTCGGGATTCACGCCGAGGCAGGTCGTGTCCGGGTCCACCACGGCGATGGCGTTGGGGACGCTGTTGAGGATGGCCTCGAGGAACTGGTGCTGCCGCCGGCTCTCCTGTTCGCTCGCCGCCAGCCGGGCATGCCCCCGCTGCTGCTCCACGGAGTCCGCCCAGCCCCGCCGGTGCAGTTGCAGGGTGAAGGCGGCGAAGCAGAGCGTGAGCAGGGCGGCGGTCAGGTGGAACCGGTCGGTCCCGTGGAACAGGATGGCTGGGGCGACCGGGCCGAGCATGCCCGCGACAAACAGCCGGAAGGAGAGAAGGTCCGCCGTCAGGGTGCCCACCGCGGCTGCCACCAGGGCGCTCATGATGAGCAGCAGCAGGGCGATATGGCCCGTCCCCAGCTCCGGGATCAGGAGCGCCGCCCCCAGCCCCCACGCGAGCCCCACCATGCTGACGCTCAGCCGCAGGCGCGGGATTATCTGCTCCGGCGCGGCGGCGTCCCGAGCCCGGCGCCAGGTGTACCACCGACCGATGCCAGCCAGGATGACCGTGCCGACCCACGGCAGCAGGGTGACGTGGGGGGCCTCCGGCCACAGGAGGGCCAGCGTGACGGCCAGCACCAGGAGCTGAGCCAGCACCGCTGCCGGCTGCTCGGCGACAAACCGCAGCGCCAGCGCCCGCGCCATGCCGGGGGGCTCCGCGCCGGCCTCCGCGGGGCTGCTGGAGGAGAGGGAAAGGGGCGACCGGTACATACCCTACACTAGCGAACTCCCCGGGTTTCCGCCCGTCCCGCCGGCGCCTGGGGCCCCGCGGGCCCGACAGGGCGGTTGCCTTGCCTCCCTGCGCGGCCGCGGCCAGCTTCACCCTGTTCGCAGGCCGCCTCCATCAGTTCCATTTCCGTGTCCCTGCCGTGAATTCCGTGTTTCCGTGGTGAACCGCGATCCCCAGATTCACCACGGAAGCACGGCATACACGGCAATGCACGGAATGACAACAGTACGGAACGACAACTCTGATCGGGTATTTCATGCGCATGAGATTCGCTGCTGTCCTGGTGCTGGCCCTGGCCTGCGCCCCCGCCAATCCCGAGGTGGCCCGGTGGGAGGGGCGCGCCGCGCGGGTGACGATCGTCCGGGACGACTGGGGGATCGCCCACGTGCACGGGCCCACCGACGCCGACGCGGTGTTCGGGATGATGTACGCCCAGGCCGAGGACGACTTCAAGCGGGTGGAGCACAACTACCTGCTGTCGCTCGGCCGGCTGGCGGAGGCGGAGGGGGAGTCGGCGCTCTTCACCGACCTCCGGCAGCGGCTGTTCATTGATAGCACCGAGCTCAAGACGCAGTACACGGCCAGCCCCGACTGGCTCCGGGCGCTGATGGATGCCTGGGCCGACGGGCTCAACTACTACCTGCACACCCACCCGGCGGTGACGCCGCGGGTGCTCACCCGGTTCGAGCCGTGGATGGCGCTGTCGTTCAGCGAGGGCAGCATCGGGGGAGACATCGAACGGGTGGACGCGGCGGCGCTGGGGGAGTTTTACGGGCGGCAGGCGGTAGCGACGGTAACGACGGTAGGGACGGTACCGTCGCTACCGTCGTTACCGGCGCTACCGCCACCGTCCCTTCCTCCCGAACCGTCCGGCAGCAACGGCATCGCCATCGCGCCGGCGAACACGGTGAACGGGCACGCCCTGCTGCTCATCAACCCCCACACCTCCTTCTTCTTCCGCGACGAGCTGCAGGTGACCAGCGACGAGGGGCTCAACGTCTACGGCGCCGTCACCTGGGGGCAGTTCTTCATCTACCAGGGGTTCAATCCCCACGCCGGCTGGATGCACACCTCGAGCGGGGTGGACAACATCGACGAATACCTGCTCACGGTCACCGAGAAGCCGGACGGGGTGTACTACCGGTACGGCAGCGAGGAGCGGAAGCTCAGCCAGAAGCCGGTCACCATCCAGGTCCGCAGCGACAGCGGGATGACGAGCCGGAGCTTCACCACCTATCGCAGCCACTACGGACCGGTGGTGCGGCGGGTGGACGGGAAGTGGGTGGCGGTCCGGTTGATGGAGCAGCCGTCCCGGGCGCTGGCCCAGTCGTACTCCCGCACCAAGGCGAGGAACTACGCCGAGTTCCGCCGGAGCCTCGACACCCATTCCAACTCCTCCAACAACACCATCTTCGCGGATGGGGAGGGGAACATCGCCTACTTCCACGCCAACTTCATCCCGCGGCGGGACCCGAAGTTCGACTGGAACCGGCCGGTGGACGGCGGCGACCCGGCCACCGAGTGGGGGGCGCCGATGTCGGTGGATTCCTCCCCCCTGGTGCACAACCCGCCGAACGGCTGGCTGTACAACACCAACAACTGGCCCTATTCCGCCGCCGGTCCGGGGCACAGCCCCCGCCGCGCCGACTATCCGGCGTACGTGGACGTGGAGCTGGAGAATCCGCGGGGGGTCCATGCCATGCGGCTGCTCGCCGGCCGCAAGGACTTCACCCTGGACGGGCTGGTCACGGCGGCGTACAGCACCCAGCTCCCGGCCTTCGAGCCGCTGATTCCGGCGCTGCTCCAGGCCTATGACCGGCTGCCGGCGTCGGATTCGCTCCGGCGGACGCTGGCGGAGCAGGTGGCGGTGCTGCGCGGCTGGGATTTCCGCTGGGACACCGGCTCGGCGGCGACCAGCCTCGCGGTGCACTGGGGGGAGGCATTGCTGGCCCGGGTCCAGGTGATGCAGGGCCCCGGCGTGGACCTCTACGCCGAGTTGCTCGGGACCCCGGGCGCGGTCAAGCTCGCGGCGCTGGCGGACGCGTCGGACCGGCTGGCCGCCGACTTCGGGAGCTGGCGCACACCGTGGGGGGCGATCAACCGGTTTCAGCGGCTCACCGACGACATCGAGCATCCCTTCGATGATGCCGGGACCAGCATTGCGGTCGGCTTCACCAGCGCCCACTGGGGTTCGCTCGCCTCCTTCGGGGCCAGCCAGTACAAGGGAAGCAAGCAGCGC
>JANRJZ010000198.1:0-10899 GCA_033763675.1 Gemmatimonadota bacterium
CGGGCGGGCGGGCCGGCTGGCGGGAGGGGGGGGGGGGCTATACCCCCCCGCCGCCCGTTCGCTTCAGGGTGCGGTCATCTCCCACAGCACATTCACGATCTTCCACTCCCCGTTCCACCGACCCAGGTGCATGTAGTCCACCCAGTCAGACATCGTCAGCTTCACGCTGGCGGCCCCATTGGTGATGCTCAGGATCTCCACCGTCTTGAACTGGCGGGCGGGCGGGGTCTCCTTGCCGTAGCCCTTGCCCGCGGCGCCGACGAGCTGGGCCGCCGTCATGGAACCGAGCCGGCTCTTGCCGGTGCTGTCGGTGCGGACGATGCGCTTGGCCAGGTCCGGGTGTACCGCCCGCGCCATGCGGGTGGAATCGCCGGTGTACCACCCCTCGGCGTAGTCGAGGGCGGCGGCGCGGATGGCGGTGGAGTCGGCACGGGTCTGGGCGGCGAGGGGCGCGGCGGTGAGGCAAAGGAGAACGAGGGCTGTCGGGAGTCGCATCTGGGCTCGCGAGTGAGGGATGCGGGCCGGACGGGCGCTCCGGCGGGCCGGTTTCAGGCGTGGCCCGGCGGAGCGCAGCAGTTTCGTACCGCCCTACCGCCCTACCGCGGTGCCGTCCTCGCCCGGCTTCCGCGAGATCGCCTCACCGAAGGGCCGGATGGTCTCGCTCAGCGTGCGGGCCTCCTGTCCCCCCACCGCAACTACCTCCACCCGGGTGAGCGCCCGCACGGTGGCGGTGCGGCGGGTGTTCTGGAATACGGCCATCTCGCCGAAGTGCTGCCCCGCGCCGAGCCGGGCGAGCACCTCGGGGCCGGCGGCCCCCTCGCGGGTGACTTCGACCTCGCCCTGCCAGATGAGATAGAGCTTCTGTCCCAGCTCGCCTTCGCGGACGATCGGCTGGCCGGCCTCGTAATGCTCGCGGCGGAGGCCGAACGGCTCCCGGACCCGCACCTCGACGATGTCGCGGCCGAGGATTGGGGTGAGGATCCAGTCGAAGAGGATGCGGACCTGCCGTTCGAAGGTGGGGACGAAATAAATGAAGATGGAGCGCCAGACGATCCACGCCGGGATGCCCGTCAGCTCGATGCCCCACAGCTGCGCGATGGCGCGCCGGCGGCCCAGCCCGCAGGCATCGCCCAGTCCGGTGAACCGGAACCGCTTCGGTTCCTGGCCCCGGATGGTGCGCAGGATGTTGCGTCCCACCTGGCGGCCGGTCATCATCGCGAAAATGGCGAGGGTGGGGCAGGTGCCGCCCCTGGGGTGTGGCACCGCGGCGCAGTCGCCCGCGGCCCAAGTGTTCTCCGCGCCAGGTACGCGGGTGAACTCGTCGGTGACCAGCCGTCCCCGGTCGTCCCGCTCGTAGGGCAGCTGGTTGAGGAGCGGCGACAGCGCGATGCCGGCCGAGCTGATAATGGTGCGGGTGGCGATCCGCTCGCCGTTGGAGAGCACCGCCTCCTCCGGGGTGGCGGCGCTGAGCCGGACGCCGGTGCGCAGGTCCAGGCCGCGGGAGCGGAGGTAGCGCTCCGCGTAGTCCACCAGCTTCGGGTGCTCCTTCACCAGCTCCGGGAGGATGCGGTCCCCGCTGTGGGCCACGATGACCCGCGCCTCGGCAGGGTTGATGCGGGGATACTCCTTCCGCGCCAGGATGCGGATGTAGTCCTCCAGCTCCGCCGCCACCTCGATCCCGCCGTAGTTCCCGCCCACGATCACGAAGGTCAGCAGCCGCTGCCGCTCCGCGGGATCGGTCTCGATCTCCGCCAGCTCCAGCATGGCGAGGATGTGGTTCCGGACCTTGAAGCAGTCCCAGTAGGTCTTGAGCTTGAGCGCGTGCTCCGCCAGGCCGGGGTAGCGGGACAGGTCATCAATCGAGCCGAGGGTCACTACCAGGTGGTCGTAGGGAAGTTCGTAGCGCTTGCCGTCCAGGTGGCGGGCCGTGACGATGACCTTGCGCTCCAGGTCGATCTGCTCGATCTCGGCGTTGTGGAACCGGGCGGGGGGGAACATCCGCCGGGCGGGGCTGGTGATCTGCCCCGGCTGGATCCGGCCGGTGAGCATCTCCGCGATGAAGCCGTGAAAGGTGTGGAAGTTGTCGCGCCCGATGACGCTGACATCCACCTCGCCGCGGCGGATGGCGCCGCGGAGGGCGCGCACGCAGTAGAAGCTTGACCAGCCGCCGCCGAGACAGACCACCCTGGGCACGGTTCGCGTCATGTCACACCTGGATCATGGTGCTGCGGCGCCCCGGGCGGCGGGGGGCGTTCCGCGCCGCCCACCAGGGGCCCAGAGATTCCAGTGCCGCGTGGTACCCGAGGGCGACGATCTCGTCCACCCGCTCGAACTCGAAGATGCCGACGCTCTCCACCGGCGGATGCACGTACAGGTCCGCCGTTTCCTTCACCCGCCGGGTCTCCTGCGTGCTGCCGAGTACCGCGACGCGGGAGAGGGTCTCGAACAGGGTGGGGTAGGCCGGGGCGCGGCCGCGGCGTAAGAAGCGGTCCCGCATCACCTGCCAGGTGCTGGGCGTCTCCGGGTAGCCGGAGCGGGCCTCTTCCGACGGGGAGACGTCGGAGGCGAGGATCGCGCCCTGCGCGCCCCGCGCCAGGAGCGCGGCCGGCAGATTGTTGATCACGCCGCCGTCCACCAGCAGTTCGCCGTCGGCGGAGACGATCGGCGGCGCCACCCCGGGGATCGCGACGCTCGCGAGGCAGCCCTCCGCGACCCGGCCGCTCCGGTGCACCCGCATGGCGGAGCGGGTGAGGCTGGCACTCACGGCGAAGGCCTCGAGCCAGCAGTCGGCGAAGTCGAGCTCGCCGAACATGTGGCGCAGCATGCCGGCGGCGGCGCGGTGGGTCACCAGGGAGATGAAGGGCAGGGTGTACGCCTTATGCGGCTTGTAGCCGTTCCAGCCGTGGCGATTGAGTTCCACCATGTCCGGCAGCGGCATGCCGGCGGCGTACTGCGCCGCGATGACCGAGCCCGCACTGGTGCCGCCGATCTCGTCCACCGGGATGCCCAGCTCCTCCATGGCGCGGAGGAAGCCCAGGTGCGCCATCCCACGCGCCCCGCCGCCGCTCAGCGCCACCCCGATGCCCCGCCCGGTCACCCGCCGCGCGAGCCGCGCGAAGTCGGCGAGATCCCCGAGCCGCACATGGTGGCGCCGCTGGTAGTTTCGTCCCGCGAGCCAGCGGGGGGTGCCGGCGGGGCGTGTCACCCCGGCGCCGTGGACCAGGACGAGGTCCACGGCGGTCCAGCGTTCGCCCACCGGGGGCGCTTCCGCCACATCGGGGGCGGTGTCGCCGTGCACCACATCGAGGATCAGGTCCGCTTGGCGCAGGCAGCGCTCGGTCCAGGCGTTGGCGTCGGCGTCGGCGAGGTAGATCACCTCGGCGTGGTCCGCCTCCAGCCGGTCCAGCCACTGGATCGTGGCGGCGTGGCGGGGATCGCCGTGGGGCGCATGCGCGGCGCCCGCGCCGAGGGCGGCGTCCACCGTCAGGCTGGAGACCAGCGTGGCGTCGCCGTAGCCGGAGAGGGCGGTGAGGAGCGCCTCGGCGACGGCGCGGGCGGGGGCGTCCCACCCGCGCGGGCGCACCGCGATGGTGCCCACCCCGGCACCGCCCTCGGGGACGGCGGCCGGCGCGGCGAGCTGCCCGGCCAGCATCCGGGTGATCTCGAGCGCCAGCGGCGGATGGGCCGCGAGCAGCGCCTCGAACCGGTCCCGCGGCATCCGGCCCAGCTCGGAATCGCGGACGGCGCGGATCGCGGCGGAGCGGGGCGCGCCGGTGAGCAGGGAAAGCTCGCCCACCAGCTCGCCGCGGCCGACCTCGCGGATCATCTCGGTGCGGGCGCCGCGGGTCCGCTCGATGCGAAGCCGCCCGCCGAGCACCAGGTAGGCGGCGTCCCCCGCGTCCCCCTGGGCGAAGAGCCGCTCCCCGCCGGAGATGCGGACGAGGTCGAGGGCCGCGGCCAGGGCGTCCAGCGTCACGTCGTCCAGGCCCCCGAAGAGGGCCGTGGCCGCGAGCCGGCCCCGGACCTGGTGGGAGTCGGCGCGCCGTTCAGTCATTGAGCGGCGGCATCACGTGGGCGACCCGCTTGATGTTGAGCAGGTGCCGGAAGCTCACGTTGTCGGTGGTGGAGTTGCCGCCGAAGGTGCCGCAACCGAGGGTGAAGGAAGGCTCCAGCCGGCTGGTGAGCCCGACCACGCCCTGCACCGACGGGCTGTTCACCAGGATGCGGCCCGCCGGCACCAGCCGGCCGAAGCGCTCGATCAGCGCCGGGTTCCGGGTGTGGATCCCCGCCGTGTGGCCGGCGCCGTGGGCTTCGAGCAGCCGCCGTGCCAGAGCGATCCCCGCTTCGGCATCCTCGACGGTGAAGAGCGAGAGCACCGGAAAGATCTTCTCTCCCGCCAGCGGATTCTGGGGCGTGGCGTCCTCGGTCGGCGCGACGATGAGCCGGATCGGGTAGGCCCGGGTGATCTTCATGAAGCCGGCGATGGCCTCCGCCGATTGGCCCACGATCTGCCCCCGCCAGCTCCTGGTCTCCGGATCCACCGCGGTCTTGAGCAGGCGCCGGGTCTCGTCCTCGGTGAGCACCGCGGCGCCGGCCCGCTCGAAGGCGGCGATGAGCGCCTCACGCAGCGGCCGCTCGACGATGAGGTTGTGCTCCGCCCCGCAGATGAGGCCGTTGTCAAACGACTTGCTGAGCACCACCGCCTGCGCCACCTGGTCGGGGTCGGCGTCGGCGCAGATCAGCGTCGGGGTGTTGGCCGGCCCCACCCCGATGGCCGGGGTGCCGGAGGAGTAGGCCGCCTTGACCATCGCCGATCCGCCGGTGGCGAGGACCAGTGAGACGCCGGGATGGGAGAGGAACATCGCGGTCTTTTTCCGGCTGGTGCGCCTGGGGATCCACTGCACCAGGTCGGGCGGGGCGCCGGCCGCGGTCAGCACCGTCCGGATCAGGGCGCCGACCTCATTCCCCACCTGCAGCGCGGCGCGGTGGAAGGAGAGGATGAGGGCGTTCCCGCCCTTGAGGGCGATGAGGGTCTTGAACACCGCCGTCGCCACCGGGTTGGTCATCGGGATCAGCGCAAAGATGACGCCCGCCGGGCTGCCGATCTCGGTGACCTGGCGGTCGCTGAAGGTCTGCAGCACCCCGCGGCCGGGGCGGCCGGCGAGGGAGCGGTAGACCCCGAGGCTCGCCATCTGGTTCTTGGTGGTCTTGTCGGGGACGTTGCCGAGCTTGGTCTCCGCGACGGTGGCGCGGGCCAGCGGTTCCGCCGCCGCCGCGACCGCCTGGGCGATCTGCCCCAGCAGGGCGTCGATCCGCTCATCGGGCCACTCGGCGAAGGCGGCGAGCGCCGCCTGGGCGCGGGCCACGGTCTCGTTGACGTCCGGATCGGGCTCCGAGGCGGCAAACTCCGTCAGGCGGTGGGTGGTGGCGCGGAGCTTGAGGGCGGCATCGCGGCCCAGGGCGCGGATGACCTGGACCCCGATCCGGGGGTGGTCCGCCACCAGCCGGTCGATGGCCGCGGCGGAGAGCCGCCGGGCGGTGACGTCGGAGCTGCTGAAGGCGCTGGCCGAGCGGGGCTGGCGGTCAAGCAGGGAGAGCTCGCCGAGGATGGTGCCCGGCTCGAGGAAGCCGAGCACGCCGTCGGTGTCCACCTCGGGGCGGGCCACTTCCAGCCGCACTTCCCCGGCGTCGATGATGTAGCAGCCGTCGCCGGCGCTGCCCTCCTCGAAGATCTGCGCTCCCGCGGGGAACTGGACCGGTTCGAGGTAGCCCTCGAGGGTGCGGAGTTCGTCGGGGGAGAGCGTGTCGAGGGGTTCCGGAAGCGGCATGTCGGCCTTGGGATGTCGAGGGATGCGGGAAGATCATGGGGGAAGGGGGAAACGGGAAGCGGGAGCGGGGACACAGGAGACGGGAGACGGGGGTCATTGCGCCGGCCCGTCAGCCGTCTCCCGTCTCCCTCCCCCCGCCCGGCCTCCCGGCTATATTCCCGCCCGTCCAAGCAGTCCCTCGAGACCCCTGATTTGGGAGTACCCATGAAGATCCTGGCCCTCGCCGCAGCCGGGGCGCTCGCGCTCGGCGCCTGCCAGTCGGCGGCCCCGGGTGGCGGCAAGCTGTCCACCCAGGACGACAGCGTCAGCTACATCCTCGGCTTCAAGATGGGCGAGAACCTCAAGCAGCAGTCGGTGCCGGTGAAGCCGGAGCTCATCTTCCGGGGTCTCAAGGAAGGGATGGCGGGGACGGCCGCGACCATTCCCGATTCGACCATGCAGGCGACGATGATGGCCTTCCAGGTGCGCATGATGGGCATCCAGCGCCAGAAGGACTCAGCGGACGCCATCACCCAGAAGGCGGACGGCGAGAAGTTCCTTGCCGACAACAAGGGGAAAGACGGCGTGAAGACCACGGCCAGCGGGCTCCAGTACAAGGTGATCACCGAAGGCACCGGGCCCCGCCCCAAGGCGACCAGCCAGGTGACCGTGCACTACCGCGGCACGCTGCTCGATGGCAAGCAGTTCGACTCCTCCTACGACCGCGGCCAGCCCGCCACCTTCGCGCTCAACCAGGTGATCCCCGGGTGGACCGAGGGGGTGCAGCTGATGAACGTCGGCTCCAAGTACCAGTTCTGGATCCCCGGTGACCTGGCCTACGGCCCGCAGGGCTCCCCGCCGACGATTCCGCCCAACGCGACGCTGTCGTTCGAGGTGGAGCTGATCTCGTTCCAGTGACCAGACCGGGGGCGGCCGGCCATGGCTGAAGCCATTCCGTCGCATTTCAACGACGCGCTCGCGGGGCGATACGCCCTGGAGCGCGTCGTTGGCCGTGGGGGGATGGCCGTCGTGTTCCGGGCCCGCGACCTGCGCCACGACCGCCCGGTGGCCATCAAGGTGCTGCACGAGGAGCTGTCGGCCACGCTCGGCGCCGAGCGGTTCCAGCGGGAGATCCAGATCGCGGCGCGGCTGGTGCATCCGCACATCCTGCCGCTGCTCGATTCGGGCACGGTGCCCGCGCCGTCCCCGGAGGGGGCGGCCCGGCTGTTCTACGTCATGCCGTTTGTTGACGGGGAATCCCTCCGCCAGCGCGCCATCCGGGAGCGGACCCTCCCCACCAACCAGGTGGTGGCGCTGGTGGCGGAGATCGCCAGCGCCCTCGACTATGCCCACCGGCAGGGCGTCATCCACCGGGACATCAAACCCGAGAACATCCTGCTCTCCGCCGGCCACGCGCTGGTGGCGGACTTCGGCGTGGCGAAGGCGGTGAGCAGCGCCACGGACCAGGCGCTCACCCGCACCGGCTTCCCGGTCGGCACGGTCGGCTACATGAGCCCGGAGCAGGCGGCGGGCCTCGCCGACCTCAACGAGCGGAGCGACGTCTACAGCCTCGCCGCGATGACCTTCGAGATGCTGGTGGGCGAGCTGCCGGGGATGTGGCCGGGCGAGGACGCGGCGCGGCTCAAGCAGTTCGTGGACGCGACGCCGCGGGTCCGCGCGGCGCTCGACCGGCTGCCCGGCGCGGTCGAGGCGGTGCTGGTGCGGGGCCTCCTGCTCCGGGACCAGATGCGCTGCCCCACCCCCGGCGCCTTCGCGCGGGAGCTGGCCCAGGCATTGGGCCCCACCCCGCGCTTCTCCACCGAGGATGCGGACCAGATCCTGGCCCGCGCCGCGGAGCTGGACGCCGGCCTCCCTACCACGGATCGCGGCCTCTCGTTAGGCGGGCTGACCCGCATCGCCGGCGAGGTGGGGATTCCCCCGGAGCATGTGGAGCGCGCCGCCCGGGAAGTGACGCACCGCGCGGCACCGCTCCCGATGCATCCGTTCATCGGGGCCCCGACCCGGATCGTGGTGGAGCGGGTGGCGCGGCGTGAGTTCGGCGAGGGCGAGGCCGGCGACCTGGTGGACCAGATCCGCCAGACCATCGGCAACATGGGCCAGGTCTCGCGGCTGGGGCGGGAGTTGTCGTGGCAGACGGTGTCGTACGGCGGCACCCCGGGGCGGCAGCTCTTCATCTCCTTCCGCCCCGCGGCCGGCCAGACGGTGATCCGCATGGAGGAGAACCTCCGGCAGCAGGCCGGCGCCTACTACGGCGGGTTCATGGGCGGACTCGGCGGCGGCACCACCGGGATCTGGATGGGGGTCGGGCTCGGCGTCTTCCATTCGGCGCTGGCCGCCGCGGCGCTGGGCCTCAGTGCCGTCGGGGGGTCCTACCTGCTGGCGCGGAAGCTGTTCACCGGCCTCCGCGCCAAGCGGGCCACCGAGCTCGATGGCCTGGCGGACCGGCTGGTGGAGCGGATTGAGGCTGGGAGGCGCTAGAACGTCACCCTGGTGATGCGCCCACCAGGCCCCACCATCCACCCCGCGCGGGGCGAGGCGAACGAGACGCTCCAGTACGAGAGCGAGTCAAGCGCGGCCCAGGTGCGACCATCATCGCGCGAGACGCTGGCCCCGCCCGGCCCCACGGCGACCACAGTGCCGCGGGCACTCGGCACATACGCCACCCCATAGGCCGGCCCGGCGAAGGTCGGCTGGCCGCCCGGGGCCCAGCTGCGCCCGCCATTGGCGGTGATGATGACCCGCTCGGTGGCCCGCTTGGCATCGCCGATATCGCCGCCGACGGCCACTCCCACCTGCGCGTCACGGAAGGCGATGCCGGTGTGCCCGGTGGTGGCGCTGCCCTGGACCATCGGAGTATCGAAGCTGCTCCAGGTGCGGCCCCGGTCGGGGGTGAAGAGGATCCGGCTCCGGGTCCCGGCGCCGGTCGCGATGTAGGCGGCGTTTTTCCCCACCGTGGCGACACAGGTGCCGCTCGCGGCGAAGGCGCCTTCACCGCTGGTAGCCGCGGGGACGGGACTCTTGCCGGGGTTCGCCGGGTCGCTCAGCAGGTGCCAGTCGAGCCCGCCGTCGGTGGTGACCCGGACGGGGAAGGTACCGCCCACGTTGTCGCTGAAGGCGATGCCGGCGAGCGGGTCCCAGAAGGCGAAGCAGTCGTAGAAGGCGGTGCTGTCGCGGTTGATGAACTGGAGCTGCCAGTTCTGCCCCGCGTCGGTGGTCTTGTAGATGCGGCTCGCGGTGCCGTTGCCGGCGCTCAGGAGGTAGGCGGTCTTCTCGTCCACCCCGTGCACGTCGCGGAACTCGAGGCTGTCGGCCCCGGCCACGACGCCGCTCCGCCAGCTGGCGCCCCCGTTGGTGGTCACCGTGAAGCTGCCGCCGGTGCCGGAGGCCCAGACGATCTTCTCGTTGACCGCACTCACCGCCTGCAGCCGGCCGGGAACCTTCGACTTCTGTTCCTGCAGGCTGGCGCCGGACGGCGCCACGCGCGGCGGGGGCAGGGTGTCGGCGGGGGGGGACGGGGGCAGGGGGGCCTGGTAGGGGCCGCACGCCGCGAGCGCCAGGAGGCATCCGGCAGTCAGTCGATTTCGCATGGTCCAGAAGGTAGAGGGATCGCGGAGGCTGGGGAACCGGGGATGCCCGTAGGGGCGGGGCTTGTCCCCGCCGCCGCATAGTAGACGCCCACGGGCGGGCGTGCCCCACGGATCAGCGACCAAGCAGCCCCAGCGCCGCCACCTCGTCGGCATGGATGGCGCGGATCCGGGCGGAGAGCGCGGCACGCAGCTCCGCCGCCGCCGCGGCACTCAGCGGGAACTTCTTCCGCGCCTCCTTCGCCAGTTTGTCGAGCCGTTCCCAGCAGGAACGCACCTCCGCCGCCGGTGCTCCCCCCTTGAGCAGCTCGGCCTTCCGCGCGATCAGCTCCCGCGCTTCCCGGCAGGGCGCCACCTCCTCCGGCAGCGCGGCGCTGGCCGCCTCGCTCCAGGCCCGGGCCAGCGCGGCGTACGCCTCCGCCGGCGCGGCCAGTCCCGCCTCCTTGAGCCCCTCGGCGAAGATCGCGCGGCAGAGCCCGCCGCCGGTCCCGTAGTGCTCCACGTACTCGTACAGCGAGGTGAGCGCGCCCCACAGCCGATGGCCGGGTGGAAACATCACCTCCCAGCTCTCCTTGCCTTTCGTCGCCACCATCCGGTCGGCCAGCTCCTCGAAGGCGTCGAGCCGGAAGTTGGCCATCTTCGCCTTGGTGAGGGTGGTGACGCAGCTCTTGAGCGCGTCGGCCAGGACGGCGTCGGGCTTGGGCGGCTGCCCGGTTCGGCCGTCGAGCCGGAGCAGCCGGTTGCGGAACTTGACGATCCGTCCGCGGGCCGTCGCGAGGTCGCGGAGCGACAGCTCGACCGGCGCCGCGGCCACATCTCCCACCAACGCGTGCTCCCCGCGGATCTCGTGCACCGTCACCACATGGTACCCGCCCCCGCTGTAGAACTGGGGCATGGCGCGCCACGGCAGGTGGGCGCTGTCCACCCACGCGATGACCGGGGCCCCCGGCTCCAGCAGCTTCCGCAGCTCCTGCTCCGCCGCCTTGGCGCTGGTGGATTCCTTCGTGACGGTCTTCCAGCCCAGCCGTTTGCAGGCGGCGGTGACGTAGGCGAGATCATCGGCCCAGAGATGGCGGCCGGCAAGGAAGAGGCTGGCGAAGTCTTCCTTTTCATAGAAAAACGCGAAGACCCCGGCGCCGATCCCCCCGGCGCGGACAAAGAGCTGGGCCTCGCTGTGCTCCTCCCCGGCGTGGGCCAGGAGGGTCCGGAGGGCGGCGGTGGCGGGGACGGTCATGGCGAGAGTGTACGGCGCGGGCGGGGAGGGCGGTAGAGGGCGATTGGGAGATTGGGCGATTGGGCGATTGGTTCTTACGTTTCGTCCCGTCGTCCCGTCGTCCCGTCGTCCCGTCGGCCCGTCGTCCCGCCGTCCCGCCGCCTACCGCCCCTCCCCGCCCACCCGTAACTTCACCCCGTCCCTCAACCCGGTACCCGCCCCTGGCCGACCTCCCCAAGGCGCTCGCTGACGCGCTCGCCGACCGCTACACCCT
>JANRJZ010000199.1:0-2686 GCA_033763675.1 Gemmatimonadota bacterium
GGACCCGGACGGGGATCAGGCCGAGCAGAGGCAGGCCCCAGAGGCCCATGATGGCGCAGGCCAGGCCGGAGACCCCGGTGGCGAGAAGAATGCCCTCCAGTTCGGACACGCTGGCGAAGCGCCACAGCCGGCGGTACATGCCGAACCAGATCAGCAGGGCGATCTTGAGTGGGAGGGTGGCGGCCAGGTAGACCGGCGCCACGGCACGGTAGGGCTCGCGCCAGTCGAACAGCCCCTCGAACCGGACCACGAACGCGAGGTAGGTGGCCAGCGGCAGCAGAAGCAGGTCGAGCGCGAGGAGATAGCGGTTACGGAAACCGGTGCGAAGGGTAGCTCGCATGTCACTCCCAATGTAGCCGCCCCACCGTGCTCGTCAACCGGAAGTCAATCCACGACTTAGCAAGTCGCCGAAGGGGTGGCGGCGGCCCGCCGGCCGCTCCGCGGGTGACGCGCTGATCAATCGGTTGTTACGCTTGCTCCGCCGTTCCGGCTCCGGTATCCTCCCCCCTCCCCGGCCATGGATCCCATGCCTGTTCCCCGCGGCGGCGGCGCCGAGCTTCCCCGCACCATCTTCCTGGACCGCGACGGGACCATCATCGAGGACCGCCACTACCTCGCAGACGCGGAGGGGGTTGCGATGCTTCCCGGCGCGGCATCCGGGCTGCGGCGGCTACTGGCGGCGGGCGTCGCGCTGGTCGTGGTCTCGAACCAGAGCGGCTGGGCCCGCGGCCTGATCACCCCTCCGGAGCTGCTCGCGGTCGAGGATCGGTTTCAGGTTCTGCTGGTCGCGGAGGGTATCGTCCTGACGGGGTGCTTCTATTGCATGCACCGCGCCGAGGATGGCTGCGACTGCCGCAAGCCGCGCGACGGGATGGTCCGGCACGCCGCCGCGGAGCTCGGCCTCGACCTCCAGCGCTGCATGGTGGTCGGGGACAAGGCGTCGGATCTCGGCCTCGCGCGCACGGTGGGCGCCACGGCGGTGCTGGTACGAACCGGGGAGGGCGCCGCCACCCTCGCCGCCGGCGCCACCCCGGACATTGTGGTGGATAGCCTCGACGAGCTGGCAGACCTCTGCGGTCTCCCGGCCGACCCGATGCGGTCTCCTCCAGCGTGAAGGAGCGCGACGTGCCCCCTGCCACCGACCCGACCGAACGCATCCGCGCCTACCTGGCCCGGAGCGCGGAGGTCAAGCGCCTGACCGCGACCAGTTGCGCCGAGTCCATCGCGCGGGGGGCGGAGCTGCTGGTCCGGTGCTATCGCGAGGGGGGGAAGGTGCTCTTCTGCGGCAATGGCGGGAGCGCGGCAGACTGCCAGCACCTGGCGGCGGAGCTGGTGAACGGCTGGAATCGCGCCCGGTCCCGGCCGGCGCTGGCGGCGGTGGCGCTGACGACCGACAGCTCGTTCCTCACGGCGAACGCGAACGATGTCGGGTTCGAGCATGTCTTCGAGCGGCAGGTGGAGGCGCTGGGCCGGCCCGGGGACGTGCTGGTGGCCATCAGCACCAGCGGCGACTCGGCCAACGTGCTCCAGGCGCTTATCGCCGCGCGGGCGCGGGGACTGGGAACGGTGCTCCTGAGCGGGGCCGGCGGGGGTGCGGCGGCGGCGCTGGCGGATGTGGCGGTGTTCGTTCCGAGCACCGAGACCCAGCACATCCAGGAGGCGCACATCGCGGTGGGGCACCTGCTGTGCGCGGAGGTCGAGCGGGCCCTCTTCCCGGATCCCCGGTAAGCGGCATCAGGCCGGGCGCATCGGGACCCGGCTCTCGACCAGCAGGTACGCCCCGAGGAGAAGGACGCCTTCGGCGATCACAGCCCACCATTGCCAGCCCGGGGAGCTCAGGGCCACCCAGGCGAGCCCGGCGCCAACCATCGAGAGCAGCAGGGCGGCCGCCGTCACCTGCTGATGGCTCCAACCCGACTGAACCGCCCGCTGGTAGGCATGGCTCTTGTGGGCGGCGTACCACCGCTCGCCCCGCAGCATGCGTCGCACCAAGGTCAGCGTGGCGTCCCCAAGGAACACCCCCCCGGTCATCAGCCAGATCAGGAGCCCGGGACCATCGTCCCGGTCGGCCAGCAGCGCGATCGCCGCGAACAGGAAGCCAAGCAGTCCCGAACCGACATCGCCCATGAAGATCCGGGCCGGGGCCCAATTCCACCACAGGAACCCGAGGCTCGCGCCGGCGACAAGGGCGCAGGGGACTGCCAGTCCATTGGCGCTGCCGGCGAGGAGGAGGACCCCGGCCCCGCCGGCCACGACCGCCTGCCCCCCGGCCAAGCCGTCGATCCCGTCCATGAAGTTGTAGAGATTGATGCTCCAGACGATGGCGCCGAGCGCAAACAGGTTGCCCAGCCAACCGAGCCGGAGCGGCCGGCCGCCGAGATGAATGGCCTCGACGCCGCCAATCCAGGCCAGGAACCAGACGGCAGCGAGCGCATGCACCCCGGCGCGCAGAGCGGCCGACCGCGGGCGTACGTCGTCCGCCCAGCCGACCAGCGCCACCAGCAGCCCTGCCCCGGCCATCCCCACCCCGGCGCGCGCCGGCAGCCCGCCGAGCAATGTCGCCCCGACGATACCGGCGAGTGTGAACACGGCGATGGCCAGGCCGCCGCCCCGGGGAGTGGGGGCGCTGTGCAGGCTCCGCTCGTTGGGATGATCCAGCAGCGAGCGCCGCAGCGCGTGGCGACGC
>JANRJZ010000200.1:0-3194 GCA_033763675.1 Gemmatimonadota bacterium
GACGTCAACCTGCTCAGCGGCCCGTTCCGCCGGCTGCGGAACCGCTGGCGGTTCGTCGACCATCCCGAAGGAACCTGCATCGAGTTCGAGATCGACTTCGAATTCAAGCTGGCCTTCCTCGACCGCCTGCTCAACGCCAACTTCGACCACGCGGTCGAGCGGCTGATCCGGTGCTTCGATGAGCGGGCGCGGGTGTTGTTTGGCTCCCCCCAATAGGTCGTCATGGCCCGACTTGTTCGGGCCACCCATGCACGCCGACGGGTCAAGCTCACCTCAGGTCGATCAGAGACCATTCGGCGAAATCGAGTTCTTGGGTGGCCCGAACAAGTCGGGCCATGACGGATGATGGATGTAGCTAAATCGCGTCCCGCATCATCTGCAGCGCCACCGCCACGGCGGCCATCTGAACGTCCAGTCGGGTCTGGCCCTCGAACAGCTCGTGCCGGTGCCGGATGCCCGCCGTGCTGCGGG
Organism: Gemmatimonadota bacterium; assembly: GCA_033763675.1. GTDB lineage: Bacteria > Gemmatimonadota > Gemmatimonadetes > Gemmatimonadales > GWC2-71-9 > JADJOM01. Next base: position 472 of record JANRJZ010000200.1, read on the forward strand.
CCGTCGCCAGATGCACCGTGCCGACCGGCTTCATCGGACTGCCGCCGCCCGGTCCCGCCACCCCGGTGATCGCCACGGCGATATGGGCGTGAGAGTTGGCCAGGGCCCCCTCGGCCATCATCCTCGCCACCGGCTCGGAGACCTCGCCGAAGTCGGCGATCAGGTCACCGGGCACGCCCAGCATCTCCTGCTTGGCGCGGTTGGTGTAGGTGACGAAACCGCGCTCGAAGATGTCCGAGGCCCCCGGGATCGAGCAGATCGCCGCCGCCACAAGCCCGCCGGTGCAGCTCTCGGCCGTGGTCACCCGCAGGTGGCGCTCCCGCACCTCGTCGATCAGCAGCCGGGCCAGGGTCTCGACTTCGAGGGGGAACATGTCGGGGAGAGCTCCAGTTCATTCCTCTCCCGGAGGGAGAGGGGGACCATGCGGAGCATGGTGGAGAGGGAAGCGCCGACGTCAACCGGTTGTCTGCATTGCCAAGATGAAGGTTTTCCGGACCACACCGGCGTCTCCCTCTCCACCAGCCTCCGGCTGGTCCCCCTCTCCCTCGCGGGAGAGGAGCGAGGCGCGATGTCAAATGGTCCTAGTCAATCCGCCGCCAGCCGGATCAACATCCCGCACCCGCGGCTGACAAGACGATTCGAACCATGACCGACGCGATCGACTCCCCAAAGCCTGTCGCGACGGCCACGCCGCCCATATTCGTCGTCTCGGTCTTCACCAGCGCGGCGCTGGTGTTCATGGTTCAGCCGATGGTGGCCAAGCTGGTGCTGCCGCTGCTGGGGGGCTCGCCGGCGGTGTGGAACACCTCCATGGCCTTCTTCCAGATCGCCCTGCTGGCCGGCTATGGCTACGCGCATTTTCTGCAGAAGATCCCCCGGGTGCGGCGGCAGATCACCGTCCATATCGCGGCCCTGGTGGTCGCCGGCCTGACCCTGTTTCCGCTGAGCATCTCGGACCTGGCGGGGGAGCCGTCGTCCAACCACCCGGCCCTCTGGCTGCTGGCGGTGCTGACCCTGTCGATCGGCCTGCCGTTCGCCATCCTCTCGGCCACGGCGCCGCTGGTGCAGGCCTGGCACGCCCGGGTGTTCCGCGGCGAGGGGGCCGGCGAGCCCTACAGCCTCTACGCCGCCAGCAACCTGGGCAGCCTGCTGGCCCTGCTGGCCTACCCCATCGTTCTGGAGCCGCTGCTGACCCTGCACAGCCAGCGCTGGAGCTGGAGCAGCGGCTACTGGGCTTTCGTGCTGATCCTCGCCTCCCTGGCGGTGATGGTCTGGAAGCGGTCGGAGATCCCCGTCGGCGAGATGAGCGCGGCGCCCGCCAAGGTCACCCCGGCGCCGACCTGGCGGGAGCGGGCCATCTGGGTGGCGCTGGCCGCCATCCCCTCCAGCCTGATGCTGGGCGTCACCGCCCACCTGGCGACGGACGTGGCCTCCGCCCCCTTCCTGTGGGTGGCGCCGCTGGCGCTGTATCTGGTCACCTTCATCATCGCCTTCCAGGTCAGGCCGGCGATCCCGCGCTGGGCCATGCTGACCTTCCAGGGCGCGGCCGTCGCCGCCTGCGCCGCCACCCTGCAGTTCGGCTCCAACGCCATCGAGCTGCAGATCCTCGTCCACCTGGCCTGCTTCTTCCTGACGGCCCTGGTCTGCCATACGGCGCTGGTGGCGCGGCGGCCCGATCCGGAGCACCTGACCGAGTTCTATCTCTGCATGAGCCTGGGCGGCGTCGTCGGCGGATCGTTCAACGCCTTCCTGGCGCCGGTGATTTTCAGTTCGGTGGTCGAGTATCCGCTGATCCTCGCCGTCTCTTGCCTGGCGCGGCCCTGGGGCAGGGGACCGCTGACCTACTGGCAGATGTCCATCGCCGGAGTCGGCGCCGTGGCGGCGCTGGGCGCGGCGATGGCGGTTCAGCAGGTGGGACCGTCCCTGGAGGTCAAGCTGGCCCTGGCGGCGACCACGGTGGCGGTGTTCATGCTGCGCGACCGGGCCTTGCTGATGTTCACCCTGATGATCGTGCTCTTGCTGTCGGCATCGGCCGTCGGCGACCGGGTCGATGTGATCCGCACCGACCGCAGCTTCTTCGGGGTGCTGCGCCAGTCACGGCTGGTCATTCCGCGCACCTGGCCGACCCCGCCGCCGGAAATGGCCAACTTCTCCGGCAAGGAGGTGCGGCTGCTGGCCCATGGCACCACCCTGCACGGGGCCCAGGCGGTCGATCCGCACTACCGCTGCCGGCCGCTGGTCTACTACGCGCCGGAGACCCCCATCGGGCAGGTGTTCACCCGCTCCCAGAGCGAAAGCGCGGCGCTGCGCATCGGGGCGGTGGGCCTGGGCACCGGGTCGGTGGCCGGCTACGTGCGCCCTGGCGACCATCTGACCTTCTTCGAGATCGACCCGCTGGTGATCCGGATCTCCCACGACAGCGGGGACTTCGACTACACCACCAAATGCGCGCAAGGAAAGGTGGACTTCGTCCTCGGCGACGCCCGCCTGACCCTGGAGAAGCAGCCGAAGGATGCGTTCGACATCCTGCTGATCGACGCCTTCTCCTCGGACTCGGTGCCGGCGCACCTGCTGACGGTGGAGGCGGTGAAGGGCTACCTGACCCACATCAAGCCGGATGGGGTGCTGGTCCTGCACCTCTCCAACCGCAATCTCGAGCTGCTCGGGCCCGCCATGGCGGTGGCCCAGGCCGCCGGCGGCTACGCCCTGCTGCAGGAGCACCG
>JANRJZ010000201.1:0-17392 GCA_033763675.1 Gemmatimonadota bacterium
GCCGCCGAGTTGCCGCCAGCGCCCCCGGCGGCCGGGGCAACCGTTCCGGCCGCGGCATCCGTCGCGGCGCCCGCGGCCGCTCCGCATCGGCGGCGGCGCCGGGTCCTCGCCGGCGTGGTCGTGCTGGGGCTGCTCCTCCTCGCGGGCTGGGCACTGACCCGTTCCCGGGAGCGGAGGCCGGCGGCTACCGCCCACGCCCTGGTGATTCTCCCCTTCCGGGTCGCCGGGGCGGACCCCGCCCTCCAGTACCTCCGCGAGGGGATGGTGGACCTGCTCACGGCGAAACTCACCGGAGAGGAAGGGAGTCTCGGTGCGGTGGATCCGCGGACCGCGCTCAACGCCGTGCGGCGGGTGGCGGGCGATACCGCGGATCTGGGCCCGGAGGCGGCCGCGCAGCTGGCGCGGGAGCTGGGCGCCGGACGGGTGCTGCTCGGCGGCATCGTTGGCCGGGCCTCCCGGCTGATGCTGCAGGTGGCGGCGTACGACGCGGTGAGCGGAGAACTCCGGGCCCGCGGCACCGCCGAAGGCCCGACCGACAGCCTCCCGGAGCTGGTGGACCAGCTCGCGGCGCAGCTGCTCTCCGGAGAGGCCGGCGGGATGGCGGCGCGCTACCCGAGGCTGGCCGGCACCCCGCTCCGCGCGGTGCGCGCCTACCTGGAGGGCGAACAGGCCTATCGCGCGGGCCGGTACGCGGAGGCGTTCGAGCGCTTCCAGGAGTCGGTGGCCGCGGATTCGACCTTCGGGCCGGCGGCGGTGGGACTCGCGGTGGCGGGGCTCTGGTACCCGACGGCGGAAGCGGAGCGGCAGCGCGGCCTCCGGCTCGGCTGGGCGGCGCGGGACCGCCTCGGCAGCGCGGACCGCGCGCTGCTCACGGCGCTGGCGGGGCCGCGCTATCCGTTGGTGTCGCCCTGGCGGGAACGCCTCACTGCCTGGGAGCGCGCGGTGCAGCTCCAGCCGGGCCGGCCGGAGGTCTGGTACGAGTACGGGGACATCCTGATGCACCGCGGACCGGTGCTCGGCATCGTCGGCTCCGCGGTGCTGGCCGAGCGCGCCTTTGCCCGGGCGGTGGCGCTCGACTCGAGCTATGCGCCCCCGATCAGCCACCTCTTCGAGCTGGGCGCCGCCCGGGGCGACACCGCGGTGGTCGAAGCGGCGGCCGCACTGTTCCTGGCCCGCGACTCCGCGAGCGATCTGGCCGACTACATCCGCTGGCGCCGGGCCCGGAGCCGCGGGGACGCGCGGCTGCTGGCCTCGCTCCGGCGCCGCTTCCCGCTCATGCCGGCGGCGAGTCTGGGCCGGATCGTCGGGGTGTCGCAGCTGGACGACCTCGGCCTGGACGACGCCGTGAGCGCGCTCGGCATCCTGCAGAGCCGACCGCTGCAGCGGGACGACCAGGTCGAGACCCTCGCCTTCGCGATGGAGCTGGCGCTCAACCGCGGGCGGCCGGAGGAGGCGCGAGACGCGGCGCAGGCCCTCGGCAACCGGAGCCCCGGGGAAGACGCGCAGCTGGCGGCGCACCTCCTCAACGCCCTCTACGGGGATGGCGACACCACCGCCGCGGAGGGCATCGCCCGGCGGTTTGCGCCCTACCTCGAGCGGCCGGCACCGGCGCGGGGGGAACCGCGGGCGCTGCACCTGTGGAAGGCCTGCGCCGCCGCGGAGTGGCGGGCCTGGCAGGGCGAGGCCGCGGTCGCGGCCCGCACGGCGACGGCGCTGCGGGACACCGCGGGCGCCGAGCTGCCCTGGTGGGCGCCGGAAAACCAGCTGCTCTGCGCCGCGCGACTCGACGCGATCATCGCGACCGGCGCCGGCCGCCCCGACGCGCGCGGCCTGGTGCTGCAGCTCGACAGCCTCACACTGGCCGCCCCCGACGTGGACGTCCGCGATCCCGCGACCCTAGCCCTGGCGCGGCTCTGGCTCCGGCTGGGCGAGCCGGCGCGGGCCCTGGATGCCTACCGCCGCCGGCAGTACCACCACCGCACCGGGCTTCCCTACCTGGCCACGCGCCTGCGAGAGGAGGGTGGGGCCGCGCTGGCGCTGGGGGATACCGCCGCCGCCGTGGGTGCGTGGCGCCGCTTCCTTACCCTTTATGCGGCGCCGGCCGCGTCACGCCGGCCGGTGGCGGACAGCATCCGGGCACGGCTGGCGCAGCTGGGGCGACGCTGATAGCGGCGATTGGGCGATTGGGCGATTGGGCGGTTGGGCGATCAGAGGTATCTCCCCAGCCAGGCCAGGCTCTCGTCGAACACTTCCGCGAGCGCGGGCGTCATGCCGGCGAAGGGATGCACCGCGCCGAAGGTATGCCCGCCGCCGGCGATGATCACCCGCCGGCGCGGCTGCTCCGGACGCCAGCCGGCCGCGAGCGCGTCCGCCTCGAGGGTGGGCACGGCCTCATCGTCGGCGCCATGCACCAGGAGCCAGGGCTGAGTGAGGCGCGCCGCCGCACCCCGGATGTCCAGCGCCTGCGGGTTCCGCTCCACGTCGTCCAGCACCGTGGTCGAGAGCGGGAGCACCTGCCCGGTGCGGGCGTTGACGATGTCGAGCTTGCCGGCCGCGCGCCATTCCGCCTCCCGCCCGCGCCAGCGGTGCACGTCGGCGATGGACGCCCAGGTCACGAGGGCATGGATGCGGGGGTCGCGCGCGGCAGCGAGGATCGCCACTCCCCCGCCCCGCGAGTGCCCCACGATCCCGACATGGCTGGGTGGCGCCATCTCCAGCGCTCCGCCGTACAGGCCGTCGAGCACCGTGGCGAGATCCGCCAGTTCGGCGGAGTAGGTGTTGCGGCCGAAGCGGTCGGGGAAGGTGAAGTCCCCGCGGGCATCCACCCCGCTGCCGCTCAGATTCAACGAGACCGCCGTGAAGCCGGCGCGCGCCACCCGGTCGGCGAAGGGGGGGAACATTCCCCAGTCCTTGAACCCCTTGAACCCGTGCACGATCAGCACCGCCGGCCGCGGATGGGCGCGGTCGCTGGTCCGCAGGTCCACCAGCAGCGGCCCCAGCGCGCCCGCGAGGGTATGGCTGGTGAGCCGCGGGGTGGCCATCAGCCGACCGCCGGTTCCAGCAGCTCCACGGTGCCCCGCCCCGCATCGAGCCGGGCGCGGACGCCGAGCGGCAGGGTCCACTGGTCATCCACATGGCCAAAGGGAAAGCCGTAGGCCACCGGCACGCCCAGCGGCAGGAGGTAGGTCTCCAGCACCTCGTCGAAGCGAAGCGCGCCGCCATCGCCGGCGCCGCGCGACATGTCGGTGAACTGGCCGACGAGGACACCGGCGAGCCCGTCGAGGGCCCCCATCATGCGAAGCTGGGCCAGCAGCCGGTCCACCCGGTACAGATCCTCGCCCACGTCCTCGAGGAAGAGAAGCGCCCCGTCGAGCCCGGGGAAGTACCGGGTGCCGGCGAGCGCGGCGAGCAGCGTGAGGTTACCGCCGATGAGCCGCCCCTCCGCGACGCCCTCGCGCAGCGGCACGATGCGCGGCGCGCGGGGGGCCAGCACCCCGGCCGGCGCGGGAAGGGCGCCGAGCTGGCCGGCGGGCGCGGCCAGGGTGAGCACCCGCTCGAAGTGGCTGCGGCTGAAGCCGCTGAGCGGGGCGCGGGCCATCGGCCCGTGGAAGGTGACCACGCCCGTGGTGCTGGTGAGGGCCACCAGGAGGGCAGTGATGTCGGAGAAGCCGATCACCGGCCGCGGCCGCGCGGCGAAGGCGCCGAAGGCGACGCCGTCCAGGATCCGGGTGACGCCGAAGCCGCCGCGGAGGCACCAGACGGCGTCAATGGCAGGGTCAGTGAGGGCGTGGTTGAGGTCGGCGAGCCGCGCCTGGTCGGCGCCGGCGAGGTACCCGTATCGGTCCAGGGCGTGAGCGCCCGGCACCGGCATCAGGCCCAGGGCGGTGCACAGCTCCGCCGCGCGGGTGAGATCGTCCCGTTCGGCGAGCGGGCCGGCGGGGGCGATCAGGGCCACGCGCTGGCCGGCGGTGAGCCGGTGCGGTCGGGGCGGCGGGTGATGGGGCATGGTGCTCCAGGGTCAGGTGAGCCCACACGGGTCGCGCGCAGGGCGATCACGGGCGACCACAAGGGTTGCCCTTACGGAACTGCTTTACCGGGTGATCGGGACCGGTGTAGATTAGCGGCCGACGTACTCCCCCGGAGACTCTCTATTGCGCGCCTCGCACCCGACCCTGCTGACCGTGGGCCGCGCCATGGCGGATCATCGCGATGCCGTCATCCTCGAGTGGACCGACTGGCTGAGTGACCGGGTGGCCAGCGCCGTGGCGATCCGCCGCACCACCATCGAGCGCGAACTCCGCATCATCTACAATATCATGATCGAGTCCGTGGGCCCGATGCGGCGCTCGGTGAACGACGTCTGGCATCATGCCTGCGAGCACTATGGCCGGTTCGGCGCCGCGCGCGGCCTGGCCGCCGGCGAGGTGGTGGAGGAGATCCAGTACCTCCGCGGGCTCCTGATCCGGCGCATCGGCCCGGCCCTCACCCCGCTGCGCCAGCGGCAGGCGATGGCCATCATTCTCCGCCTGAATACGTTCCTGGACAAGGGGATCGCAGTCGCGGTGGTGGGCTACACCGACGCGCTGGTCGCCACGCTCTTCACCCAGAACGGGGTCCCCGCCCCCGACAGCGCCCTGGACCAGGCGGACATCGAGCGGCAGCTGGAACAGATCGAAGCGGAGCTCGCGGCAGTGGTCAAGCACCGGTGAGCGCGCTGTTCGCGCTGCCCTGGTTTCTCTTCTTCCTCACGATCCTCCGGCTGGCGCGGCGCCGCCCCACCCTGGCCGCGCTGGCCCCGGTCCCGGGGCCCCGGATCAGCGTCATCATCCCCGCCCGCAACGAAGCCGGCACCATCGAGACCGTGGTGCGTTCGGTGCTGTCCAGCGCCTACGCCGACCTGGAGCTGCTGGTGGTGGACGACCGTTCCACCGACGGCACCGCGGACCTGGTACGCCGGCTGGCGGCGCCGGACGGACGCCTGCGCCTGCTCCCCGGGGCGGAACTGCCGGAGGGGTGGTATGGGAAGCCCTGGGCGTGCCACCAGGGCGCGGCGGCCGCGACCGGCGCGCTCCTGGTCTTCACCGACGCCGACACCCGGCACGAGCCCGAGCTGCTCGGCCGCGCGGTCGCGGCCCTGGAGCAGGCCCGCGCCGACGCGGTGACGGTGGCGCCCAGGCAGCAGTGCCTCACCTTCTGGGAGCGGGTCATCATGCCCCAGGTCTGGGTGCTCCTGGGGTTCCGTTACCATCCCGACCGCGTGAACCATCCCCGGCATGCGCGGGACGTGATTGCGAACGGGCAGTTCGTCCTGTTCCGGCGCGAGGCCTACGAGGCCATCGGCGGGCACGCGGCGGTGCGCGGCGAGGTGGCGGAGGACCTGGCGCTGGCCCAGCGGCTCTGGCGCGCGGGACGGCGACTCCACTTCGCCTTCGCCGACACGCTCATGGAAACCCGGATGTACACCGGCCTCGGGCACCTGGTCGAGGGCTGGTCCAAGAACATCTACCTGGGCGCCCGCCGCTCCTATCCCGATGAGCCGCTGCGGCGGGCGCTGGTGCCGGCGCTGCTGTCGGCGGCGATGCTCTTCTGGCTGGCGCCGCCAGCCGTCGTGGCGCTCGGGCTCGGCGGGCTGGCCCCCGCGGCGCTGCTGCTGCCGGCGAAGCTCGCCACCGGCGCCTCATTCGCCTACTGGAGCCTGATCTCGGGGGGGATGCGGATTCCGCTCTGGTACGGCCTGTTCTACCCCGCCGGGGCACTCCTGACGCTGGGGATCATCCTGCGGTCCACGCTGCGCGGGGCCGGCCGGGTCGAGTGGAAGGGCCGGACCTACGGCGCGGCGGTCAACCGGTAGCGCAGGATCCGCGTCGCCGTCCCCAGCTGCCACAGCGCCAGCAGCCCCACCGAGGTGAGCATGAGCGGGTGGCCTGGTGGCGCGGCCAGGTTGCCGATCAACCCCGCCACCGCCGCCAGCCCGGCCAGCCCGACCAGCCAGCGCGGCTCCTCGGCGCGCTCCGCGGTGGTCAGGGCGATGATCCCCGCCGCCAGCGCGACCAGGAACCCCGCCAGCCGGCCACACATGACGGCGAACAGATGGGTCCCCTCGTACACCGCGGCGACCGGGGTCCCGTCGGCGAAGGCCTGCGCGAAGTAGGTGCCCGCCCCGGTCATGTAGGCGATGTTCACCCCGTTGAGCGCCTGTCCGATCCCCGCGACCACGAATGCCACCCCCAGGCCGGCGCGCTCGCTGCCGTCCGCGGCCAGCCACCGCGCCCATAGCCCCACGATGATGGCGCCGGTGGCGTGCAGCAGCACCAGGTGCAGCAGGCGCCAGTACCCCAGCGCCTGGATCCGTGCCAGGTCCCCGGCGGCGGTGAGCGGGAGGACCGGGTGCAGGGCACTCGCCAGCACCAGGGCCGCGCTCCCCCCCAGGAGCAGCCACGCCAGTGTCCGGGAGAGCCGCTGCGGCCGCATCAGCCGCGGTCCAGCACGTTGCGGACCCGCTGGGTCAGGTCGGCGAGGGTCCAGGGCTTCTGCAGCACCACCAGCTCTGCCTCCGGGAAGTCACCGTCCGTGAGCTCCGCGGCGGAGTAGCCGCTGGTGAACAGGATGCGCGGGTTGTGTCCCTCCTGCCGCAGGGTGCGGTACAGGGCGATGCCGCCGAGCCGGGGCATCACGACGTCGGTGATGACGAGATCCACCTCCGCGGCGCCCCGGCGGTAGAGCTCCAGCGCCTCCAGCCCGTCGGCGGCGGTGAGCACCCGATAGCCCACCCGCTCCAGCGCCCGCTGGGCCACCCGGCGCAAGCCATCCTCATCCTCCACCAGAAGGATGGTCTCCCGCCCGCCGCGGAGCGAACCCGGTGCAGGCGTGCCCTGCGGGAGGGGGTGGTCCTCACCGGCCAGCGGCAGGAAGACGCGGACCATGGTGCCCCGGCCCAGCGTGCTCTCCAGCTCGACGAAGCCGCCGTGCTGCTGCGTCAGGCCGTAGACCATCGACATCCCGAGCCCGCTACCTTCGCCCGGGGGCTTGGTCGTGAAGAAGGGCTCGAAGGCCCTCGCCTTCACCCGCTCGTCCATGCCCAGCCCGGTGTCCCGGACGGTGAGGCGGGCGTAGCGCCCGGGCGGGACCCCGGCAGGCGGTTGCGCCACATCGACCTTGCTGACGTCCAGTTGCAGGAGTCCGCCATTGGGCATCGCGTCGCGGGCGTTGGTGGCCAGGTTGATGACGACCTGCTCGATCGCCCCGGCATCCGCCAGCGCCTTCACGGGGTTGCCGTCCCGCTGCAGCTTGATCTCGATGTGGGCCGGAAGCAGCCGTCGGAGGGTGTCGAGCACATCGCCCACCACGCGCCCCAGGTCGAGCACCTGGAAGGTGAGCGGGGCACGGCGGCTGAAGGAGAGGAGCTTGCGGATCATCTGGGCGCCGCGGCGGGCGGCCGCCTGCAGCTCGCGCAGGTCGTCGTCCAGGTCCTGGCGCCCCGGCGGGAGCGCGCCGGCCATCATCTCGCTGTTGGCGAGCACCACCGTCAGCAGGTTGTTGAGGTCGTGGGCGATGCCGCCGGTCAGCTGGCCCACCGCCTCCATCTTCTGGGCCTGGCGGAGCTGCTCCTCCAGCCGGCGTCGTTCCGAGATGTCGCGGATGATGGCCTGGTAGCGCCCGTCGCCCAGCTCGCGGGCACTGATCTCGACCTCGACCACGACGCCGTCCTTCCGGGCCAGCCGCCGCTCGTGCAGCACGGCGCCGCCCTCGAACAACTCCCGCAGGTTCAGCGGGAAGCGCTCCCGATCCGCCGGGGAGACGAGTTCTTCCATCCGATGGCCGATGATCTCGGCCCGGGCCCGGCCGAACAGCTCCTCCGCGCGCGAGTTGGCCTCGAGGACCATGCCCTCCCGGTCGCCCACCACGATGGCATCGGAGGCCTGCTCCAGCGCCCGACGGTAGTTGGCCTCCGACTCCGCCAGCCGCCGCTCGGCCCCCAGCCGCTCGGTGATGTCGTGGACGATCGAGAAGTTGACCCGGCGCCCGGCCAAGTGGATTGGAGTGGAGTGGACCTCGACATCCCGCTCCGCCCCCGAACGGAGCCGGTGGCGGACGACGAACGACTTGCCCCCCGCGTCGGCCGCGGCCTTCACCGCCGCGTGCAGGGCCGTTTCTTCCATGGTGTTGATCTGGGGGAGCCTCATCCCGAGCAACTCGGGGCGGGTCCAGCCGTAGAACTGCACGGCCGCCGGGTTCGCATCCACGATCTGCAGCGTGTCGATATCGACGAGGACACAGACCGAGTTGGTGCGCTCGAAGACCTGACGGTGGCGCTCCTCGCTCTCACGGCGCACCGCCTCGACCCGGGCCACCGCCTCCACCGCCCAGCGCACCAGCGCCCAGAGCAGGAGGCCCGTCACCAGGACGTAGAGCGTTCCCTTCAGGGTCTGGATCTCTTGCAGTTCAGCGATGGTCAGGTGCGAGAGGCGAGCCCAGGCGGCGTCGGAGAAGTAAATCCACGCCAGGCCCAGCAGGACGTAGACCAGCGCGATCGCGACCGGGATCTGCGATCGCGAGAGGCGCAGGCGGGATCGGCCCGGAGGATGACTCAGGGGGCGCCCATCCGGACCAGCCGGAGCCCCTGGCTCGGAACCGTGCCGCCCTGGATCCGGCCTTCCCGGTCGAGGGCCAGCCGGAACTCGACCCCGGCGAGTTGCAGCGACGCCGCGCCGGCCCCGAGCCACCGAACGGTGCCGGTCACCGTCTGCCCGCCGCCGAGGTTGAAGAAGGGCACCGCGAGGCTGTCGGCGCCGGAGGCGGCGAAGCGGCGGGTAGCCAGCTCCAGGAAGGCGAGCGAGAGATTCAGGTAGGGGATCGCGCCCCGCTCGGTGGCGAACAGGCGGGTCAGCGCGGCCGAGCGGGAGGCGTCGTCCACCGCCACGCTGTCGTCCTTGAAGATGACCCGTGCGTTCTGCCGCGCGGGCGATGCCGGCGGGTCATCCTCGCGCCAGACGGAGAACTCCACCAGCGGCGCGCTCTCGTCCTCGACGAGCGTCGCCTTGTAGCGGATCCGCTCCCGGGTGGCACCCGCGACCCGGATCAGGTTGCCGGCGAGCTGCACGTCCACCCGCTCGAACTGCTCGACGGCGACCGTGTCCCCGGCGTTGAGGATGGCGAACCCGCCCGCCTCCTGGGCCGTGAGCCGCGTGGTGGCCGCGAGCAGCAGCAGGGCCGTCAGGGGCCGATATGGCATGGTGCGAACCTCGGTGATGCGTCAGGAGGGCCGGCCCGGACCGGGTTATTGCGCACCCCACCGCCGCAGGACAGCTACCAAAGTACACATGACCCGGCGCTAGCATGGACTCCCGCTCGCCAGGGGTCGCATGTCGCACACCGATCAACTTCATCGGATTTCCACGGCCGCGGATTGCGTCCGCCTGCTCACGCCCGGGAACGCCCGCGACGCGGTCCACCGGCTGCCCCCGGGCACCCTCCCGCTCCCGACGGGGGATGCCGCGGCCGGCGGACCACCGGGCGGCCTGGAGACCGTGGCCGCGGTGGCCCGGCCCGCCCACGCCGGCGCCCGGCACCTGAGCCGCGCGCTGCACCAGCGGGGGCGGCTCGCCCTGGTGGCCGTGCTGGACCCCGAGTCCCGGCAACTGGCGCTGGCCCTGACCCTGGAGCGGACTGCGGTCTGGTGTCTCTCTCTCGACGCCGCGACGCCCGCGGATCTCGAGCGGCTGGATCGGCTGATTGCGCTCGAGGCGACTACCCCGCTCGGGCGGGCGCTGGGACTCCTCGACCTGCTGGGCGCGGAGGAGGTGGGGCTCCGGTTCTTTCGATCCTTCCGCGCGGTGGTGGATCGAATGGCTGCGGGGCTCACGCCGGCGCCGCCCCGGGGCAGTCGCGAGATCCTGGCGCTGGTCCAGCTCACCCGGGTGCTGTTCCTCTATTTCGTCCAGGCGCGTGGCTGGCTCGATGGCCGCCCCGCTTTCCTGCGCCAGGCGGTGGACGACACCCTGGCCTCGGGCCGGCGGCTGCACCGGGACCTCTTCCGCCCGCTCTTCTTCGGGACCCTGAACCAGCGGCCCGAGGCCCGGCGCCGGGCCCGGCGCTTCGGCCGGATCCCGTTCCTGAACGGCGGCCTGTTCGAGCCCCACCCGCTGGAACGGGCCTGGCGCGGGGAGGTCCCCGACGATGCCTGGCGCGAGGCCTTCGACGGGCTGTTCGAGCGGTTCCGGTTCACGGTCCACGAGGGGGAGGCCGCCGGTGCGATTGCGCCGGACATGCTGGGCCGGGTCTTCGAGGGACTGATGGAGCCGGCGGAGCGCCGCGCGCGCGGCGCCTTCTTCACCCCCGCCCCGCTGGTCGGCCGGCTGGTGGATGCCGCGCTGCAGGCGCTGGTCGCGGAGCGCCTGGGCGTCTCGCCGGACGGTGCGGCGGAGCTGCTGGCCCGGCGGGCGCCGGAGCTCCGGCCGCTGCTCACCGGCCTCCGGGTGCTGGATCCCGCCGTGGGCTCTGGGGCGTTTCTGTTAGGCGCCCTGGAGCGGCTGGCGGCGCTCCGCGCCGGCGAGGCGCCTCCCGCCGAACTCCGGCGCCGGATCCTCTCCCGCAACCTGTTCGGGGTGGACCTTCACCCGATGGCGGTGCGCCTCGCCGAGCTCCGGCTGTGGCTCGCGGTCCTCGCGGCCGAGCCGGCCGGGCCTGCGTCCGACGTGGCGCCGCTCCCCAACCTGGATGGCATGGTGCGGCCCGGGGACAGCCTGCTCGATCCCGCGGCCTTCCTCGCGCGGCTCGGCGCGCGGCCGGCGCGGAGCGGGACCGAGCTGCGGCGGCTGCGGGAGGCATTCATCGGCACCAGCGGGCCGGACAAGCGCGAGCTGCTGCGGCGACTGCGGCAGGCGGAGGTCCGCGCCCTGGAGGAGTGCCTGCACCAGGCCTCCTGCCGGCTGGAGGGAGAGATCACCGAGTGCCTGCTCGCGGCCCGCGCGCCGACCCTCTTCGGTGAGCGCCGCGGCCTCGACCGCCCGCTACGGCGCGAGTTGCGGCGGCTGCGGGGCGAGCTGGGGCAGGTGCGCCGGCTGCACCGGCGGCTCATCGCCGAAGGAGAGGTGCCCTGGTTCAGCTATGAGGTCCATTTCGGCGACGTGCTGGCGGCCGGGGGGTTCGACCTGGTCGTGGGGAACCCGCCCTGGGTGCGGGCAGAGGAACTGCCGCCTGCGATGCGTACCGCCCTCGCCGCGCGCTACCGCTGGTGGCAGGCGCGGGGCCCGGGGTTCTCGCATCAGCCCGACCTTGCGCTCGCGTTCGTGGAGCGTGGCTTCGAGCTGCTCGCCCCGGGCGGCGTCGTCGGCCTGCTGCTGCCGGCCAAGCTCGGCACAGCGGAGTATGGCCAGACCATGCGCCGGCACCTCGCCGAGTGCGCCACGATCCACACCCTGGCGGACCTCACCGACGATCCCGGCGCCGCCTTCGACGCGACGGCATATCCGATCGCGCTGGTGGCGGCCAAGCGGCGCCCGCCCGCCGGTCACGCGGTGCAGCTGGCGCTGGGACCGGAGCCGGAGCTGCGCTGGCCCCAGGCCCGCCTGGCGGAAGGGGGGCCCTGGATCATCGCGCAACCGGCGCTGCTCCACGCCCTGGCCGCGCTGCACGGCGCGCATCCTCGCCTGGGCGAGCGACTGCAGCCGCAGCTCGGCGTGAAGACCGGGGCCAACGCGGTCTTCCTCGATCCGCCGCCGGGGATCGAGCCGGCGCTGATCCGGCTGGCACTCCGGGGCCGCGACATCCGGCCGTTCGGGCACGGGCCCGGCGTGCGGCTGCTGTTTCCGCACGGAGGTGACGGCACCCCCTATGCGCGGCTCCCCGAAGCGGCCGCGCGCTACCTGCGGCCGCACGAGCCGGTGCTCCGGGCCCGTGCGGACTTCGACGGCGGTCCGCCCTGGTCCCTCTTCCGGGTGAGAGCCACCCTGGCCCCGCACCGGGTGGCGTGGGCGGACCTGGCCCGGCGCCTCACCGCGGTGGCGCTGACCGGACCGGTGGATGCCCGGGTGGTGCCGCTCAACACCTGTTACCTCCTCGCCGCCCCGGACCGGATGGCGGCCCTCGCGCTCACCGCCTGGCTCAACAGCACCTGGCTCCGGGTCGCGGCGCGGGCCGCCGCCGATGTGGCGGCGAGCGGGTTCGCCCGCTTCAACGCGCGGGTGGTCGCGGCGCTGCCGCTGCCCCCCGCGGTGCTCGGCGATGGCGCGCTGGCCGCCCTGGCGGAGCGCGGCGCACAGGGGAAGCCGGTCCAGGAGGAGATCGATGCCCGTGTCGCCCTGCACCTGGCGCTGGCGCCGGCCACCCAGGCGGCGCTGGCCCGGGCTCCGGGAGCCGGTCCCGACCATCGTGGCTGAGGCGCTGGTCGAGCTGGAGGATCCGCTCGCGGCGCCGCTGCCGCGGGAATCCGTCCTCCCGCCCGCCCCGCTGGTGCGCGCCATGCTCGCCGCCCTGCTCCCGCCGGAAGCGGCCACCCCGGCGCCCGAGTGGCTCTGGTCCGACCAGGTGGTCTCTTACCGCCGAGTCCTTGCTGCGCTGGACCGGTACGGCGGGGCGCTGCTGGCCGATCCGGTGGGCAGCGGGAAGACCTGGATCGCGCTCGCGGTGGCGTGGGCGCTGGGGCGGGGCGCCAGCGTGGTGGCGCCCGCCGCGCTCGGGCCGGCCTGGCGGGACGCGGCCGGACGCACCGGGGTGCCGATCGAGTTCACCTCGCACGAACGCGTGAGCCGCGGGCGGCTGCCCCGCCATCCCCGCGGGCTGGTCATCGTGGATGAGAGCCATCGCTTCCGGGAGCCCGGCACCCGGCGGTACCGCCACCTGGCGCCATGGCTCGGGCGGACGCCGGTCCTCCTGCTTTCGGCCACGCCCGTGGTCAACGGCCTCCGCGACCTCGCCCACCAGTTGCTGCTGGCGCTGCCGGACGACGCCCTGCTTGCGTCCGGGTGCGTCAGCCTGCGCGTGGCCCTCAACGAGGGAAGGGCGCCGGCCTGTCTTGGGGAGGTCGTGCTCAGCCGGCCCGATCCCGCCGGCCTCCCCACCCTCCGCCGCCGCCGGCTCACGCCACCGTTCGACCCGGAGGACCGGCGCCTGCTCGCGGACCTCGGGCGCCTGCGGCTCTCCCGTGACGCGGGCGTCCGCACCCTGCTCCGAGGGGCCCTCTGCGCCGCGCTCGCCTCCAGCCCCGCCGCCCTGGTCACCGCCCTCCGGCGCTATCAGACTCTGCTCCACCACGCCACTGCGGCGGCCGCCGCTGGCCGCACCCTGACCCGCCGGGAGCTGCGTGCGGCCGCCGGACGGGACCAGGAGCAGCTCGTGCTCTGGGGAGTGCTGCCGGGCGGGGACCAGCCGCTGGAACTGGCGCTGGAGGATGGGCCGGCGGTTGCCGCGCTCCTCGACCGGCCCCTTGGCGAGAGCCCCTACGCCGCCGCCCGGCTCGCGCTGCTCGAGGCGCTGGTACGTGACCGGTGCCCGACGGTGGTCTTCACCGGCAGCCGCGCGACCCTAGCCTGGCTCCGCGACCAGTTGGCGTCCCTCCGGCCGGCGTGGCTCTCAGGGAGCGGCGCCGGCATCGGCCCGGCGCGCCGGTCCCGGGCGGAGGTGCTGGCGTTGTTCGGGCCGGATCCGCCGGCGCAGGATCGCGGCGTGCTGCCCCACCTGCTGCTCGCCACCGACGTGGCCGCGGAGGGGCTCAACCTGCAGCGGGCCAGCAGGGTGGTGCACTTCGACCTGCCGTGGACCGCGGTGCGCCTGACCCAGCGGACCGGGCGGGCCCGCCGGCTCCGGAGCCTATCGCCGGTGGTGGAGGTCATCACCTTCGCCCCCGCGCCGGAACTGGAGCGGGTAGAGCGCCGAGTGGCGCGCCTGCTCCGGAAGAGCCGGCTGCCCGCCACCGCCGGACTGGAGGATCGGGGGAGCTGGCTGCACCGCTGGCGTGCCGACCTGGCCCCGCTCGCCGCAGGGGAGCGCCGGAGCGGCGTTGCCGTGGTGGCGGGGCCCGCGCCGGGGTGGCTCGCCTGCCTGACACTGCAGCCGGAGGGCGAGCGGGGCCCGCCGCGCCCCGCCCGGCTCTGCTGGATCGGGGACGACGGCACGCGGAGCGAGTGGCCGGCCGACGTGGTGCCGCGCCTGCTCGCCGCGCTGGGCGCGGTGGGGCGGGAACCCTCATCCGCCGAGTGGGCGGCGCTGCGCCGCGCGGTGACGCCGCTCCTCCGGGAAGCCCTGGCCGCGCTCCATGGACGGGCCTGGGAGGCGGTGTCGCGGCCGCGGGACCAGCGCCGCCTGGCGCAGCGACTGGTGCGGCTTTCCACCCGCGCGGCGCGGGCGCGGAACCGCGAGGCCCTGCGGCTGCTGGATGCCGGGCTCCGCTGGCTGGGGCACGGGCTCCGGGCCGGGGAGGAGCTGCTGGCCTCACGGCTGCTGGGGCTCCCCGGGCGGGCGCTGCTGCAGGCGCTGCGGGACCTCCCCGGGGAACCGGCGCCGCCGGGCCCGGCCCTGCCCCGGATCGCCGGGATTGTGCGGGTGACTAGCTTCCCTCCATGACCCAGCTGCGCACCGTGCTGTTCGACCTCGACGGCACCCTCATCGATTCGATCGAGCTCATCCTCGACAGCTACCATCACACCCTTGCCGCCCATGGCCGGGAGCCGGTGTCCAACGCGGAGTGGCTGGCCGGGGTGGGCACTCCACTCCGGGTCCAGCTCCGCCGCGCGGCCCGCTCCGAGGAGGACCTGGTGGCGCTGGCGGCAACCTACCGGGAGTACAACCTCGCCAACCACGACCGGATGATCCGCCCCTTCCCCGGCGTGACCGAACTGGTGCTGGAGCTTCGCGCGGCGGGCTACCGCACCGGCGTGGTCACCAGCAAGAACCGGGAGGGGACCCTCCGCGGGCTCCGGCTGGTCGGGCTCGAGGCCGCGATCGAAATCCTGGTCTGCGCCGATGACGTCACCAACCCCAAGCCCCACCCCGAGCCGGTGGAGCGCGCGGTGACGGCACTGGGCGCCGACCCGTCGAGCACCATCTATATCGGGGACAGCATTCACGACCTCCACAGCGGACGGGCCGCGGGGGTGCGGACGGGCGCCGTGCTGTGGGGTCCCTTCACCCGGACTGACCTCGAGCCGGCCAGCCCCGACTTCTGGTTCGAGCGCCCGGAGCACCTCCGCAGGTTATTGCTATCGTAGCACTTGCAGTGCGCGCCCGGGGTGGGGAACGGCACGGAAATTCCCCTCGCCCCGTCCTCCCGGATCCGCCCCCGCTCCCCTTCCGCTCCCTTCCCCCGCCGTTACATTCCCGCCCGCGTCGTGACCTCTTCGTGACATTCGGACTGGAGTGCCAGGTGCGCCTGCTCCCCCGTGACGAGCGATTCTTCGAGCTGTTCACCGCCGTGGCCGAACGCAGCGTCGAGGCGGCCGGCCTGCTGGAGGAGCTGTTGAAGGCGGAGCCGGAACGCCGCAATTACCTGGTGGAGTCCATCAAGCGGCTGGAACACGAGTGCGACACGATCACCCACGAGGTGATCACCCGGCTCGACCGCACCTTCATCACCCCGCTCGACCGGGAGGACATCCACGCGCTGGCCTCGGGGCTGGACGACGTGATCGACCTGATCGACGGCCTGGCCCGGCGCACCCAGATCTTCCATGTGGGCGAGGCCCCGCGGGGCGCCATCCTGCTGGCGGAAGTGGTCAAGCGGGCCTGCGAGCAGCTGGTCATCGCGGTGAAGAACCTCTCCAAGAACGACGGCGCGGTCCTCACCGCCTGCATCGCGCTCAAGCGGCACGAGGAGGAGGGGGACAGCCTCTACCACGAGTGGCTGGGCCGGATGTTCGAGGGCAAACCCGACCCGGTGGTGCTCATCAAGTGGAAGGAGCTGTACGACAACCTGGAGAAGACCCTGGACTACTGCGAGGACGCCGCCAACGTCCTCGAGTCCATCTCGATCAAGCACGGCTGAGCCATGGACTCCACCGTGGTGTACATCCTGGCGGTCATCGTGGTGGCGCTGGTGTTCGACTTCATCAACGGCTTCCACGACAGCGCCAACTCGATCGCCACCGTGGTGGCGACGCGGGTGCTCTCTCCCGGGGTGGCGGTGCTGTGGGCGGCGTTCTTCAACTTCATCGCCGCGTTCATCATGGGCACCGCGGTGGCGAAGACCATCGGCAAGGGGCTGGTGGACCCGGCGGTGCTCGACACCGACGTCATCCTGGCCGCGCTTACCGGCGCCATCCTCTGGAACCTGCTCACCTGGTGGCTGGGGCTGCCCAGCTCCTCCTCCCACGCCCTGATGGGCGGGCTGGGCGGCGCGGCCATCGGCAAGGCCGGCGTGATCGCGCTGATCCCCGGCGGCTGGGTCAAGCCGATCGCCTTCATCTTCGTCTCACCGCTCCTCGGCTGCACCCTCGCGATCGGGCTCACCGTGGGCCTTTCCTGGCTGCTGCGGCGCGGGCAGCCGGGGCCGATCGACCGGGCCTTCCGGCGGCTGCAGCTCCTCTCCGCCGCCCTGTACTCGATCGGGCATGGCGGCAACGATGCGCAGAAGACGATGGGCATCATCGTGGGCCTGCTGGTGGCGAACCAGGCGGCCTTCGCCGGCCAGACCGGGTGGATGTCCCACCTCCACCTGACCACCGCCAATCACGTGCCCATGTGGATCGTGCTGGCGGCGCACGCGGCGATCGCGGCCGGCACCGCCCTGGGCGGCTGGCGGATCGTGAAGACCATGGGCGCCAGGATCACCCGGCTCCGGCCCTTCGGCGGCTTCTGTGCCGAGACGGCGGGCGGCGTGACCCTGTTCATCGCGTCCCACTTCGGCATCCCGGTCAGCACCACGCACACGATTACCGGCGCCATTGTCGGCGTCGGGGCCACCCAGCGGATTTCGGCGGTGCGGTGGGGCGTGGCGGGGACGATCGTGTGGGCCTGGATCCTGACCATTCCGATGTCCGCGGCGGTGGCAGGCCTCACCTACCTGCTGCTGCACTAGCGCGGCGCCTACGCCGCCTGCTCCCGGCGGCCGGTGCCCAGGGCGGCCACACCGGCGTACTCCCGCAGCAGGTCGTCGTAGATCGTGTCCCAGCCACGGCGGGCGGCGGTCTCCAGGCCCCCGCGCCCCAGCCGTGCACGGAGCGCGGCATCCCCCAGCAGCCGTTCCAGCCCGGCGCCCAGCGCCGCGGCACTGCCCGGCGTCACCAGCAGCGCGTTCTCGTCGTGCCGGGCAAACTCGAGCACCCCGCCGGCCCGTACCGCGAGCGAGGGCAGGCCGGAGGCCATCGCCTCGAGCAGGGAATTGCCGAAGGTCTCGGTGGCGGAGGGGAAGACAAAGAGGTCGGCGCTGGCATAGGCCTCGGAGAGGGCGCGCCCCTCGAGC
>JANRJZ010000202.1:0-2878 GCA_033763675.1 Gemmatimonadota bacterium
CGGCAGCCGATGGCGCGGCGGGCGCGGCCGGGGCCGCCGGGGGCGCGGCCGGCAGGGGGAGCGGCGCGTAGGCCGGCGCCGCCTGCGGGGCGCCGCTGCCCGTGCGGGTGATCACCACACCGGTGTCGAAGAAACCCTTCACCTCGATCGACCCGATCTCCGGGAACTCGTGCAGCAACTCCGCGAGCTGCCGGACATCCTTGAGTTCCACCGACTTGATGCCGGGCACCTTGCCGATCAGGCGGGCGAGATCCTGCGGGTCTTTAGTGGGCATGAGCCTTCGGGTTCCTCGGGGAAGCTAGATCAGCTCCAGTAAGTCCACGCGATTGTCGGACAGCAGTTCGGGGCCCGATGGCGCGAGGTGCACGTCGTCCTCCAGCCGGACCCCGCCCCAGCCGGGAAGATAGATCCCGGGTTCCACCGTGACCACGGCACCGGCCGGCAGCGCCGCCTCCGCCGTGGGCGATAACCGCGGCGCCTCGTGCACCTCGAGCCCCAGCCCATGCCCCAGCGAGTGGCCGAACGCCTCGCCGTGCCCCCGCTGCGCGATCACCTCGCGGGCGAGGGCATCGGCCTCGCGGCCGGTCATCCCGGCACGCAGGTTCTCGATGGCCCGGCGCTGCGCCCGCTGGACCGTGTCATACACCGCCCGCTGCCGCTCGTCGGCCCGGGCGCCCACCACTACGGTGCGGGTCAGGTCGGCACAGTATCCGTCCACCTGCGCGCCGAAGTCAAGCAACAGCCACTCCCCCCGGCCGAGGGTTCGCCCGCTGGTACGGGCGTGCGGGAACGCCGCCCGGGGCCCGGACGCGACGATCGTGGGAAACGGATGCCATTCGCTGCCGCGGCGCCGGAGCGCCGCCTCCAGCCGCGCGGCGATGGCGAACTCGGTCTCTCCCGGCCGCACCGCCGGCAGCGCCTCCGCCAGGGCCTCCTGGGCCAGCGCGGCGGCCGCCCGGATGGACTGCACCTCGCCGGCGTCCTTGGCGGCGCGCAGGCGCTCCACGAGCTCCGGGGCCGGCCGCCAGGCGAGGCCCGGGGTCAGCCCCTCGATCCGTTCCCGGTCCCGCACCGTCGCGATGTGGGCCTCGAATCCCGCCACCCCGGAGGCCCGCTCCCCCAGGACCCGCTTCAGGCGCTCCCAGACACTGACCTGGTCCACCTCCACCCGCACCACGCCCCCGACCTCGCGCGGGGCCTGCACCGCGTAGCGGAAGTCGGTGATCAGAACCACGTCGTCGCGGCGGACCAGCAGGAGTCCCGCGGAACCGCTGAAGCCCGTCAGGTAGCGGATGTTCGGGAGCGACTGGACCAGCAGCAGATCCAGCCCTTCGACGCCCACCTGGCTGCGAAGCGCGGCCTGCCGCGCGTCGCGCGGATCAGCCACGGAGTTTCGCGACCAGCGCCTGGAGGCCCAGCAGGTACCCCTGGGGCCCGAAGCCGGCGACGATCCCCAGGGCCAGGTCGGCGAGCCGCGAATGCCGCCGCTCGGGCTCCCGCGCAAAGATGTTCGACAGGTGCACTTCCACGAACGGCACCCGGACCGCCAGCAGGGCGTCCCGGAGGGCCAGGCTGGTGTGGGTGAAGGCGGCGGCGTTGACCAGCGCGCCATCCGCCTGGCCGCGCAGTCCCTGGATCGCCTCGACGAAAGCCCCTTCGTGATTGGTCTGGAACCAGCTCAGGGTGACACCCAGCCGACCGGCTTCCTCCCGGACCTGCTGCTCCAGCTCCGCCAGTGTCGTGCGGCCGTAGACCTCGGGTTCCCGGGTGCCGAGCAGGTTCAGGTTGGGACCGTTGAGGACCGCGATCCGCATCACTTCTTGAGGCTCTTGAGCCAGTGCTGAAACTGGTCGAGGTCCTCGTCGGTCGGCATGGCCGGCCGCGGGCCGGTGGAGGCGGCCCCCCCGGGCCCGGTTCCGAAGAACTGGTCGAAGGAAAACGCATCGGGGGTGCTGGTGCGCGGGGGCGCCTCGGGCGCCCGCGGGGCCGGGGCGGGCTCCTCCCCGAAGATGGCGCTCAGGGAGAGCGGGTCCCGAGCCGGGCGGGTCGGCGCGCCGCTGCCGTCATCCTCGACCGGAGGCGCCTCGGCCCCGGCCGGCCGGGCCCCGGCCAGACTCTTGAAGAAGGACTCCACCGACTCGCCGCCGGTGTCCATCGCCACATACGACAGCCGCCGGGAACCGGCCGCCCGCTGCTGTTCCAGCGCGCGCAACCGCTCCTGCAGGCGGGGATCGTTTGGCTGCTGGGCCAGCAGGGTCTGGTAGACGTTGATGGCCTCGGCCACATGCCCCTGGCGGGCGTAGAGCTCCGCCATGGACTCGGTGACGACCGGCTCGGGTTCCGCGGTCGGCACCTCGGCCACGGGCTCCACCGCGGGAGCCGGCTCGGGCCGGTAGCGCACCTCTTCGGAGATCCGCCGGACCCGGGGCGGCTCCGGCGCGGAGGCTTCCTCCGGGAAGATCAGCTTGAGCGGCGCCGGGGGCTGATCATCCTCGATGACGCCGGAATCCGCGCTGGCCGACGGGACGGCGGGTTCCTCGTCCCAGGAAGGCTCAGACTCGAGGGGAACGGCCTCCGGTTCGCGGGCGGCGGCCGCAGCCAGCTCCTCCTCGATGGTCTTCGCCCCCGGGTCCGGCGCCTCCGCGATGCCCGCCAGCTCGGTGGCCGCGGCCGGCGGCTCCGGCGGAAGGTCGGTGGGTAGCTCGACCGTCGGCATCAGGCTGATGGCCGCGAATCCGGTCGTGACCATTCCAGGGGGGACCGCCGGCCGGGACTCGGGCGGGGCTGCGGCAACCCGCAGCGGCTCGGGTTCCGGCTCCTCGTCCAACCCGGCCAGCAATTCATCCGCACCGCTCGTCGACTGGTACTCCGAGGACCC
>JANRJZ010000203.1:0-9875 GCA_033763675.1 Gemmatimonadota bacterium
GCCGGGATCGGGCCGGAGTCCGCCGGGCTGCCCACCGCCCTCGTGGTGGATGACGATCCCGTCGTCTCGGCGACCCTGAAGGCTGTGGTCGGGAAGGCCGGCTACACGGTGCGGGTGGCCCGGGATGGCGCGGAGGCCTGGGAGGCGCTGCAGCAGGCACCCGCTTCGGTGGTGATCTCCGACTGGTACATGCCGGTGATGGATGGGCTGGAGCTGTGCCGCCGGGTCCGGGCCCGGCCCGATGAAGGGTACGTCTACTTCATCCTGATCACGGCGATGGGCGGCAAGGAGCAGTACGACCGGGGGATGGAGGCCGGGGCGGACGATTTCATCACCAAGCCCCTCAACCTGGACGAACTGCGTGCCCGCCTCCGGGTGGCCGCGCGGATCCTGGGGCTGCGGCGGGAACTGAAGCGGCTCGAGGGCCTGCTGCCGATCTGCTCCTACTGCAAGCGGATCCAGGACGACGGGGGTGAGTGGAACTCGCTCGAGGTGTACATCACCCAGCGCTCCGACGCCCGCTTCAGCCATGGCATCTGCGAGCGCTGCTATGAGACGGTCGTCCAGCCGCAGCTGGATGCGATGCCCCCCGCCCGATGAGCCCGCCGGCGACCGACCCGATCGAATCCCGGGTCCGGCGCGACCTGGTTCGGGCGTTCCGCGCCCAATTGCGGACGGACACGAGGCTGGTGCTGCTGGGCCACTTCCTGGTCCTGGCCCTGGCGGTCATCTCGCTCAGGGAGAATGCGCCACGCCCCTGGCTGGGATGGTGGGCCGCGGCCGTGGCGCTGACCACGCTGGCGCGCGCCGCGTGGCACCGGGCGGCGGATCATCCCCGGCTCACCGAACGGGCCCTCTTCACCGGCACCCGGGTCGCGGTGCTGCTGCAGGGGCTCGCCTGGGGCATCGGCGCGGCGGCGCTCATTCCGTTCATGCGCGGGAACGACCTCGCCGTCATCCTGCTCGGGTTCGCCGGGATCGTGGCGAGCGCCGTCGGCACGCTGGTCGCCGACCGGGGCAGCATCGGGTGCTTCGTGGCCGGCCTGTACCTGCCCCTCCTGCTCCGGTGGCTCACGCCCAGCTGGAGCCACCACGATGTGGAGTCGGCGTCCTTCCTGGCGGTGTTCGCCGTGGCCGCGCTGGTCCTGCATCGCCGGGCGCACCGCACGCTGACCGCCAACCTGCGCGCCACGGCCCGGCTTTCGTTAAGCCAGCAGGAGACCGTCAAGGAGAGCGCCTATCTCTCGGGCGTCCTCCGGGGCGCCCCCATCGCCATCGCAGTCCTCGACGACGCCAAGCGGGTGCGCAGCGTGAACGCCCGCTTCGAGCGGCTGTTCGGCTACTCGGCCTCAGAGGTGGCGGGTCAACCGCTCGAGCTGCTGCTGGTGCCGCCGGACGGGCTGGACGCGCACCTCGAGCTGGAGCAGCGGGTGAAGCAGGGGGAAGTCATCGGGGAGGAAGTCGAGCGCCGCACCCGGGATGGACGCACCATCACCGTCCGGGCATCCGCCGCCGTGGTGCCGGACCCGACGTCGCCAGGGATGGTGGTCCTGTATGAGGACATCACCGAGCGACGGCAGGCCGAGGCGGCGCTGCGGGAAAGCGAGGCGCGCTGCCGCGGGGTGGTGGAGGCAAACCTCGCGGGCTTCTGCTTCTGGGAGCGGGATGGCCGCATCACCGAGGCGAACGAAGAGTTCCTCCGGATCATCGGGTACAGCCGGGAGGAGCTGGCGCGGGGCGGGCTCAGCTGGGAGGCGCTCTGTCCGCCGGACCAGGCGTCCTTGCTCCTGCCGGCGCTCACAGGCCTCTCGGCGGGGCACTCGATCACCCCGTTCGCGCTGGACCTGCACCACAAGGAGGGCTCCAGGGCCCCGGTGATGTTCGGGGCCGCCCTGCTGGAGGACCGGGCCTCCCACGGGGTGGCGTTTGTCGTGGACATCAGCGCCCGCCAGCGGGCGGAAGTGGAGCTGCAGCAGAAGACCGCCGGCCTCGAGGCCCAGCTCGATGCCTCTCTCGATGGCATCCTGATCGTGGACGCGAACGGCAGGACTGTGCTGTCCAACCGGCGCATGGCGGAGGTTTGGGGCATTCCGCGCGAGATCGCGACGGACCCGGAGGATACCCGGCGGCAGCAGTTCCTGGTGCAGCAGGCCCGGCACTCCGAGGACTTCCGGGCGCGGGTGGAGTACCTCTATGCCCATCCCACGGAGACCAGCCGGGAGGAGATCGAGCTCCGGAATGGGCGGATTCTGGACCGCTACTCGGCCCCGGTGATCGGGCCCCGCGGCCAGTACCTCGGCCGGATCTGGAACTTCCGCGACATCACGGAGGCCCGGCGGGCCCAGCTGGCGATGCGGGAGGCCCGGGACCTGGCGGAGCGCACCGCCAAGACCCGGGCCCGGTTCCTGGCCAACATGAGCCACGAGATCCGCACCCCGATGAACGCGGTGCTCGGCATGATCGAGATCGTGCTCGATACTCACCTGACCGCCGAGCAGCGGCGCGCGCTGGGGCTGGCCAGCGCATCGGCCGACTCGCTGCTCGCCATCATTAATGACGTGCTGGACTTCTCCAAGATCGAGGCGGGGCGGCTCGAGCTCGAGGAGATCCCCTTTGACCTGGCCCACCTGGTCCAGACCACGACGGGCATCTTCGCCCCGCGCGCCGAACAGAAGGGCCTCGCCTTCGTGACCCACCTGGCGCCCGGGCTGCCCGGCACCGTGCGCGGCGATCCGTCCCGGCTCCGGCAGATCCTCACCAACCTGATCGGCAACGCCATCAAGTTCACCGAGCAGGGGGAGGTCACCGTCCGCGTCCGGCCCTCGACCCTGAAGGATGGGCGCACCGGCGTGTGGTTCTCGGTGCTGGACACGGGGGTCGGGATCCCGAGGGAGAAGCTGTCGTCCATCTTTGATGAGTTCACACAGGTGACGGCTCCAGCAGCCGGCGGTTCGGCGGCACCGGGCTCGGCCTCACGATCTCCCAGCATCTGGCCTCGCTGATGGGCGGGAGCATCCTCGTCACCAGCGAGGTCGGCCGGGGCAGCGAGTTCAGCATGCTGCTGCCGCTCGCCACGGAGGCGGGGGGGAGCGTGGTCCGCGGCATGGCGCCCGCCGGTCAGAGCCCGCGGCCGGTCGACGAGCGGCCGCACACACTGCGGATCCTCCTGGCGGAAGACAATCCGGTCACTCAGCTCGTGGCCGCCACGATGCTGCGCAAGCACGGGCACCAGGTGGATCTGGTCAGCAACGGCCGGGACGCCGTCGCCGCCGTGCAGCGGGAGGCGTACGATGTCGTCCTGATGGACATCCAGATGCCGGAGATGGACGGCTTCGAGGCCACCGCGGCCATCCGCGCGCTCCCGGGCCGCGGGGGCCTGCCGATCATCGCGCTCACCGCCCACGCCTTCAGCGAGGAGCGGGAACGCTGCCTCGCGGCCGGGATGACCGACTTCCTGTCCAAGCCGTTTCGATCGGCCGAGCTGCTGGCCATGGTCGAAGGGGCAGGGGGCGCGGCCGGCC
Organism: Gemmatimonadota bacterium; assembly: GCA_033763675.1. Classification (GTDB taxonomy): domain Bacteria; phylum Gemmatimonadota; class Gemmatimonadetes; order Gemmatimonadales; family GWC2-71-9; genus JADJOM01. The sequence continues at coordinate 3,522 of JANRJZ010000203.1, forward strand.
GCGCCGTGATGCCAGCGGCCGGTCCTCCCGCCGTGGACCTGGACACCCTGCGGCGGCAGCTGTCGGATGCCGGGGCGGACGCGGCGCTGGACGATATCGTGGACGTCTTCCTGGCCAGCGTGCCGGAGCGGGTGCAGGCGCTCGAGGCGGCTCTGGCGCGCGGGATCGCCGCGGACATCGCGTTCGCGGCCCACGCCCTCAAGTCCAGCGCCGGCACCATCGGCGCCGCCCCGCTCGCCACCCTCCTGGCGGACATCGAGGCGGCGGCCCGGGCCAACGCCCTGTCCAACACCGCGAACCTGGCCATCCGGGTTCGTGAGGGTGCCGATGCGGTCCTGGCCGATCTCCGGCTCTACCGGGGCAGGGCCGCGTAGCCCCTGGGGTGCCGCTTGGCTGAGGCTGAGGCGGTCGTTACCTTACCGCCCCGCGATTCACGCCGTCCGCCAGGACAGGTGTCCGAGTGGCTGAAGGAGCCGGTCTCGAAAACCGGTAAACCCGCAAGGGTTTCGAGGGTTCGAATCCCTCCCTGTCCGTGTCAACCCGCCGTCCCGTGGGGGGAGCGCCATCCGGCCTCCCCCCACGCCGTTGTCGGGTGGGCAGGCGATACTTCCAGCATGGATCCTCCCCTTCCGAGACCTCGACCGACGCTCGATCAGCTCAGCGGCGCCCTGCTGGGTCTCGCCGTTGGTGACGCCGTGGGCGCGGTGGTCGAGGCCCTGCCGCCGGAGGTGGCCCGAAGCTACGTGGAGGAGGTGCTGCGTCCCGGGCGGATTCCCACCCGCGGCCGCGAGACCTTCCCGTTCGGTCAGGTGACGGACGATACCCAGCTGGCCCGTGAACTCCTGCTCGCCGTCGGGGAGGACGGGGTCCTGGACCCCGGCGTGTTCGCCGAGCGGCTGCTGCACCTGGTCGACTCGGGAGACCTGGTAGGAGGCGGGCCCGCCACGGTGACTGCCGCGCGCCGGTTTGCCCTGGGGCTGCCCTGGCAGGAGACGGGGATTCCGGCGCCCTACGCGGGAAACGGCGCGGCCATGCGGGCCGCGCCACTCGGGGTGCTCTACGGGCACGACCCCCGCCGGCTCGTCGGGGTGATTGCCGATCAGGCCCGGGTCACCCACCAGGATCCGCGGGCCGTGGCCGGCGCCCTGGCCATCGCTGTCGCGACGGCGATCGCCGCCCGGCGCGATCCCATCACACCGGCGCGGTTCCTGGCGGAGGTCAGCGAGGCGGTCGAGCCCGTGCACGCGCCCACGGCGGCCGAGCTCGTGGCGATGGCCGCCTGGGTGGGCTTGCCACCGGCGGAGGCCTCCGAGGGGCTCCGGGCCCAGGGGCTCGAGCCCACCGCGGCCGCGGGGTGGCGAGGGATCTCTTCGCACGTCACCGCCAGCGTCGGGTGGAGCCTGTATGCCTTCCTGCACTCCCCGGATGAGTACTGGGAGGCCGTGTGCGTCGCCGTAGCCGTAGGGGGGGACAGTGACACCCTCGCCGCCATGACCGGCGGGATCGCTGGGGCGCGGCTCGGCACCGGCGCCGTCCCGGCCCGGTACCGCGAGCGCTTGACGGATCGGGGCCGCTGGTCGGCGGCGGAGCTGCTCGCGCTGGCCGCCACGGTGCACCGCCGGGTGGGGTTCGCGATTCCCTAGCATGACGCGAGGCCGCCCGCGCAGGCGCGGGGCGGCCTCGGGTGCATCGGGCGCGGGGAAGGGGCTACTGCAGGTTGCCCCGCAGCTTGGCGATATCGAGCATGGGGACCCCGCCCTCGGTGGGCACCAGGATCACCAGGTTGTTCGAGCCCTTCATGTCGTGCAGCACCTCGAGGTACTGCTTGGTCAGGGCCTCCGCGGTGAGCGTCTGGTTGAGCAGCTTCTGCTGCTCGCTCTGCAGCCGCGCCACCTCGACCCGGTGCCGCTCCGTCTGGATCTGCTGCTCCTGGGCGATCTTGCCGTTGATCGCCGCCACGACCTGCGCTGGTGGCTGCAGGTCGCGCAGGAAGAAGGCCGTGACTTCCGCGATCCGGAACGGCTCCCCCCCGGCCCGGGGCTGGGTGACCAGGGCGCTGTCCACCAGCGCCTGCATCCCCGCGGCGATCTCGGTCCGCTTGGAGATGTCGTTGATGGAGAACCGTACCATTCCGTCCCGCACTCCCTGGCGGATGGCGTTGTGGACGATCGAGTGAATCTGGTCCTCGGTCCCGATCTCCAGGAAGATCCGTGGCGCGTCCTGGGGGTTGATCTGCCACCGGAGGCCGGCGTCCACCGTCATCCCCATCTGCTCGCTGGAGAGGGCCTCGATGGGCTCGATGGCCTCGCCGACCTGCGGGAACTGCTCTTCGCGGGTGGAGTAGCGCTCCACCGAAGACCAGGGCGCCACCAGGTGGATGCCGGGCAGCAACGGCCGCATGGTCACCGTGCCGAAGGCGTGCTTGACCCCGACCTGGCCCGGGTCCACGACCACCACCAGCGCGCCGAAGATGAAGAGCGCGGCCACGGTGGCGAAGAACAGCGAGAACAGCCGCAGCAGGCCGGAGCTCTTGCCGCCGGCGGCGCTGGAGCGCGCCACCATCAGGAAGAAGGCCACCAGCAACAGGACGCCGCCGAAGACGAGCTTGCCCATGGGAACTCCGGTGTGGGGTGGGGACCGGGGGAGAAGCTAGTGCCGGTGCCGAGTGGAGGCCACTGGACGCCCCCCGGGAGGCGGTGGCGGACGGTGGGGGAGCCCGCTAAGATTCCGCGCGTTTCTGGTTGGCCTGGGACAGATGGCCGAGTGGTTTAAGGCGCACGCCTGGAGAGCGTGTATACCTCACAAGGGTATCGAGGGTTCGAATCCCTCTCTGTCCGTGCGGGGCCGGGGGCCCACGGGCCCCCGGCCCCGTGACGTAGCGGCCCCGGAGGGAACCGGGGAGGCGATCCCGGCGTATCTTGAGAGACCCCTCGTGTCCGGAGCCCTGCCTGATGCTGATCCGCCGTGCCCCCGATATCCGCCCCGCCGAGATCACCCCCGAGCCGCTCTACCTTGGACGGCGGGCGTTCCTGTCGGGGCTTGCGGCCGCCGGGGTTGCGCTGACGCTGGGTGACCGGCGCGCGCTGGCCCAGGGCCTGGCGCGGGAAGGCATCGCCCGGGGCGACGACACGCTCACCCCCTACGACGTGGTGACCACCTACAACAATTTCTACGAGTTCGGGACCGGCAAGGACGACCCCGCCGCCAACGCGAAGGGGTTCGTCACCCGTCCGTGGAAGGTGCGCATCGAGGGAGAGATCGCGAAGCCGGGGGACTACGACTTCGATGACCTGGTGCGGCCGGCGCAGCAGGTGGAGCGGGTCTACCGGCATCGCTGCGTCGAGGCCTGGAGCATGGTGGTCCCGTGGCTGGGCTTCCCGCTCAAGGACCTCATCGCGCGGCTGCAGCCGACCAGCCGGGCCAAGTTCGTGGAGTTCACCACCCTGCACGATCCCGCCCGGATGCCGGGCCAGAAGAGCCGGCTCTTTCCCTGGCCCTACGTGGAGGGCCTCCGGCTGGACGAGGCGCTGCACCCGCTCACGCTGATGGTCACCGGCCTCTACGGCAAGCCGCTGCCGCCCCAGAATGGCGCCCCGCTCCGGCTGGTGGTGCCCTGGAAGTACGGCTTCAAGGGCGGCAAGTCGATCGTCCGGATCCGCTTCGTCGAGACCCAGCCGGCGAACACCTGGCAGGTGATCGCCCCTGACGAATACGGCTTCTACGCCAACGTGAACCCGGCGGTGCCCCACCCCCGGTGGAGCCAGGCGCGGGAGCGCCGCCTCGGGGAGTTCTACAAACGGCCCACCCTGCCGTTCAACGGCTACGCCGATGAGGTGGCCGGGCTCTACCGCGGCATGGACCTGGTCCAGAACTTCTGACGCCGGCCTTCCGGAACCGCGCGACCGGGCCATGACCAGACTGACCTTCACTACCCGGGTGCTCAAGCCGGCGGGGTTCCTGGCCGCGGCCGGCCCGGGGCTGTCGCTCCTCTGGCGCACGTTTGGCTCCGGCGACCTCGGCGCCGACCCGGTGAAGACCCTCCAGGTCGTCACGGGGCTGTCCACGATCGTCCTGCTCCTCGTGACGCTCGCCATCACGCCGCTCCGCCGGCTTTCCGGCTGGGGCGAGCTCATCCGGCTGCGCCGGATGGCGGGGCTCTGGGCCTTCGCCTACGCCCTGGCCCACGCCCTCATCTACTTCATCTTCGATCAGTCGCTCGATCCGGGGCTCATCTGGAGCGACACGGTGGAGCACCCGCGGATCGCGGTGGGATTCCTGGCGTTCCTGCTGCTCATCCCGCTGGCCGCCACCTCCACGAACGGCATGATCCGGCGGCTGGGCCGTCGCTGGGGGGTGTTGCACCGCCTGGTGTACCCCGCCGCGGCGCTGGGCATCCTGCACTACCTGATGGTGCAGAAGCTCGACCTTCGGGTGGGCATCGGCTACGTGGCGGTGTTCGCCGTCCTCATGCTGCTCCGGCTCTGGTCCCGCGGCCGCTCGGGGGTGCGGGAGGCCCCGGCCACCCCCCGCTGAGGGGCGCGGCCCCAGTTCCCTCCGGTGTCGGGAGTGGCTACCTTCCCGCCACCATGCCCTCCCGCTCGACGCTGCTGGACGACCGGGCTATCGCCCGGGCCCTCACCCGCATGGCCTCCGAACTCGTGGAACGCTGCCACGGTACCGCCGACGTGGTCCTGGTCGGCATCCAGCGCCGCGGCGTGGAGCTGGCGCAGCGGCTCGCCCGGCTGGTGGAAGCGCAGGTGGGCAAGCCGCTCCCCTGCGGCAAGCTCGACATCACGCTCTATCGCGACGACCTCCAGGTGGTCGGCGCCCGGCCGGTCATCGGCGAGACCGACCTGCCGTTCGACCTCGATGACCGCACCGTGGTAATCGTGGACGATGTGCTCTACACCGGCCGCACCATTCGCGCCGCGCTGGACGAGCTCGCCGACTTCGGCCGGCCCCGGCGTATCCTCCTCTGTGTGCTGGTGGACCGCGGCGGGCGCGAACTCCCGATCCAGCCCGACATCGTGGGGCTCCGCCAGGAGACCGGCGGCAAGGACCGGGTGGACGTGCTGGTGCGGGAGCTGGACGGCCGGGATGCCGTGGAACTGGCGCGGGCCGACGGATGAGCCCCGCCGCCCTGGGCAAGGACCTGGTCGGGCTGGAGAACCTGAGCGCCGCCCAGATTCTCCTGCTGCTCGACACCGCGGAGCGCTTCAAGGAGGTGAGTGAGCGCCCGATCAAGAAGGTCCCGGCGCTTCGCGGCAAGACCATCGTCAACCTCTTCTTCGAAGCCTCCACCCGCACCCGCATCTCGTTCGAGTTCGCCGAGAAGCGGCTCTCCGCCGACACGGTCAACGTGGCCTCGAGCGGGAGCTCGGTAAGCAAGGGGGAGACGCTGGTCGACACCGCCCGAAACCTCGAGGCCATGCGGATCGACATGGTTGTCATCCGCCACCACGCCTCCGGCTCGGCGGAGTTCCTGGGCAACCGCATCCGCTCCAACGTGATCAACGCCGGCGACGGCAAGCACGAGCACCCCACCCAGGGGTTGCTGGACCTGCTGACGTTGCGGGACCGGTTCGGGAAGCTCGAGGGACTCAAGGTGGCGATCTGCGGCGACGTCACCCACAGCCGGGTGGCCCGCAGCAACATCTGGGGGCTCAAGAAGCTCGGGGCCGAGGTGGCGGTGTGCGGGCCGCCGAGCCTGGTGCCGCGGGACATCGGCCAGCTTGGAGTCGAGGTGCTGACCCGGATCGAGGATGCCATCGCCTGGGCCGACGCCCTCAACGTCCTCCGGCTGCAGCTGGAGCGGATGACCGCCGGCTTCATCCCCTCGCTCCGGGAGTACAACCGGGTCTTCGGGGTGACGCGGGAGCGGCTGGCGCAGGCTCCGAAGGACCTGGTCATCATGCACCCCGGTCCGATGAACCGCGGGGTCGAGATCGACAGTGACGTGGCCGATGGCGAGCATAGCGTGATCCTGCCGCAGGTGACCAACGGGGTCGCCGTGCGGATGGCGGCGCTCTACCTGCTTGGCGGCGGGTCCCCCGACTGGCAGCACCAGGGAGGCAGTGAGTGAGCCGTCCGATTCTCATTCGCGGGGGCCGGGTCATCGACCCTTCCCGCCGGACCGATGGGGTGGCCGATGTCTACCTGGTCGACGGCAAGGTCGCCGCCGTGGGCCGGAACATCGTCGGCGAGGACGGCTGCCAGGTGATCGAGGCGGCGGGGAAGGTGGTGACGCCCGGCCTCATCGACCTTCATGTGCACCTCCGCGAGCCGGGCTTCGAGGAACTGGAGACTGTCTCCACCGGGGCGATGGCCGCCGCCGCCGGCGGCTTCACCGCGGTC
>JANRJZ010000204.1:0-31365 GCA_033763675.1 Gemmatimonadota bacterium
TGGCAGGGTAGCCACCGGCTCACACACAGAATTCCGGATACCTCCGTGGTACCTGTCTCTCCGTTTCCCCGTTCCCCGTTACCCGTTCCCCGACCTTACCCGCACCCCTCCCCCGCCGCCGCCCGCTCCACCGTCACCTGCTGCTGGATCCGGGTCCGGAACGGCTGCCGCACGACCCCGCCGGACGGCACCTCGACATCCACCGTGATGGTCCGCTCCCATCGCACCAGCCCGAGGTCCGGGGCCCATTCGTAGCTGCCGCTCTCGCTCTCGCGCCGCCGGGCCACCACCTCGCTCGAGTCCGGCAGCAGCTTGCGCTCCTCCCGTTCCAGGCGTCGGGTCAGGCGGTAGCGCTCGACCCGTCGTCCATCCCGGGTGCCGTCGGCGATCCTCTGGATGACCGTGCCGAAGCCGTCCCGCCACCCCGCCCCCGGCCGGAGCGGCCCCGGGGGAAGCGGGGGCAGCAATTCCGCGAGGGCGTCGCTGACCTCGGCGACCTGGGCCACATCATCGGGGACGAAGGGTGTGTCAGTCGAGGTGAACCCACCCGACCGGGTGAGCAGGCCGGTGTAACGGCCTCCGATGAGGCCGTCGGTCTCGGGGACGAGCCGTTCGCCGGCCCCCTCCCGGAGCACCACCAGCGAATCGAACCAGGCCTCGAGCTGAATCAGGGTGTCGCGCGCCACGGCGCGCAGCCGGAGCCGGCCGTCGCGGTCGGAGGATTCCCGGCTCCGCTGCCCACGGCTCTCGAGCTCGATCGTGGAATGGACCGACTGCCGGTAGGTGGAGCAGTCCAGTTGCAGCCGGTGGTATGCCGGCCCGGACTGGGCCTCGAGGGAGCCGGCGGCGAGGACGCAGGTCAGGGCAGATGCGATACCCCTCACCGCTGCCGGCGCCCTCCGCCGCCGCCACCCCCGCCACGCCCCCCCGTGCCCAGGATCATGACCAGCGCGGCGAGGGCCGCCGCCGCGAGGATCCCCATCACGGTGAAGAGGAAGATGCGTCGCCCACGACCGGTCCGCCGGAGCGGCTTGCCATCCGGCATCAGAACCGGGATATCTCCGGCGGAGCTCTTCCGTACTCGACCCACGAAAAGTCCTCTCTGGGAGGTCAGGTGATAATGCCACCCTTGCCCCTCGCGCGCTACATCCTCCCGCTAACGCTGGCGGCGCTCCCTGCCGTGGCGCGGGAGGCCCCGGCGCGCACCCTCATCCACGCCGGGCGGCTGATCGACGGCGTGGCCGAACAGGCGCTCCCCGACCAGGGCATCCTGATCGAAGGGGAGCGGATCGTCCGGGTCGGACCATGGGCGGAACTGCGGTCGGCCGCTGCCGGGGCCACGCTGCTCGACCTGAGTGGGATGACGGTGGTGCCCGGCCTCATCGACAACCACACCCACGTCCTGCTCCAGGGAGACATCACCAGCGAGGACTACGACGAGCAGCTGCTCAAGGAATCCATCCCCTACCGGACCATCCGGGCCACCATGGCGGCGCGGACAGCCCTGGAGCATGGCTTCACCACCCTGCGCGACCTCGAAACCGAAGGCGCGATGTATGCCGACGTGGACCTGCGCACCGCGATCAACCGCGGCGTGATCCCCGGCCCGCGGTTGTTCGTCGCGACCCGGGCCTTCAGCGCCACCGGCATGTATCCCCTTTCCGGCTACTCCTGGGAACTGAAGGTGCCGGAGGGGGTGCAGATCGTGGACGGGGTGGACAACATCCGCCGCGCGGTGCGGGAGCAGGTCAAGTACGGCGCCGACTGGATCAAGGTGTACGTGGACCGGCGCTACTACCTCGGGGAGGACGGACGGCTGCACAGCTGGCTCAACTTCACCGACGAGGAGCTCCGCACCTTCGTGGACGAGGCCCACCGCCTCGGGCGGAAGGCGGCGGCGCACGCGATCGGCTGGGACGGGATCGATGCGGCCCTCCGCGCCGGGTTCAACACCATCGAGCACGGCATCGGGCTCACCCCCGACCTGATGGACCGCATGGTCCGCCAGAAGGTCTACTGGTGCCCGACCATCTACGTCGTCGCGTATGTGGCGGAAGGGCGCGGCGGGATCTGGCCCCGGCTGGTAGACATCGAGCGCCAGGCGTTCGGCGAGGCCCTGAAGCGCGGCATGCTGCCGTACATCTCCTACGGCACCGACGCCGGGGGGTATGCCTGGACCGAGCCCCAGGCCCGGGAGCTGGCCTACATGGTGCGCTACGGCATGACGCCGATGCAGGCCATTCGCTCCGCCACCAGCGTCGCGGCCCGGCTGCTGGACCAGTCCCGCAACCTCGGAGCCGTGGCCCCGGGGCGCTATGCCGACCTGATCGCGGTGAGTGGGGATCCGCTGGCCGATATCACCGAGCTGGAGCGGGTACGGTTCGTGATGAAGGGTGGCACCACGGTGCGCCTCGACCGCTGACCGGCACAGAAGCCCTCAGGACACCGTGGCGAACGTCACGTCCAGCCGCACCACGATGTCCTCGTGCATCCGGATCGTGCCCAGGAACTTGGTGAGCCCGCCGATCCGGTAGTGCTTCAGGTTGAGCGGCGTGCTCCCCTCCACCCGGACCTGGCCCGGGGTGATCGTCACCCGGGCCGGGATCTCCGCCTCCCGCGTCACCCCATGGATCACGAATCGCCCGAGCAAGGTGACCTGGGCGGTGTCACCGCTCCAGACCCCCGGGGTAACACCGGTGAGCTCGTAACGGATCATCGGGTACTTGTCCGACTCCATGGACTTGTTCATGTCCGTGTCCCGCTTCCCCTTCCCGGTCTTCAGCGTCTTGACCGGGGCCTCCACCCAGCCCTGCACCGACGGGAGGTCGGGGCCCCCGGAGAACTCGCCGGTCACCGTGGTCGTGGTCCCGGTGAAGTCTCCCAGGGTGGCACGGCCGTCGAAGCTCAGCACCCCGGACACGACGCTGCCGGGGGACACCGGCACCTGGGCACCCGCACCCGGCGGCAGGGCGGCGCCAATCAGGAGCATGAGCGCCACCAGGTGGAACCGACGAGAATGCGCGATCAGGCTCACTCGGCACCCATGAACAGATAGCGGTAGTCCTTCGGCGGCACGAAGGTTTCCTTGATGCTCCGGGGTGAGACCCAGCGCACCAGGTTGAGGATCGAGCCGGCCTTGTCGTTGGTGCCGCTGGCACGGGCACCGCCGAAGGGCTGCTGCCCCACCACCGCCCCGGTCGGCTTGTCGTTCACGTAATAGTTGCCGGCCGCGTGCCGCAGCGCCTGGTCCGCCTCGGCCAGCGCACGCCGGTCCTGCGCGAACACCGCACCGGTCAGGGCGTAGGGGCTGGTCTGGTCCACCAGCGTGAGCGTCTCGGCCCAGCGGGCATCGGGATAGACGTAGAGGGTGAGCACCGGGCCGAACAGCTCCTCGCACATCGTGCGATAGGTCGGGTCCTCCACCTGGAGCAGCGTCGGCTCCACGAAGTACCCCGTGTCCATGCTGGCGTTGCCGCCGGCCAGCACCGTGACCCCCGGATCTTTCCGTGCCTGGGCCAGGTAGCCGGTGAGCCGGTCCCACGCCCGCCGGTCAATGACGGCGCCCATGAAATTCCGGAAATCGCGCACGTCGCCCATGCGGATCTCGGCCAGCATCGCCAGGACCCGCTCCTTCACCCGCGGCCACAGACTGGCGGGGACGTAGGCCCGCGAGGCCGCGCTGCACTTCTGCCCCTGGTACTCGAAGGCCCCCCGCACCAGCGCCACCGCCAGCGCGTCCGCGTCGGCACTCGGGTGCGCCAGCACGAAGTCCTTGCCTCCCGTCTCCCCCACGATGCGGGGATACCCGGCATAGGTCGGCAGGTTCTGCCCCACCATGCGCCAGAGCGACTGGAACACCGCCGTGGAGCCGGTGAAGTGGATCCCGGCGAGCCCCCGGTCCGCCAGCAGCGCGTTACTCACCGCGACCGAGTCGCCCGAGAGGAAGTTGATCACCCCGGGCGGGAGCCCGGCCTCCTCCAGCACCTTCATCACGTAGTAGTTGCTGAGGAGCGCCGTGTGGGCCGGCTTCCAGATGGCCACGTTTCCCATGATCGCCGGCGCCGTCGGCAGGTTGCCGCCGATCGCGGTGAAATTGAACGGGGTGATGGCGTAGACGAATCCCTCCAGCGGCCGGTGCTCCATCCGGTTCCAGGTGAGCGGCGCGGAGGCGGGCTGCTCCCGCATCAGCTGTTCGGCGAAGTGGACGTTGAAGCGCCAGAAGTCGATCAGCTCGCAGGCGCTGTCGATCTCCGCCTGGAACGCGGTCTTGCTCTGCCCCAGCATCGTGGCGGCGTTCACCCGCGCCCGCCATGGGCCGGCGAGGAGGTCCGCCGCCTTGAGGAAGACGGCGGCCCGGTCCTCGAACCGCATGGCCGACCAGGTGCGCCACCCCTCCTGCGCGGACGCGATCGCGGCCTGGATCGTGGCGGCGTCGGCCGGGAAGGCCCGGGCCAGCACCCGGCGGTGATCGTGCGGACTGACCACCGGGCTGGGTTCGCCGGTCCGGATCTCCTTCCCCCCCACGATGACCGGGATCTCGACGGTCTCCCCCGCCATCCGCTCCAGCTCCGCCTTCAGCGTGGCGCGCTCGGCGCTGCCCGGGGCGTATCCGAGGACGGGCTCATTGGCGGGACGGGGAAGGTTGCTGCTGCCGTTCATCGGACTCTGCCGGGGACGAGGAGGCGGGAGATTAGCGCCGCTGCCGGGACCCGAGCAAGGGCAGGGCGGGCGACGGACCCGAGGGTCAGTCGCCCGCACGCCGGCCTTCCTTCGCGACCACGCCGGGCCACTCCCGGTCGGCCTTCTGCAGGTAGCCGGCGCGGTCCTCGTTGAAGCGGCGCTTCACCGACTGGCTGTAGTTGAGGATCAGCCGCCCGTCGACGATCTGCCAGGTGTCGATCTCGACCGACGCGGCGTACCCCCGTGAAGCGCCGTACGCGCAATAGCCTCCGAAGGCGGGTGCGTACTTCGCGGGATCCGCCGCAAAGGCGTCCCGGTGCTCGGCGCTGCTGAACCGGTAGGTCGCCCCCTGCCAGGTGGCGGTGTGCGCGGGAGTCCCCTTGACCGCACGGCCCTCGGTGAAGAACGCCACCGGATCGTGCCCCTCGAGCGCGAGGCCCTGCTTGTCGGTGTTGACGAGCACCTTGGCGGCGGAGGGATCGGGAGACTGACCGGCGAGCGGCATGACGAGCGACGCGGCGGCGATCAGGGAGAGGGCAAGGGAACGGCGGGACACGGGTGCTCCGGGTTCGAGTCACCCTTCAACGCGGCGAACGACGAAATGGTTCCCTGCCCTGGAGCAGGCGCCCTGGTCGGGTCAGGCCGTCGGCAGCAGTTCGACGGCGCTGGGCTGCACCGAAACCGTCCACCGCCGGTCGTAGTGCAGGCAGAGCTTTTCATGCACCAGCTTGGGCACCGCGATCTCGAGGTCGTAGCCCCGCGCCGGCGGTGCGCCCTCGCCCTCCACCGCGAAGCGCAGGGTGAACGCGGCGCCCATGTCCACCTCTCCGACGAGCGTGCCGCGGACCAGGTTCGTCTGCCGTTCTCCCCCCGTCCCGTAGCGGTCTTTCCGCATCAGCCGCACATGCTCGGGCCGGATGAAGAAGGGCACCCGGTCCCCGGGGGTGGGGAGCGGACTCCCCGACGGGCCCCGCGCCGCGACCAGCAGGTATCCCCGCCATACCAGCTGAATCCCCTCAGCACCGGCGTTGAGCACCACCCCTTCGAGCACGTTCCGGACCCCGAGGGCGGCGGCCACATTGGCCGACGCCGGACGCGAAAGCACCGCATCCTTGGTCCCCGCCTGCACCACCCGCCCGCGATCGTACACCACGATATGGTCGGCGAGCTGGCAGGCCTCGGCCAGGTCGTGGGTCACCACCACTGCCGTCTTGCCGAAGCCGCGCAGCATGCCCGCCAGCTCATCCCTCAGGCTCCGGCGGAGGGGGCTGTCGAGCGCGGCCAGGGGTTCGTCCAGGAGCAGCAGCTCCGGATCCGAGGCGAGCGCCCGGCCCAGCGCCACCCGCTGTTGCTGCCCGCCGGACAGCGTGGCCGGCTTGAGCCGGCGGGCGTCGCCCAGCCGGAGCCGCTCGACCAGCTCCGCGACCCGCTGGCGCCGGGCGGGGCGCGACATCCGGTCCAGCCCGAAACCCAGGTTCTCCTCCACGGTCAGGTGCGGGAACAGCGCGTAGCCCTGGAACACCGTCCCCAGCCGCCGGTCCCGCGGCGGCCGGTGCACCCCCCGCACCGAGTCGTACAGCTCCCGCCCGTGCAGGTCCACCCGTCCCCCGTCGGGTCGGATCAGCCCCGCCAGGCACTCGAGCGTAAGGGTCTTGCCGGCCCCCGATGGCCCGAACAGCGCCACGACCCCCGCCGGCGCCGACCACTCGACATCGAGCGTGAACCCCGGAAAGTGCTTGAGCAGTTCGACGCGAAGCACGGGGTCAGCTCACCGCGCGGGTCAGCCGGCTGGTGGAGAGCACCAGGAACGCGGCGCAACCCACGGCCAGCACCCCGAGCGCGCTGAGCGCCGGAGTGGGCGGCAGGGCTCGGGCCACCAGCAGCGTGAGGGCGATCTCTCCCAGCGCCCGGCAGAAGGCGAGCGCCACGCCGGCGGCCACGCCGCGCCAGGCCAGCGGCAGCGTCACCGCCCAGAAGAGGCTCCACTCCGAGCGGCCCAGGGTCCGTGCGGCCGCCTCGAGCCGGCGGTCCACCCGGGCGAATTCCCCCTCCGCGGAGCGCACGAACATCGCGAGCGCGCCCGCCCACGCGATGCCAATCGCCATCCGCCAGTCGAGGACCGGGGCGAGTCCCAGCCAGCCCAGGGCCGCCGCCACCCACGGGTGGCCGGCGAAGCCCACCGCGCAGTAACCGATCAAGGTGGCGGGAAGGACCAGCGGGAGCAGCAGGGCCGCCTGGAGCGGCGCCTTGCCCGGGAAGCTGTGCCGGCCGAGCAGCCAGGCCAGCGGCAGCCCGAACACCAGCGCCAGCGCGGTGGCGACCCCGGCAAGGGAGAACAGGAACGCGGCGGGCTCAGTCACGGCCGATCATCACCTCGGTGGACTTGATCACGGCAAGCACCTCGTCGCCAACCTTGAGCCGCAGTCGTTCCGCGGAACGACGCGTGATGATCGAGACCAGTTCCTGGCCGCCGATCTCGAGCCGCACTTCGCACATGAGCCCGTCGAGCGTGAGTCCGGCGATGCGGCCGCGCAGCTGGTTCCGGGCGCTCAACTCCACGCCCCCCGCGGGGGCGGCGGGGCCCTTCGCCCCCAGCAGCGCCTCCACCCGGTCCCGCGGGAACAACCACTTTCTCCCCACCCGCGTCGCCGGCAGCTTCCCTTCCCGCGCCAGCGCCTGGACCCGCTTGATGTTCAGATGCAGCAGCCGGGCGGTCTCGGCGACGGTCAGGAGTTCCAGGCGACCTTCCGGGTAAGGGAGGCAGGGCCGGATAAAGTGGGGGCTGCAACGGCCGGGGGGAAGGGGCGGGTGGGGAGACCGGGCGGAGCACCGGCGCGGCGGCACCCCCACCGGCGCCCCCGTCCGCTTAGAACCGGACCTGCAGCTGGGTCTGGAGCGCGCCCTTCCGGACCCCGGGAGCTCCGATCTTCCGGCTCACGTAGAACGCCGACAGCCGTATCGTCGAGGGGACGACGAACCAGTTGATCCCGCCGCTCACCGCCCGATTGGCCTGCTGCCGGCTGATCGCCTCTCGATCGAAGTCCTCATACTTGGCCACCAGCTGGACCGCGGGCATCACCTTGTAGCCCCCGAGCGCGAACCAGCCGCGATCGTTCTTCCCTCCCGCGCTGTCCCTGGCCCCGGCTACGACTTCGCCGCGCAGGACCAGCGCCTTGTGCTCGATCGAAATGTCCGCGCCGTAGCGGGTACTGTCGCCGAAGTACCGGGCGACATTGGCCCCGACCGTCACCTCCGGGATCGGCCGCACCGTCACTCGCGCCACCCCCAGCACCGTCGAATCCCGGTTGGCGGTCACGTTCTGCCCCTCGCCGTTGAAGACGCCCGCCACCAGGAAGAGACGCTTGCCCGCCTGGTAATCGGCCTGCATGCCGATGTCCCGCTTCGGCGCGATCGAGTCCACTACCGTGGACCGGTCCAGTGTCTCGATGTCCGCGATGGAAGCGATGTACTCGCGGGTGAACGGCGTCTTCATCTGGCCCACCTGGATGCCCAGCGCCTGGCGGGACCAGCGGATGTAGGCATCCGTCAGCGATACTGACGCCCGCCCAGTTCCCACATTCCCGGTGCGGAACTCCGCCTGCAACCGGTAGGAGAAGCTGGTGGCGATGGTGCCGGTGGCCTGCAGCCGGGCCCGGTTGAGCGTGGCGGTGAGCCCGAGGTCCCGCTGGTAGGCCAGGCGGGCCTGCATGTAGCCGCCGAGTTTCACCGGGGTCGAAGTGGCCACCGGCGCGGACTGCTGGGCAAGCACGGCGAGCGGGGCGCAGCCCAGGAACGGGGAGAGTACGACCGAACGGCGCATCCCGGGTTCCCGGTTCAGGTGAATGGACAGCGGGATCGCCTCAGGCGTACGCAGCCACGCTCGTGGCCTTGAAGGAGGCGTAGACCCGCTGGCCTGCCGCGAGCCCCATGGCGTGGGCCGCCTGGGCAGTGACTTCCGCAACGAACGACGGCGCGGGACCCAGCACCACGCGAACCCGCTCCCCGTGCGGTGGCTCGGGCAGGATTTCCTCCACCACGCCGGGAAAGACGTTCCGGGCGCTCGCGCCCGGCGGGTCCCGCGACAACGTCACCTGGTCGGGACTCACCACCAGGAACAGTTCCTCCCCCGCCTCGGCCGCCAGCAGCGTCACCAGGCCACGGGGGGTCTCGAGCGCCACCTCGTCCCCCGGACCGCGATGGCGCACCCGCCCGGGCAGCAGGTTGAGCCCTAGCAGCGTGGCCACGTAACGGGTGCGCGGCTGGCGCAGCAGCGCGGGGGCATCGCCGGTCTGCGCCAGCCGGCCCCGCTCGAGCACGGCGATCCGGTCGCCGAACAGCATCGCCTCCATCGGCGCGTGGGTGACGAAGACGGTGACGCAGGGCAGTGCGCGCAGGGTGCGGCGAAGCTCGGTGCGCACCGCGTGGCGGGTCTCCAGGTCGAGCGCGGACAGCGGCTCATCGAGCAGCAGCAGCGCGGGCTCGAGGAGCAGGGCCCGCGCCAGCGCCACGCGCTGCTGCTGGCCCCCGGAGAGCTCGCTCGGCCGGCGGCCGGCGAACTCCCGGAGCGACAACCGCTCCAGTGCGGCCCCCGCGCGCCGCCGGGCCTCCCGCCGCCCCACGCCCGACGCCACCAGCCCGAACCCGACGTTGTCCAGCACGGTGAGATGGGGGAACAGCGCGTAGTCCTGCGACAGGTACCCGATGGCCCGGCGCTGCGGTGGCCACCACTGCCGCGCCACGGTGTCGCACCAGGTGGCCCCGTCGCACTCGATGCGCCCTGCCTCGGGCCGGAGCAACCCCGCCAGCAGCCGCAGGACGGTCGTCTTTCCCGAGCCGCTCTCTCCCACCAGCACCAGGGTGCTGCCGGGGGCCGCCTCGAGCTCGCACTCGAGGCGGAACTCACCCAGCGCGTGGCGGAGCGAAGCGCGGAGCACGGGGGGGCGCGAAGAGGCCCAGGCCAGCCTGCCGCATCGCGGCGAGGAGGACGGCGGCCATGACGATCAGCAGCAGGGAGAGCGTGGCGGCGGCTTCGAGGTCCTCATGCAGGAGCAGGTAGACGTCCAGGGGGACGGTGCGGGTAACGCCCGCGAGATTGCCGGCAAAGGTGATCGTGGCGCCGAACTCCCCGAGCGCCCGCGCCCAGGCCATCGCCAGCCCCGCCACGAGGCTGGGCAAAGCAAGCGGCAGCCGGACCCGCCAGAAGGTGTGCATCTCCCCGGCCCGGAGCGTGGCCGCCGCGTCGAGATAGCGCGGATCCACTGCGGACAATCCCGCCCGCGCCGCCCCGACGAAGAACGGCACCGCCATGAACACCTGGGCCAGGACCACACCCGCCGTGGTGAACGGGAGGCTGATCCCAAACGCCGTGAGACTGCCACCGAGCAGCCCCGCCCGTCCAAACGCCATCAGCAGCGCAAAGCCTGCCACTGTCGGGGGGATCACCATTGGGAGGTCCATCAGGATTTCCAGCACCCGCTTGCCCGGGAACGATCGGGTCGCCAGCAGGTGCGCCATGGGGAGGCCGATCACCAGTGAGACCAGCGCGGCGGCAACGCTGGTCGTCAGGCTCAACCACAGCGCCTCCTGGACGCCCTGGGTGCCGAGTTGCGCCAGCAGCGCCCCCGGCGGCACCCGCAGCACCAGGGCCACAACCGGCAGGGCCACCAGCGCCGCCACCAGGGCCGCCAGGGCCAGCATGAGCGCCTGTCCGAGCGGCTCGCTCCAGCGCGCCTGGGGTACGGCGATCATGGGCGAGCCACCGGCGGCAGGAACCCCCGCGTTGCCAGCAACGCCTGCCCCTCCGCCGAGAGCACCAGGCCGATGAACGCGGCGGCCAGCGCCCGCTGGCCGCCGGCCACCGGAGCGATCGGATACTCGGCGATCGGATTGTAGGGATCGGGGATCTCGAGGATGGTCAGTGCGGCGCGGTCGCGTGCCCCGACATCGGTGGCGTAGGCGATGCCGGCGTCCGCCTCGCGGAGCCGGACCTTGGCCACCACCGCCCGCACATTCTCTTCCTCGGAAACCAGGTTGGCCAGCACCTGCCGGTCGAAGCTGGCGGGGAATCCGGGCGCGCCATTCAGCCGCCGCAGTGATTCACGGCTGTAGCCCCCGGCCGGAACCTGGGCACCGGCCAGCACCAGCTTGAGCCCGGGGCGCGCCAGATCCTGCAGCTTCTCGACAAAGCCAGGGTTGGCGCGGGGAATCACCACCACCAGCCGATTGCGGGCAAAGGTCACCGCGTCGCCGGCGAGCAGCGCGCGCTCCCGGGCGTAGTGCATCCAGCGCTGGTCCGCAGTGGCGAGCACATCGGCCTTCGCGCCCTGTTCCAGCTGCGTGGCCAGCACCTGGCTGCCGGAATAGTGGAGCCGCACCGTCACGCCGGGATGGGCCCGCTCGAAGGCGCGACCGAAGTCGTCGAAGGCTTCGGTGAGTGAGGCGGCGGCAGATACGGTGAGGGTCTGCTGACTTGCGAGCGCTATGGGCGCCAGAAGCGCCGCGGCAAGGACGATGGCTTGGGGGCCGGGACGTGCGGAGCGGGTACCGAAGCGCATCCGTTGGGACCGTAGTTTGAGCTCCCAAGGATATACAAGGTTATTTAAGGATTCACAAGAGCCCGATTCCGTACCGGATTCGCAGACCGTCAGGAAACCAGGGTGTTGACCAGCTCCACGAAGATGGCGGTATCGATCGGCTTGTGAAGCACACCCCGGGCTCCCAGGGCGACGGCTTCGTCCAGGATGGCAGGGGAGCCATCCCCGGTGACCACCACCACCGGAATGCTGGCGGTGGGGTGATTGGCATGGAGTTGCCGGAGGAGCTGCAGGCCGCCGCCAGCGGGCATGTGCCAGTCCACCAGGATGAACTTGGGCTGCAATCGCTGCGCCACCATGAAGCCCTGCACGGCATCGTAGGCTGAGACTGTCGCCAACCCGCGGCTCGCGAGCACGGCGCCGATCAGCCGGGTCATCTCGGCATCATCATCCACCACGAGCACCGTGGCGCCGATGGCCCGCTGGGGGCCGGTGCCTGCCAGCTCGTACTTGAGCCCGGCGGAGGGCCGTTTCCGCTCGTCCATTCGTTGCACCCTCACCCCTTGAAGGACCCGACCAAACTATCGTCGGACGTCTTGCGGCGCTTGAGGCTCGTGCCAGGATCGCCCCTCGTTCGAGGATCAATATTGCCCGAAAATCGGGCAGTTGCAACCCTGATGCTTCGGGGAGTAGTCCCCCCGGTCAACTCCTTGGGGCCCAAGGCGCTCTCTGCGCTCCAGCAGATATCATCCCCGAAGGCCCTTTCCGTCACGGTCTCGCGGGGGGCTGGACAGGGTGACGGCCGCAGGCCAGACTGGCTGTGCGGCTACCGACTCCGTCGGGGCCGTGTTTGCATCCTCCGACCAACCGGAGGGTTCGATCTCGCGACTGACAGCACCCTTGGGTCGCGACCCCTATCTGCGGGGGGGGCGAGGTGTACCTGGGGAGCCGGTAGGATCGCCACGGCGGTCCTAATCGAGGGGGGGAGAGCCCCACCGGCTCGAGCGGACACCAGACCGAGTCCCGCGTCACGTCGAAAAGAGGAGTTTGTGAAAGTCCTGGTGTTGGGCTGTGGCGCGGTGGGGACCGTGTCCGCCCTGAAGTTCGCGCAGGAGCCCTCCTGCGAGCAGCTCGTCGTGGCGGACGCGGTGCCGGGCCGCGCCCGGCAACTGGCCGACCGGATCGGGCGTCCGAACGTCGTGGCGCTCACCCTGAACGCGGGCGACCAACAGGCCGTGGCCCGCGCCCTCCGGGAGACCCGGAGCACCATCCTGCTCAACGCCGCGCTCCCGGCCACCAACCTGATCGTCATGCGCGCCTGCCTGGACGCGGGGGCCGACTACATCGATATGGCCTCGGGTGGAGCCGAGAACGACGGCACGCCGAAGCTGCCGGACCAGTTCGCCCTCGACGCTGAGTTCCGGGCCGCGGGCCGCCTGGCCCTTCTCGGCATGGGCGCCGACCCCGGCACCAGCAACGTGTACGCGGCGTACGCGGCCAAGCACCTGCTGGACGAGGTGACCGAACTCCGCGTCCGTGACGGCGACACCTCGGTCTGCGCCGGACACAGTGGATTCCTGGCGACATTCTCGCCCTGGGTCTTCATTGACGAGTGCACCTGCGGTGCCGTGTCGTGGCGCGATGGCGCCTACCACCTCGAAGAGGCGCTGACCGGCTATGAGCCGTTCAACTTCCCCGAGCTGGGGGTGCTGAACACCTACTACGTGGACCACGAGGAGGCGCGCACCCTGCCGATGTTCTTCCCCGGTGTCCGGGTGGCGGACTTCAAGCTCTGCCTGGACGAGACCACCTGGTCCACGCTCAAGGTGCTCAAGGACCTGGGGCTCAACCGGAAGGACAAGGTGCGGGTGGGCGATGTCGAGGTCTCTCCGCGGGACCTCGTGGTCTCGCTGCTGCCGGAGCCGCGCGACCTGGCCGGACGGATGAGTGGCAAGACCTGCGTCGGCACCCTCGCCCGCGGCATCCGCGACGGGCAGGAGCGGGCCTACTACATCTACAACGTGACCAGCCAGGAGCATTCCTATCGCGAGATGGGAGTGCAGGCCACGGCCTACCAGACCGGGATTCCGCCGGTCATCGCCGCCCGCCTCATTGCCTCCGGTGAATGGGCGGGGAGCGGTGTGCTGTCGCCGGAGCAGCTCGACCCGGACCCGTTCATGCGGCTGCTGGACGAGAGCGGCATGCCCTGGCACATCCGGGACGAGGAGACCGGCATCGTGGATCCGGCGTACATCTGGATCGAGGAGCCGCTGGCGGCGTAGCCAGGGAACAACGGGGGGATGGAGAAGCGGGGAAACGGGAGATTGCCGTTTCCCCGCTTCTCCGTTTCTCCGAATCGCATCCACTAGAACGCGGCGCTCACCCCCACCGCCCCCGGCTCCAGCAGGAATCTTGGCGCCGAGATCCCGAACACCCGCCAGCGGCCGTTCATGAGCCTGGCACTGGTGATCCCCACCAGCGCCCCCGCGAGTACATCGCTCCCCCAATGCCGGTTGTCATTGAGCCGTGACCAGCCGGTGAGGCCGGCGGCCCCGTAGAGCAGGACCCTCGCGGGGGTGGAGTGCAGTTCGTCCCCGATGCCGGTCGCGAGCGCAAAGGCCATGGCGGTGTGCCCCGAGGGCCAGGCATCCTGACTCGAGAAGGGATCGAACTCGAAGGCATCCTGGCTTCCCGGGGGCCGGCGCCGTCCCACGAGCGGTTTGAGCAGGTTGGTGATGACCCCGGCCGTGAGCAGCCCCGCGGTGATCCGCCCGCCGGCACGGGTCACCCGGGGATCGCCGAGGATCATTCCGGCGGCGACGGTCCCCAGCGCGGGCACGACGTACACGATGGGTTCGCCCATCCGCTTGAACACCCGGGCGACGTCGTCCTTGCCTTCGCTGCGCTGGGCCTGGAGTTCCTCCTGCAGCGACGCATCCGTCAGGGACACGAGGGCCACGACACCCACGGCGCCGACCCCGTGATACCACCGCACGCCGGCCGTGGCCCCGGAGCGAGACGGGGCGAGGGCCGGCAGAGCGAGCGCGGGCGCCGGAATGGCCCGGAGGTCCCAGCTCTCCAGCGGGGCGGGGCGGACCTGGCCGGCCAGCCCGGCGCCGAGCGGCAGGGCCAGGGCGACCAGCGTGGCCGAGCGCAGCGGGCTCAAGTTGCGCGGCATGGCGGCAATCTAGTACCTTCGTTCGACCCGAAACCATTCACGAAACATGCGCCCGACCCGCCACCTCCTCCTTGCCTTCCTTGCCGTCGCCGCGCTCGGCGCCTGCCGCGACTACAATTTCAAGCGGCACGTGTCCAACCAGGACGGCCTGATCCCGGCAGACCAGTACGCGCGCTATGGTCGCGAGCAGGCCATCGCCGTGGCGATCGGGCGGGAGTTCGCCCGGCCCTACAACTCCGGGCCCGAAGCCCAGGTGGACGTGGCAATCAACTACGCCCGCACCAACTTCTCGAAGGACATCCGCGACATCTCCGGGGATCCGCAGGGCAACCGGATCGTGGTCACCTTCGCCAGCGGGTGGCGCACCGCGATCGTGCCGATCGCGGACGGCAAGACCGGGGCGGACACCAGGATCCCCTCCTGACCGGAGCCCCGGTCGCGCGTCGCTGACCCTGGGGGGCGGGCCCGGTGCCCGCCCCTCGGCGTATCCGGAGGGCCCATGACCGACCTCCTCGTCGTCACCACCGCCGTCCCGGACGAGGCGCTGGCCGCCCGCATCGCGGCCGCCACCGTGCAGGCCCGGCTCGCCGCCTGTGCCCAGGTCCAGGGACCGGTGCGGAGCACCTACCACTGGCACGGGGCGATGGAGCAGGCCACCGAGTGGTATTGCCACTGCAAGACCACCCGGGCACGCTACCCCGAGCTGGAGCGCCTGATCCGCTCGCTGCATCCGTATGAGGTGCCCGAGATCCTCGCGCTGCCGATCGTCGTGGGGCACAGGGCCTACCTCGACTGGATCGGCGACACCCTCGCGGCGGACCGATGACCAATCGCCCGACGCCACCACCCGGCGAATTCCTCTACCTCCTGGCGGGAGACGCGGAGGAGTTCGTCGCCACCTGCGCCGACCTGCTCCCGGCGGACATCGCCGAGTCGCTGAACGACCTCCCGCCGGATGCCGCGGCGCGGGTGCTCACCGCGCTCCCGTTCCACGTCGCGGTGCAGGTGCTCGACGAGTCCCTGCTCGAGCGGCGGGACGAGGTGATCGAGCGGCTCCCCGACGCGGTGGCCGCGCCCCTGGTCCAGGCGCTCTCCGCGGACCAGCAGGTCCGGCTCTTCCGGCTCATCAAGGAAGGGGACCGCGCCCGGCTCCTGCATGTGCTGGATGCCGCCACCCGGGACCAGCTGGCCCGCCTGCTGAGCTATCCGCCGCAGAGCGCCGGCGGGCTGATGACCACCGAGTACCTGGGGATCCCGTCGAGCTGGACCGCGCTCGACGTCCGGCAGCATATCGCGCGCGTGGGCCGGGCCAAGGAGACGGTGTACGCCGTGTACATCATTGACGAGGCCACCCAGCGGCTGGCCCGCGTCACCTCCCTGCGCGAGGTGATCATTGCCGACTCCGGCACGCCGGTCATGGAGATCGGCGAGGGCCGGAAGCCGGTCTCCGTCCGTCCTCTCACCGACCGGGAGGAGGTGGCCCGGCTGATCGCCCGCTACAACCTGCTCGCCATTCCGGTCCTGGACGACGACGGCCGGGTGCTCGGCATCGTGACCGTGGACGACGTCATCGACGCCCTGATCAGCGAGCAGACGGAGGACGTCCAGAAGTTCGGCGGCATGGCCGCGGTGGAGGAGCCCTATCTCGACGCGGGTTTCTGGCAGCTGGTGTACAAGCGGGCCGGGTGGCTCTGCGTGCTCTTCATCGGCGAGATGCTCACGGCCACCGCCATGGGCTACTTCGAGCACGAGATCAGCCGGGCGGTCGTGCTGGCGCTGTTCATCCCCCTCATCATCAGCAGCGGCGGCAATTCCGGCAGCCAGGCCACCAGTCTCATCATCCGGGCGATGGCGGTGCGCGAGGTCTCCCTCAGCGACTGGTGGCGGGTGGCGGTACGGGAGATCCCGACGGGTCTGACCCTGGGCCTCATCCTGGGCGCGATCGGCCTGGCCCGGGTGGAGCTCTGGCAGGAGCTCGGCTGGTACGATTACGGCCCGCACCACCTGCTCGTGGGCATCACGGTCGCGGCATCGCTGGTCGGTGTGGTGCTCTTCGGCTCGTTCGCCGGCTCGATGCTTCCGTTCCTGCTCCGGCGGATCGGCTTCGACCCGGCCAGCGCCTCGGCCCCGTTCGTCGCCACCCTGGTGGACGTGACCGGGCTCGTCATCTACTTCACGGTGGCCTACCTGGTGCTCCGCGGCACGCTGCTCTAGCCGGCCTGATTTGACAGCCCGGGTTCCCGACCTACGTTTCTTCGACTCCCCTACCTCGAGCCCACGTCATGAGTGCGGACGCCGCCACGAGCACCAAGCCCTCCATCCTCGAGGATTTCGTCGACATCCTGTACCAGCCCGCGGCGGTGTTCGAGCGCCGGCGGGAGACGGTGGCCTTCGGCCTCGCGATCCTGCTCCTGACCGTGCTGAGCGCGGTGGTATTCTTCGCGACCAAGTCGGGATTCGACCCGGTGCTGGATGTGATGGTGAAACAGCAGACTGCCGAGATCCTGCGGGCCAATCCGACGCTCACCGCGGACCAGCTCGCCGCCAGCTCGGGGATGATGAAGGGCGGCATCATCGGGACGATGCTCGCGTACCCCCTGATCATCCCGTTCCTGGCCGGCCTGCTGATGTGGGTGGTCGGCAAGTTCTTCGACAGCAAGCTGGCCATCGGCGCCGCCGTCATGGTCGCCACCTACAGCTACGTGCCCCGGTTCATCGGGTTCATCGTGGCCAGCCTGATGGCGGTTCTGCTCCCCGAGGACCAGATCACCAGCTTCTTCAGCATCTCCCTCAGCCCCGCCCGGTTCCTCGATCCTGGCACCCATTCCGTCGGGGTCATGTCGCTGCTGGCGCGGCTGGATCTCTTCCTCTTGTGGCAGACGTTCGTCGCGGGAGTCGGCGTCTCCGTCCTGGGCGGAGTCTCCCGCGGCCGGGGGATGACGGTCGCCTTCCTCGTCTGGCTGCTCGGCTTCCTCCCGCTGATCCCCGCCCTGCTCAGGTAGGCGGGCGCAGACGCGACCCCGGGGCCGCCCCTTGTCGTGGCCGGGCTAACTTCCTCCTTGCCGCCTGACGAATCTGCCGGTACGTTAACGGTCCCGCCCTCCCGCCGGCTTCCGGTCGCCGGGGCGGTCTGAGTCCACATGCCATCATCCCGATCCCCCGGAGCCGCCGACCCCGACGGCTCCCGGCCCGCCCTGCTGCACACCTTGGGCGAGGCCCGCGTGCTGACTCCCGATGGGTTGCGCGAGCTGCTTGGGCCGGGCAAGCCGCTGGCGCTGCTGGCCTACCTGGCCAGTTCCCCGCGCCAGAGCGCCACGCGTGAACATCTCGTGGACCTGCTCTGGTCCGACCTCGAGCCCGACCGCGGCCGTCATGCCCTGCGCCAGACCGTCTGGTACCTGCGACAGCTGTTCGGCACCGCGGCCCTGACGGGTCGAGGCGGCGAGCTCACGCTGCTCGCGCCAATCCTGGTGGACCGGGTCGAGTTTCTGGCGGCGGTAGAGCGGGGAGACCTGCTGCGCGCGGTCGAGCTGTATCAGGGGGATTTTCTCGGGGGCTTCGCGGCCCCGGGCAGCATCGAATTCGAGCACTGGGCGGATGTCGAGCGACAGCGGCTGCGCTCCGTCTTCCTGCGCACCGCGGAGATCGTAGCGCGGCAATGGCTGGATGCGGGGCGCATCCGGGAGGCCCAGCAGCTGGCCCGCCGCGCGCGCGATGCCGACCCGGCAAGCGAGAGCGCCTGGCGGCTCCTGTTCGAGGCGATCCAGCAGGGTGAGGACCGCCTGGCGCTTACCATCGAAGCCGATCAGTTCTCGGAACAGATGGCGTCCCTGGGCCGGACGCCCGAGCCCGCGACGCGGATCCTCCTGGCCCGCGGGCGGCACACCGGGCAGGGAGAGCCCCCCCCGCAGGATGCGCCGGGGCTGGTCGCCGAGCTGATTGGCCGGGAGCGGGAGTTTGCGGCCATCGTGAGCGGCTGGCAGGGCGCCCGGGCCGGCACCCGGCACTTGCACATCGCCGCCCCCGCGGGACTGGGCAAGTCTCGCCTGCTCAACGACGTCGCAACCCGGCTCGCCACCCTCGGCGCACGCGTGGTGCTGCTCCGGGCCAACCCGGGACAGCGGGAGATCCCGTTCAGCTTCCTGGCCGAGCTGGCGGGCCGCCTCGCGGAGCTGCCCGGCGCCGCGGCGATCTCCCCCGCGACCGCGGGCGCCCTGGTGGCGCTCAACCCCACCCTTTCCGCCCGCTACGGCCAGCCCGCCGACCCGGCCACCGGCGCGGAGGCCCTGCGCCGCCGCTGCTCCGCGATCACGGAGCTCCTGGAGGTCGTGGCGGAAGAGCAGCGGCTCGCGCTGCTGCTGGACGACCTGCACTGGCTCGACCCGGCGTCGCGTCAGGCGCTGAGCGGTGTGCTTCCGACCCTGCGCGCTCCCGGGGCCGTCCTGGTCACCGCCGCCCGGCCCGTGCCTGGCGCGGAACTGGGCGGTGAGCAGACCGAGCGGCTCTCCCTGGCCCCGCTCACGCCCGAACAGGTCCGGGCGCTCACCACCAGCCTGGCGGCGCTGCCCGCGGCACCCTGGGCCCAGACCCTCCCCACGGCGCTGGCCCGGAGCACCGGAGGCTCCCCGCTGCTGGTGCTGGAAACCCTGCAACTGGTGATGGACCGGGGCTGGCTCGGCATCGCGGGCGGCGCGTGGCACTGCGAGGCCCCGGCGGAGCTGGCGCGGGTGCTCGAGCGCGGCAGCGCCCTCCGTCACCGGCTGGAGGAACTCGATGCCAGCGACCGATGGGTGCTCACCCTGCTGGCCCACGCGGGCATTCCGCTGGATGCGGACACGATTGTCCGGACGTCCGGCCGGCCCCCGCAAGCGCTGGTCGAGGTGCTGGGCCGGATGGAGCAGCGCGGCTTCGTGCATCGGGTTGGGGATCGGTGGCAACCGGCCCACGACGAGATCGCCGCCGATGCACTGGCGCTGACCGATCCGGCGACCAGCCGGGCCGCCCACCTCGGCCTGGGCCGCGCGCTGGTGGATGGCGCCATGGTCGGGCGCGAGCGGTTGCTCCGGGCCGGCCGCCATCTCGAGGCAGCGGGGGCGCGGAGCGAGCTCGCCGGGCTGTTTGCCCGGTACCTCCGCCTGGTGCGCGGACAGGGGGATGGGCGCCGGGTGGGAGAGGTGGCGCAGGAGTTTCTGGGCGATGCCGCGCCGCTAGCCGAGGTCGCGGCGCTGGTACACGGCATCCCGCGCTGGAGCCGGGTGCGGTACAGCAGCGGGTGGGTGGCGGCGGCGGTGCTGCTCGCGGCTGGGGCCGCCCTTACCGGATTCCTCCTGACGCGGCCGGCGCCCGACCCGGACATGGTCCTCCTGCTGACCGCAGAGATGCGGCGGCCGCGGGGTCGGGCCTTTCGCGTGGAGCTCAACGAGAACCGGTGGCGAGCGGGAGTCCCGATTGACCTCCGATCCGCCGAACCCATGCGACTGCCCAGTCCCGCCGCCAGGAACCTGGAGTACGTCAACACCCCGGACGGGAAGGGGTGGATCCTCAATCGCGAACACGACGACTCCATGACCTCCGACCTCTACCTGCACACGGCGTCAGGGACGGAACGGCGCCTGACACAGTTCCGCCACGATGACGGTGGCGCGGCCGTGTCACCGGATGGCGTGCAACTCGTGTTCTATACGTCGCAGTGGAGCCCGGCAGACGCGGACAATTACGACCTCGCCATCATGGATCTCGCCACTGGGGCCGTCCGCCAGCTCACCGATGGCCGCCCGGCCGACCGAAACCCACGGTTCTCGCCCGACGGGACCCTGGTCGGCTTCCACCGGACTCATGACGATGAGGACCCGGCCTTCTGTACTGTCCCGCAGATCGGCGGTCGCCGGCCAACCTGCCACCGGCCCGCGGGGTACACGAGCACCGGTTTCATCGGGTGGCTGAATGACCGGTACGTCCTGCTCATCGCCGATGCGCAGGGGGTGAGTGTCCTGCTTCGCCATGACCTCGCCACCGGGGCGACGCTGCTCCTGGAACAGGAGGTCCAGCTCGCCGACCTCAGTCCCGATGGTCGCTGGCTCGCCTGGCTGGTGGAGGACCCCGAGAGCGGAGATGCCTCCTGGTTCGTTTCTCCCGTGGAGGACCTCTCCCGCCGCCGACAGGTCCTCGTGAATGGCTCGCCCAGCACCTACCGGCGCATCTGGCTGAACCCGCCCCCGACGGACCGGCCCGCCGGAGCAGCCCCGGTTCTCAAGCGGATCCGGATCAGCGCCCCCGATACCCTCCGGCTCGGGGCCTCGTACCTGTTGCGCGTCCTCGGATCGGATCAGCGAGGCCGGCCGATCCCCGTGCCGGCGATCCGGGGCTGGGCCAGTTCGGACTCCCTGGTGGTGGCGGTGGATACGGCCGGAATGGCACTGGCCCGTGACAGCGGCGCCGCTTGGGTCCGGGTGGACGTGGCGGGCCTGCTTCGCGACTCGGTCCGGCTCCGGGTGCGACCCCGCCGGGACTCGCTCCTCTTCCAGGAGGACTGGTCGGCCGGCATCCCCCGCCAATGGGTCGCGTATGGCGCCCCGTGGCCGGGGCTTGCCCGCGGCCCCGGGGATACGGCGGCGTTCCACAACCGCGGGGATGGGTCGTTCCCCAGCGGCGCCTTCACCCGGGCCCACTGGACCGCGGAAGGGGGCCTGGGCCTGGAGGTGATGGTCTCCTGGCGCATCACCCGCGGGCAGTGGCAGGTTGGTGACGTGAGCCTGGTCGGCCGCCTCGATTCGGCGCTAGCGGGCGACTGGGATTTCGTCACCAACTCCATTCCTATCGGCGACAACATTCAGTTGCAGACCTGTGGCTTGGCCTACCCCGATGGCGAGGGCCCCCTGGGGCGCCGACGGATGTGGGTGGGCGCCGGGTCGAGTGGACGGCACGTCCCGGTGGATTCCACGCTGGGTGACGGGGCCTGGCGCCGGGTGAGGATCCAGATCTTCGAGGACGGACGGTGCGGCTTTGCCCTCGACGGCCAGCCGCTCTGGCTCTCCAGCCGGCCGGTGGCGGTTGCCCTGCCGTTCGCCATCCGCCTGGGACAGTCCTCCGCCGGCACCGAGATCCTCCATGGCCCGATCGTGGTGTGGCGGGGCGTGCGCGACGACGTCCAATGGGACCTGCTCCGGGATTCGGCCCGGACCCGGTGACTCTGGCCCCGGACGGGGCGGGACGCTAACCTCAAGGCGTCACCGCCGGGCCTGCACACCCCTCGCCAGGTTGCTCATGAAGCGCTCTACCATCATCACGATCCTGTTCGTCGTCGCCTTCGGCGCCCTGCTCCTGTTCAATACCCTCTCGGCGCAGAAGCACGAGTGCAGCGTCTGTGTCGAGTTCCACGGCCGCCGGAACTGCGCCACCGCCTCCAACGAGACGGAGGAAGCCGCGCTGCGGGCGGCCCAGACCACGGCCTGCGGCACCATCGCAAGCGGCATGGACCAGTCCATCGCCTGCGACCGCACCCCGCCGATCTCCAAGCAGTGCAAGACCCGCTAGGCCACGGCGGGTAGGGGCCCTCCCCGCCCGCGGCGCCCCGCGTCTCACTCCATGCGTTTTCCTCACCCGCTGGTCCTCCTGCTCGCCTGCCTCGGCCTGGCCGCGGCCGCGAGCCACCTGCTGCCGGCGGGGGAGTACGAGCGCCGCGAGGATCCCGTCACCGGCCGCAGCGTGGTCGTGGCCGGCACCTACCATCGGGTGGAGCCGGCTCCCGTCGGCGCCTTCCGCGCCCTGGTCGCGATCCCCCGGGGCATGGCCGACGCGGCCGGCGTCATCTTCTACGTCTTCCTCGTGGGCGGGGCCTTCGCCGTCGTCGAGCGCACCGGCGCCTCCACCCGGCTGGTGCAGCGGGTGGTGGCCGGGCTGGGTGATGCCGGGGCGATGGTCATCCCCCTCGCCTGCCTGGCCTTCGGGCTGGGCGGGGTGCTCATCCAGATGTCGGAGGAGTTGATCGCCTTCGTCCCGGTGCTGCTGCTTCTGACCGCCCGACTGGGGTATTCCCCCGTCATCGCCTGCGCGGTGAGCATCGGGGCGGCCGCGGTTGGCGCCGCGTTCAGCCCGGTCAACCCCTTCCAGGTCGTGATCGCGCAAAAGGTGGCGGATCTACCGCCCCAGTCGGGGCTCGGCTTCCGGCTGGTCTTCCTGGCCCTCGCCATGGGCCTCTGGATCATCGGCACCATGCGCCACGCGGCCCGGACCCGCGTCCCCGTCTCCGACCGGCCCGCCCCCGCCCATCCGGCGGACACCGAACGGGCGGGCACAAGGCCCGCCCTTACAGACTGGATCATCCTCGCCCTCGTGGCGGCCACCTTTGTGCTGTTCATCGTGGGCGCGCGGCGGTGGGGCTGGGACTTCCCGGAGTTTAGCGCCCTCTTCTTCCTCATGGGCGCCGCGGTGGGGATGATCGGTCGGCTCGGCATCTCCGGCACTGCCGAGGCCTTTGTCGAAGGGTTTCGCAGCCTCGCCTTCGCGGCGCTGCTGATCGGGTTCGCCCGGGCGATCTACGTGGTGCTCAACGACGGGATGATCATCGACACGATCGTCCAGGGACTCTTTGCCCCCATCGCCCAGCTCCCGGTGGCGCTCTCCGCCCTCGGCATGATGGCGCTGCAGGCGGTCCTGCACATCCCGGTCCCCAGCACCAGCGGCCAGGCGGTGCTCACCATGCCGGTGCTGGTGCCGCTCTCCGACCTGCTGGGGCTCTCGCGCCAGGTCACTGTGCTGGCCTACCAGTATGGCGCCGGGCTCTGTGAACTCCTCACCCCGACCAACGGCGCCCTCATGGCCATGCTGGCCGCCACCGGAGTCCGGTACGAGGAGTGGTTCCGGTTCCTCCGGGGGCTGGTCGTACTGCTCTTCGGGCTCGGCGCCCTGGCGCTTCTCGCGGGGATTTCACTCCGGCTGTAGCCCGCCGAACCGTCCTGAAACGCGCCGCGGCGGCATCCCGGCCGCCAAAAGGTGACACCCGGGTGGCGGCGCGTTCCCGGGCAGATTTCCAACTTCAATTCCGCCAAGGGGTTACATTCCCGATGCCAGTCCTCTCAGCTGGCACCAAGGTTGCTACTTTCCCGAAACGGTGGCTGGAACCTTTCGGCTCAGCTTCCGATAAGAGAGGGTAGAATGAGCGAACTCATCATTCGGGAAATGGAAAACGGCGAAGAATTCGCCGACTGGTTCGCGGACCTGACCGAACAGGAAGCGGCCGCGTCGGGCGAGCCGATTCACCTTGACGAGCACTACCTGATCCTCAGCAACGCCATCGGCGACTGGATCGGGGGCCTTCGCTACAGCTTCCGCGGCGGCGTGGCGCATCTCACCGATATCGCGGTCCGGGCCGAGGAACGGCATCAGGGCCACGCCCACCGGCTGCTGGAGGCGTTCGAAGAGCATGCCTCGCAGCTCGGGGCACACCTGATCGAGTTCTGGACCGACGACGTCCAGGGCGAACCCGAATTCCTGGCCAATGGCTGGCACCGGGTGCTGCGCCGGCCAGGGTATCAGGGTGGCCGCACCTGGTACCTGATGGAGAAGCGCCTGGCTCCACCGGTCTAGCGCCCCCTCCGCACGACGCCTATTCTTCCGTTCAGCCCACTGCATTCCGCTGGCGGCGCGCGCAACCCGCTCGCCGCCTTCTTCCTTCAGCCTGGGTGGTCCGCGCCGATGTCCCTGACCGATCGCGGCCGCGCGTTGCTCTCGAAGATCGAGGTGCTCCGGGACCTCGAGTCGCGGGTGCGAGAGCTGATGGCGGCACACATCGAGAAGCGTCCCCTCTGGTTTCCGCACGACCTGCTGGGTCCCAAGCCGGACCAGGACCCGGATCACCATGTGGCAGAGCTGCGCCGGCGGGCCGCAGGCATCCCCGATTCGGCCCGGGTGGCGCTGTCGCTCAACATGCTCACAGAGGAGGGGCTGCCCCACTTTCACCGGCTGCTCGCCGTGCACCTCGGCGACGACAGCCATTGGCGGGCGTGGAACAGTCTCTGGACCGCCGAGGAGGACCGGCACGGCGTCATCCTGCATGACTACATCCGGGACACCCGGCTGGTGAACCAGCGCCGGCTCGAGGAGATGCAATTCAGCTACTTGCAGAGCGGTTTCGACCCTGACTGGGACAAGGATCCCTACCGGGTGTTCGTCTACACCACGCTGCAGGAGCGGGCCACCCAGCAGTCCCACAGCGAGACCGGCCGGCTCATCGGCGAATACGAGCCGCTGCTGGGGGAGGTGCTGACCAACGTGGCAACGGAGGAAGCGCGACACTTCAGCTTCTACCGCACCGTGTTCGAGGAGATTCTGGCCCGGGATCCCGACCAGGCACTCGACTCCGCCGCGCAGATCATGCCCAGCATCGAGATGCCGGGCCACACGATGCCCGGCTTCCGCGAACTGGCCGACGTGATCCGCCGGTCGGGGATCTATGGGCCGCGCGACTACCTGCGCATCGTCCAGGAACAGATCCGGTACTGGCAGATCGAGACCCTGACGGGGCTCAACGACCTGGGCCGCCGGGCCCAGGAGAAGATCATGGGTATCCCGGCCCGGCTGCAGCGGATCGCGGAGCACATCGAGAGCAAGAGCCGCAGCAAGACCTTCAGCTTCGACCTCGTGTTTCACCGTGAATTCGCGCTGGAATAGGCTGGCGCCCATCCTGGGCGTCCTGCTGCTGGCCGGCCTGGCGGGTTGCCGGGAACGCAGCGGCGCCACGGCGCGCCCGGCCGCCGGCCCGGTGGACCCCGTCCAGGCCGAGGCGGAGCTGCTGGGCCGCGACCTGGCGGACATCATGGACCGGGTCATGGCCTACCGGAGCGCGCACCAGGGCCGCCTCCCCACCTCCCTGCGCCAGGCCGGCATCGACAGCCTGGCCCCCCAGTTCATCCGCCGGCTGGGCCGTCAGGGTGGCGACCCGCTGCTCACCGTGGTCTTCCGGCGGGCCGAGGGGCGGACGCTGCAGAGTTGCCGCGGCACCAGCATGGTGCTCGAGGATGCCGCGCTGCACGAGGGCGCGTTCGAGGTGTCCTGCACGCTGGTGGGCGGCGGCGACCGCACATTCACCGTGCCACCGCTCCCGCCGCCGCCCAAGCCGGACTAGGGCATGGAAGTCGTTGCCGGCATCGTGCAGGTCACGCGAGTCCTGGTGGTGGCCTGCTTCGCCATCGCCTCGATCGTGGCCGGGACGCACTGGGCAGTGAAGCACGGGCACCTGTCGCCGTTCGGGGCCCTGCCGCGCTTCTCCCGCCGCCTGGGCCAGCCCCTGCTCCGTCCCTTCGAGCGCCGGCTCTACCGCAGCGGCGGCAATCCCGTCAACGCGCCGTACGCCCTGTTCTGGGTATCGCTCATCGGCGGGCTGGCGCTGATCGCGCTGGTGCAATGGCTGATCGGCACGGTGCTTTCCCTGCTGTACAGCGCGGAGTCCGGCCCCCGCGGCCTCGTCATCTTCGGGGTGAATGCCGCCTTCTCCGTGCTGATGCTCAGCATCCTCGTCCGCGTCGTGGCGTCGTGGTTCGGGGTGTCCCCGTACGCCAGGCCGATGCGGGTGGTGCACGCCCTCAGCGACTGGGTGATTGAGCCGCTGCGGAAGGTGATCCCCCCCTTCGGCATGGTGGACGTGACGCCGATCGTCGCCTACTTCATGCTCTACCTGGCGCGCGGCCTGCTGCTCAGCTGGCTGTAGCCGGGCCCGCCGCATGCCCCCCCTCACGCCCACGGCTACCGGCGTCCGGCTGACGCTGCACGTCCAGCCGCGGGCCGCCCGCACCGAGATCGCGGGCCTGCATGGCGACGCGCTCAAGGTCCGGCTGGCCGCACCGCCGGTGGATGGCGCGGCCAACGACGCGCTGATCCGGTTCCTGGCGGATCGCCTGGAGGTGCCCAGGTCGGCGCTCGTGCTGGTCGGGGGCGCCACCAGCCGCCGGAAGGTGGTGGAGGTGACCGGAATCTCGGCCGAGACCGCGGCGGCCCGCCTCCCAGTTGGCGGGGCCTGACCGTCCCGCTACATTGTTCCGGCAGCGGTTCAATTGCTCCGTGGTGATTTGCGCCTATTGCAGCCACGTTAAACAAATGCTAAAACGGCCGCCCCCCGGGGAGCCGTCACGGCCACACGGGGATTTTTCGTGACCAGATCCAGCGGTACCACACGCGCCGACCGCCTCGCCCGTCTCCCCAGCCTGCTGGCGGAGCGGATCCTGGTGCTGGACGGCGCCATGGGCACCATGATCCAGCGGGAGGGGCTCGCGGAGGCGGACTACCGCGGCGAGCGCTTCCGCGACTGGCCCCGGGACCTCCGGGGGAACAACGACCTCCTTGTCCTCACCCGTCCCGCCGTCATCCGCGGGATCCACAGGGCGTACCTCGAGGCCGGGGCGGACATCCTCGAGACCAACACCTTCAACGCGACCACCATCTCCATGGCCGACTACGGCATGGAGGAGCTGGTGCCGGAGCTGAACCGGGCCGCGGCGGCGCTGGCCCGGGCGGTGGCGGACGAATTCGAGGCGCAGGATCCGGCGCGGCCGCGGTACGTGGCGGGCATCCTCGGGCCGACCTCCAAGACGGCCTCGCTCTCGCCGGACGTCAACGACCCCGGAGCCCGCAACATCACCTTCCCGGAGCTGGTGCGGGCCTACGAGTCCGCGGCGCGGGCGCTGCTCGCGGGCGGCGCCGACCTCCTGATGGTGGAGACCATCTTCGACACCCTGAACGCCAAGGCAGCCCTCGTGGCGATCGAGGAGTGCTTCGCGGCCATCGGCGAGCGGGTCCCGGTGATGATCTCGGGCACCATCACGGACCAGAGCGGGCGGACGCTCTCGGGCCAGACGGTCGAGGCGTTCTGGAACTCCGTGTCCCACGCGCGGCCGCTGTCGATCGGGCTCAACTGTGCCCTGGGGGCGCAGCAGCTCCGGCCCTACGTGCAGGACCTGGCCCGGGTGGCGCCGGTGCTGGTGAGCGCGCACCCGAATGCGGGGCTCCCGAACCCCCTCGGCGGCTACGACGAGACGCCGGAACACATGGCGGAAGTGATTGGTGAATTCGCCGCCAGCGGGCTGGTCAACATCGTCGGCGGCTGCTGCGGCACCACGCCCGCGCATATCCGCGCCATCGGGGAGGCGGTCCGGGGCCGGGCCCCGCGGCTGCCGGCCCACCTGCCGCCCCGCTGCCGGCTTTCGGGCCTGGAGCCGCTCACGATCGGGCCGGATACCAACTTCGTGAACGTGGGCGAGCGCACCAACGTCACCGGTTCCCGGCGCTTCGCGAAGCTGATCCTCGATGGCAACTACGAGGCGGCCGTGGAAGTGGCGCGGCAGCAGGTGGTGAGCGGGGCGCAGATCATCGACATCAACATGGTCGAGGGGATGCTGGACGCGGAGGCGGCGATGATCCGCTTCCTCCGGCTGGTGGGGACCGAGCCGGACATTGCCCGGGTGCCGGTGATGGTCGACAGCTCCAAGTGGTCGGTGCTCAAGGCCGGGCTCGAGAACCTGCAGGGCAAGGGGATCGTCAACTCCATCAGCCTCAAGGAGGGGGAAGCCGCCTTCCGGGCCCAGGCCGAGACGGTCCGCCGCTACGGTGCGGCGGTGGTGGTGATGGCGTTTGACGAGCAGGGGCAGGCGGACACGGTCGAGCGCAAGGTCGCGATCGTGGAGCGGGCGGTGCGGCTGCTCACCGAGCGGGTCGGCTTCCCGCCGGAGGACATTATCGTCGATCCCAACATCTTCGCGATCGCGACCGGGATCGAGGAACACAACGGCTACGCGGTGGCCTACATCGAGGCCACCCGGCGGATCAAGGAGCTGCTGCCGCACGTGCTGGTGAGCGGCGGGGTGTCCAACATCTCCTTCTCCTTCCGCGGCAATGACCGGGTGCGGGAGGCCATCCACTCGGTCTTCCTCTATCACGCCATCCGCGCCGGGATGGATATGGGGATCGTCAATCCGGGCCAGCTCGCCATCTACGACGACATCGAGCCGGAGCTGCTGGCGCGGGTGGAGGACGTGGTCCTCAACCGCCGCCCCGACGGCACCGAGCGGCTGCTGGAGATCGCCGAGCGCTACAAGGGGGCGGGCGAGCAGCGGGCGGACGTGGTGGAGAAGGAGTGGCGCAGCCTGCCGGTCGAGGAGCGGCTGGCGCACGCCCTGGTCGAGGGTATCGACGCCCACATCGTCGAGGACACCGAGGAAGCCCGCCTGCGGGTGGCCCGGCCGATCGAGGTCATCGAGGGGCCGCTCATGCGGGGGATGAACGTGGTGGGGGACCGCTTCGGCAGCGGCCGGATGTTCCTGCCGCAGGTGGTCAAGAGCGCCCGGGTCATGAAGAAGGCGGTCGCGCACCTGATCCCCTACATCGAGGCGGAAAAGGCCGCCAACGCGGACACCCGGAGCAAGGGCAAGGTGGTGCTCGCCACCGTCAAGGGGGACGTGCACGACATCGGCAAGAACATCGTGGGCGTGGTGCTGCAGTGCAACAACTACGACGTGGTGGACCTGGGGGTCATGGTGCCCTGCAGCCGGATCCTGCAGGCGGCGCGCGAGCTGGGCGCGGACGTGATCGGCCTGTCGGGGCTGATCACCCCCTCGCTCGAGGAAATGGCGCTGGTGGCGGCGGAGATGGAGCGCGAGGGCTTCCAGCTTCCCCTCCTGATCGGGGGAGCCACCACCTCGCGGATCCACACCGCGATCAAGATCGCCCCGCGCTATCACGGGCCGGTGGTCCATGTGCTGGACGCGTCCCGCGCGGTGGGCGTCACCAGCAGCCTGCTGAGCGACACCCTCCGCCCCGCCTTCGAGGAGGAGGTCCGCGAGGAGTACGCCCGGCTGCGGGAGGACCGGCAGGACCGCGATACCGGAGACCGCCGCATCACGCTGGAGGAGGCCCGCGCCAACGGGCTGCAGCTGGCGGCGCCGGCGCCGGCACCGGCGCCCCGGGTCACGGGCGTACAGGCGCTGCCCCACTATCCGCTGGCGGAGCTGGTGGCGCGGATCGACTGGACCCCCTTCTTCCAGACCTGGGAGCTGGCGGGACACTACCCCGCGATCCTCGACGACCCGGCCGTCGGCAAGACGGCCCGCTCCCTGTTCCACGACGCCGAGCGGATGCTCGAGCGAATCGTGCGCGAGGACCTGCTCGAGGCGCGCGGGGTGTACGGCATCTTCCCCGCCGCGCGCCAGGGCGACGACATCCTGGTCTTCGGCACGGCGGGTGCGGGGGGAGCGCCGATCGCCACCGTGCACACGCTGCGGCAGCAGACCCGCCGCGCCGCCGGCCGGCCCAACCTGGCGCTGGCCGATTTCGTGGCCGGGCCCGGCACGCCGGACTACCTCGGCATGTTCGCCGTCACCACCGGGCACGGGGTCGAGCAGCTGGTGGCGGAGGCCATGGCGGCGCACGATGACTACTCCGCCATTCTTGCCAAGGCGCTGGCGGACCGCCTGGCCGAGGCGTTCGCCGAGCGGCTGCACGAGCGGGTGCGGCGGGAATTCTGGGGCTATGCCCCGGACGAGACGCTGGACAACGACGCCCTGATCCACGAACGGTACCAGGGGATCCGCCCAGCCCCCGGCTACCCCGCCTGCCCCGACCATACCGAGAAGCGGACCATCTTCCGGCTGCTCGATGCCGAGGCGCACACCGGCATCCAGCTCACGGAGAGCTGCGCCATGTACCCGGCCGCCTCGGTGAGCGGATACTACTTCTGGCGCCCGGAGTCGCAGTACTTCGGGGTGGGGAAGTTCGGGCGGGACCAGGTGGCGGACTACGCCCGCCGCAAGGGGATGGACCTGGCGGAGACGGAACGGTGGCTGGCCCCGAACCTGGGATACGAACGGTGAGCACCCTGCGCGAGCTGATTGCCGACGGCCGGACCCATGTCGTCGACGGGGCCATGGGCACCATGCTCTACGCCCGCGGCATCTTCCTCAACATCTGCTACGACGAGCTGGTGCTCAAGCAGCCCGACCTGATCCGCGACATCCACCGCGAGTATGTGCGGGCCGGCGCGGAGCTGCTGGAGACCAACACCTTCGGCGCCAATCCCGTGAAGCTGGCACAGTACGGCCTGGCGGGGGAAACCGAGACGATCAACCGGGTGGCCGCGAGCCTGGCGCGCGACGCCGGAGGGGACCGCACCTCGGTGCTCGGCGCCATCGGGCCACTGGGGATCCGCATCGAGCCGTTCGGCGAGATGGCGGTGGAGGAGGCCCGCGCCGCCTTCGTCCGCCAGGTGGACGGGCTGCTGGCTGGCGGGGTGGATGGCTTCATCATCGAGACCTTCAGCGACGTGGAGGAGGTCCGCGCCGCCTACGAGGCGGTCCGGTCCCGTACCGACCTGCCGGTGGTGGCGCAGATGACCGTCGCCACCGATGGCAAGACCTACTTCGGCACCGAGCCGGCCACCTTCGGTCCCTGGCTGCAGGCGATGGGCGCCGACGTGATCGGCGTCAACTGCTCGGTGGGCCCGCACGGGGTGCTGGAGGCGATCGAGCAGCTGGCCCGGGTGGTGACGGTGCCGCTCTCCGCCCAGCCCAACGCCGGCCTCCCTCGCGACGTCGGGGACCGCAAGATCTACATGGCGAGCCCCGAGTACATGGCGAGCTACGCCCGGCGCATGGTCGAGGCGGGCGCGCGCTTCGTGGGCGGCTGCTGCGGCACGACCCCGGAACACATCAAGGCGATGGTCGGGTACGTGAAGAGCGTGACGCCCCGCCACATCACCCAGTTTTCCGCCCAGCCCGCCAAGGTCGAGCCGCTCGAGCCGATGCCGCTGGCGGAGCGTTCCCGGTTCGGCGCCAAGCTCGCGCGTGGCGAGTTCATCACCACGGTGGAGATCGTGCCACCCAAGGGCGTGGACCCGGGGCCGATGTTCGACCAGGTGCGTGCGCTCCAGGCGGCGGGGGTGGATGCCGTCAACGTCCCCGACGGACCGCGGGCCCAGAGCCGGATGGGCGCCCT
>JANRJZ010000205.1:0-12391 GCA_033763675.1 Gemmatimonadota bacterium
TGCGCGGGGGGCACCCGACGGGCCGGCGGGGGGGGGGGGGCGCCCGGGCGGCGCGGCGGCACGCCCGCGCGGGCCGCCCGCCGTGGCGCCGAGGCGGGTGCTGTTCGTCACCGGCAAGCTCGCGGAGCCGGCCCTCCGCCGGGTGCTCGAGGCCATGCGGCCCCCGTTCGCCGCCGACGTCGCGGTCCAGAAGATCACGGTGGCGGCGCTGATGACGACGGAATGGATTGCGCGGTTCCTCACGGTGCCGGACGGGACCGACCTGATCCTGCTGCCTGGCCTGGTCGAGGGGGACACGGCGGTGCTGGCGGAACGGTTCGGCGTCGCGGTGGAAAAGGGCCCCAAGGACCTGCGCGAGATCCCGCAGCACTTCGGCCAGGCGGCGCTGGCGCGGGACTACGGCGCCTTCGACATCCAGATCCTGGCCGAGGTGAACAACGCCCCCAAGCAGAGCCGGGAAGCAATCCTCGCGGAGGCGCGGCACTACCAGGCCTCCGGCGCCGATATCATCGACGTGGGTTGCACCCCCGGCGTGCCGTTCCCCGACCTCGCCACCGTGGTGCGCGAGCTGCGCGGCGCGGGAATGCGGGTGAGCGTGGATTCGTTCGACCGGGAGGAGATCCGCACGGCGGTGGCCGCCGGCGCGGAACTGGTCCTGAGCGTCAACGGCTCCAACCTGGCCGTACTCGAGGACCTCCGCGGCACCGCCGCCCGGGTCGTCGCCATCCCCGACTTCGGGGCTGGCCTGGAGACCCTGGAGCCCACGCTCGCGGCGCTGGAGCGGGCCCGGATTCCCTACCTGATCGATCCGATCATCGAACCGATCGGCTTCGGCTTCATGGCCTCGCTGGAGCGCTACGCCGAGGTGCACCGCCGCTATCCGGGCGTGCCCCAGCTCATGGGGGTGGGCAACATCACCGAGCTCACCAGCGCGGACACGACGGGGGTGCATGCCCTGCTGCTGGCCATCTGCCAGGAGGTGGGGGTGAAGGCGGTGCTCACCACCGAGGTGATCCCGTGGGCCAGGGGCGCCGTGCGGGAGATCGACATCGCCCGCCGGCTGATGCACTACGCCGTCAGCCAGAAGACTACGCCCAAGCATGTGGATGACCGGCTGCTCACCGTGAAGGACCCGCGGCCCCTGGCCTACACCGAGGCAGAACTGCGGGAGCTCCAGGCCGGGGTGAAGGACCCGAACTTCCGGATCTTCACCGACCGCGACACGATCACCGTCTTCAATCATGCACTGTTCGTGCGCGGCACCGACATTCAGCAGCTCTTCGACCAGCTCGGCATCAGCGACCCGTCGCACGCCTTCTACGTGGGCAAGGAACTCGCCAAGGCGCGGCTGGCCATCCAGCTGGGCAAGACCTACCGCCAGGAGGGGCAGCTCGCGTGGGGCTACCTGACCCCACCGGACGACCCCAATCGCGAGCATTTCCGGCCCACGGCGCGGAGCCAGGCCGGCCAGCCCTGACGAAACCCCGCCCCCGCGCCCGGCGTACCGCCTGCACCCCCCTACAAGGTGCCAGATGCGCCGCCTGCCGCCTTCGCTGTATGCGCTCTGCCTCCCGCTCCTCGCGGCGCCCGTGATGGCGCAGGCGCCGGCCGACCCCCTCGTGACCCGCATGGCGGCGGAGCTGGATGCGTCCCTGCCGGAGCTGATCGCCTTCCGCCGCGACCTGCACCAGCACCCGGAGCTCTCCGGCGCCGAGACGCGTACCGCAGCCCGGGTGGCCGAGCGGCTCCAAGCCCTCGGCTTCGAGGTGCGGACCGGCGTCGGCGGGCACGGCGTGGTGGCGCTGCTCCGTGGCGCCCGGCCCGGCCCGGTCGTGGCGTTCCGGGCAGACCTGGATGCGGTGCCATCGGACGACCCCGATCCCGTCCCGTTCGCTTCGCTGACGCCGGGGGTCCGGCATATCTGCGGCCATGACATCCACACCACCCTCGGCGTGGCCCTGGCCACGGGGTTCGCGGCGGTGCGGAGCGAGCTGCCCGGCGCCGTGCTCCTGGTGTTCCAGCCCGCGGAGGAGCGCGCCACCGGCGCCCGGGCCATGCTGGCAGACGATGTCTTCTCCCTGGCACGGCCCGCCGCGATCTACGCGGTACACACCGCCCCCCTCGAGGTGGGCACCCTGGGTGTGGCGCAGGGCCCGCTCCTCGCGGGCCGGGACCGGGTCTCGGTGGCACTGGAGGGCGAGGGCGACCTCGACGCGGCGCTGGCCGCACTGGCCGACGCCCTGCGCGGGATCGGCACCATCACCCCGGCGGAGGCCCGCGGCACCGTGCCCCCGGAGTTCGTGATGGTGGAGCTCGCGCCACCGCGCACGGGGGCGGCCGGGCGCCGTGACCTGATGGCCACGCTCAGCATCGCGAGCGCAACCGCCCGGGCCGCGGCCCGGCAGCAGGTGGAAGCCGCGGCGCGGCGGATGGAGCGGCCGGGGGTCCGGGTGTCGGTGTCCTACCGGGAACGGGTGATTGCCGGCGTCACCAATGACTCCGTGCTCACGAGCCGGGGAGCGCAGGCCATCACCCGCAGCCTCGGCGTGGGGGCCGTCGTGCCGCTGGGCGTGGTGAGCCCGCTCTTCAGCGAGGACTTCGGCTCGTTCCAGGAGGTCGTCCCCGGCACCATGTTCCTGCTGGGCGTCAGCAACCGGGAGCGGGGCTGGGTCGGGATGCCGCACTCCCCGGGCTACGTGGCGGATGAAGCGGCGATCCGCCACGGCGGCGTCGCCCTCGCGGCGGTCCTCCTCGACCGGCTCCGCCAGGCGGACTGACCCGGCCCCTTCCAATGCACCGGTCCATCCCGCATCATGCGGGATGCCCGCGCTGCCGCTGGTCGAAGAGCTCCTCCCCGCCCCTGATCCGATGGCCACGGCCGAGCGGTTCCTGGGCCAGCCGCAGCTGCTGTTCCTGGACAGCGCGGCCGATCCGGAGCGGCTGGGGCGGTAC
This sequence comes from Gemmatimonadota bacterium, assembly GCA_033763675.1. Classification (GTDB taxonomy): domain Bacteria; phylum Gemmatimonadota; class Gemmatimonadetes; order Gemmatimonadales; family GWC2-71-9; genus JADJOM01. The sequence goes on from JANRJZ010000205.1 coordinate 2,953, forward strand.
TCGTTCCTGGCGGCGGCGCCCGTCGGCCTCATCCGGACCCGCGGCCCGGGTTCCCCCTCCGCGCTGGCCCAGGCGCGGGCGCTGCTGGACCGGTACCGCGCGGATCCGGTCCCGGGACTTCCACCGTTTCAGGGCGGGCTCGCCGGTTTCCTGGCCTACGACTACGGCGCGGTGCTGGAGCGGATCCCCGCGCCGCGCCATGATGATCTCGCCCTGCCCGACGCGATGTTCGGCTTGTATGACTGGGTCATCGCCTGGGATCACCAGGCGGGACGGGCATGGATCGTCTCCACCGGCCTGCCGGCCACGGGCGCCGCCCGCGCCGCGCAGGCCGCCGAGCGACTGGCCTGGGTCCGACGGATGCTGACCGGCCCGGTGAGCGGCGCCACCGGACGCCAGTGGCTGTCCCCGGTACGGCCGGTGCCGGCGGCGCCATCCTACCCGGTGTCGGGAACGGAGTTTGCCCGCGGGATCGGGCTCCGTTCGTCCTTCACCCACCGGGGCTACCTCGACGCGGTGCAGCGGGTGGTGGACTACATCGTGGCGGGAGACATCTTCCAGGCTAACCTGAGCCAGCGGCTGGAAAGCCCGCTGGAGGAGGACCCGTGGCATCTCTACCGCCGGCTGCGGGAGCTCAACCCCGCGCCGTTCGCGGCCTACATGGAGTTCGACGGCATCGGCGTGGCCAGTGCCTCGCCGGAGCGGTTCCTGCGCGTGGAGCCGACGGGGTGGGTGGAGACCCGCCCCATCAAGGGGACCCGGCCCCGCGGGGAGGGCCCGGAGCATGACGCGGCGCTCTCCCGGGACCTCCGGGAGAGCGCGAAGGACCGGGCCGAGAACCTGATGATCGTCGACCTGCTGCGCAACGACCTGTCGCGGGTCTGCCTGCCGGGCAGCGTGCGGGTGCCCGAGCTGTTCGCGCTGGAGAAGCACCGCACGGTGCATCACCTGGTCTCGACGGTCGTGGGCCGGCTGGCGCCGGGGAACGACGCCACCGATCTCCTCGCCGCCGCATTCCCCGGCGGAAGCATCACCGGCGCGCCCAAGGTGCGGGCCATGGAGATCATCGCCGAGCTGGAGCCCTCCCGGCGGGGGATCTACTGCGGCGCGATCGGCTACCTGAGCCTCACGGGCGCCATGGACACCAGCATCGTGATCCGCACCTTCGTGGCCGGCGGCGGGCGGGTGACGTTCTCGGTGGGCGGGGGCATCGTGGCGGATTCCGAGCCGGAGAACGAGTACCAGGAAACGCTGCACAAGGCACGGGCGCTGATCCACGCCCTGGCCGGGTCGGTGACCACGCCATGATCCTGCTGCTCGACAACTACGACAGCTTCGTCTACAACCTGGCCCGCTACGTGGCGGAACTCGGGGAGGCGCCGGTCGTGCGCCGGAACGATGCCCTCACCGTGGCGGAGGTCGCCGCCCTCGGGCCCAGCCACATCATCATCTCCCCGGGCCCCTGCACGCCGGCGGAGGCCGGCATCTCGGTCGAGACCATCCGCCGGCTTGGCACCTCCATTCCCATCCTGGGCGTCTGCCTCGGCCACCAGGCCATCGGGGCGGCATACGGCGCGGAGATCGTTCGGGCGGGCCGTCCGATGCACGGCAAGACCTCGCGCATCCGGCATCAGGGCACCTCGGTCTTTACGGGGTTGCCCAGTCCCCTGATCGCCACCCGGTACCACTCGCTGGTGATCGCCCCCGAGTCGGTGCCCCCGGAACTCGAGGTCACCGCCACCGCCGAGGACGGCGAGATCATGGCGGTGGCGCACCGGGAGCATCCCGTAGTGGGAGTCCAGTTCCACCCCGAGTCGGTGCTCACCGAGCACGGGTACCGGATGCTCGACTGGTTCCTCACCGGCGGCAGAGGCAGCACCGTGCCCGACCGGGCGGATGGCGCCTCCCTGCCCCCCGACCCCGGCGAACCGGACCTCGCCACCGCTCCGCCGCCGGCCGACCGGGTGCGTTAGCACGGCCGTCCGGTTGTCGTCACCACGCCGGGCAGGTATCCTCTCCCCCGCGGGCACCCGCCCCCAGGACTGCAGGTCTCTCGCCGAGGAGTGCCCGATGCACCGTCCCCACCCCACTGTCATCGTCACGCTGCTGCTCCTGGCGACGGCAGGCGCGGCGCCGGCCCAGGCTCCCGACAGCGTTCCCGGATTCAGCAGCCGGCAGGCCATGATCCCCATGCGGGACGGCGCCCGGCTGCACACCCGGATCTACCGGCCGCTGGGGCACGACGAGCCGCTGCCCCTCCTCATGGTGCGGACCCCCTACGGCATCGACGGGCGGGCGGCGCGGATGCTGCCCAACGACTTTCGCGAGCTGGTGAGCGAGGGCTACGTCTTCGTCTTCCAGGACATCCGGGGACGCTACGGCTCCGAGGGCGAGTTCGTGATGAACCGGCCGCTCCACGCCCCGTCCGACCCGCACGGCGTGGACGAGACCACGGATACCTGGGACACGGTCGAATGGCTGGTGCGGAACGTGGCGGGAACGAATGGGCGGCTTGGCGTGCTCGGGGTGAGCTACCCCGGGTGGCTCGCGGCGATGGCGGGGATCAATCCCCACCCCGCGGTGCGGGCGGTGTCGCCCCAGGCGCCGATGACCGACACCTGGCTGGGCGACGACTTCTTCCACCAGGGCGCCTTCCGGCTGAGCTACGGCTTCGAGTACGCGGCCGACATGGAGCTGTCGAAGGATGGATCGGTCCCGGTCCCGATCACCCGGTACGACACCTACGACTGGTACCTGGCCCAGGGGCCCCTCGGCAGTCTCACGCGGCTCCTCGCCGGCAAGGCGCCGACCTGGACCGCGTTCACCGAGCACCCCACCTATGACGGCTACTGGCAGCGCCGCGCGCTGACGGGCTACCTCACCCGCCTCACCGTGCCGACCCTCACGGTCGGGGGCTGGTGGGACCAGGAGGACTTCTTCGGGCCGCTTGCCACCTATGCCGCGCTCGAGAAGCTGGACACCGCCGGGATCAACTACCTGGTCATGGGCCCGTGGAACCACGGCGGGTGGAGCCGGCGGGCAGGAGACAGCCTGGGCAGCATCGACTTCAATGACTCGACCGGGGCCTGGTTCCGGGAGCAGGTCCAGGCGCCCTGGTTCGCCTACTGGCTCAAGGACAAGGGTCGCCTGCCGCTCCCCGAGGCACTGCTCTTCGTGGCGGGACGGAACGGTTGGAGGGCGTTCGATCGCTGGCCGCCGTCCGCGGCGGAGGCCCCGGTGCGGAAGCTCTACTTCCAGGCCACTGGCGGCCTCTCCTTCGAGCCGCCGAGCCGGCCAGCCGCCGCGTACGATGCGTTCGTTTCGGACCCGGCCCACCCCGTGCCTTATCGCCGGCGGCCGATCCAGCTCACCTATGATCCCCGCGGGTCGGACTGGCCGGCGTGGCAGGTGGAGGATCAGCGGCTGGTGCACAACCGCCCCGACGTCCTCTCGTGGGAGACGGAGCCGCTGGCGGCGGACCTGACCATCGCCGGCAATGTCGTGGCGCAGCTCTTCGCCTCCACCACCGGCGAGGATGCCGACTGGGTGGTGAAGCTGATTGACGTCTATCCCGACTCGGCCCGGTACCTCGCGCCGCGGATGGGCGGCTACCAGCTCATGGTGACGGGAGACATCCTGCGGGGACGCTATCGCACCGGCTGGGACCGGCCCACGCCGGTCGCGCCCAACCGCGTCACCGCCTACACGGTGGACCTGCGGCAGCAGGCTTACACCTTCCGCAAGGGACACCGCATCATGGTCCAGGTGCAGAGCACCTGGTTCCCGGTCTATGACCGGAACCCGCAGACCTGGGTGCCCAACATCTTTGAGGCTACCGCCGCCGACTTCCGGGCCCAGACCCACCGCATCTACCGGATGCCGCGCTTCCCCTCCCACGTCGAGTTCCAGGTGCTGAACCCATGATCCGCCGCTGCCTGCTCCTCGCCGCGTTCCTCGCCCCAGGCCTCGCCGCGCAGCAGCCGGCCACGATCGTGCCGGAGGAGAACCTGGTCCTGGACGGGATCCCCGCCCTCCCCGCGTCGCTCCGCGACGAGGTCCGGCGCTACACCGAATTCCGCTCCGCCGGCCTGGCCGGCTGGCACCCGCTCCGGCGGGAGGTGCTGATCACCACCCGGTTCGGGAATACCACCCAGCTGCACCGGGTGGCCCAGCCGGGCGGCGCCCGGAGCCAGCTCACCTTCTTCGACGAGCCGGTAGGTGGCGGGAGCTACGCCCCGACGGACGGGAGCTTCCTCGTCTTCTCCCGGGACCAGGGCGGCAACGAGTTCAGCCAGCTGTTCCGGATGGACCTGCCGGGAGGCCAGGTGACGCTCCTGACCGATGGAAAGTCCCAGAACGGCGGGGCCCGGTGGTCCCATGCCGGTGACCGGATCGCCTACGGCTCCACCCGCCGCAATGGCGCCGACCGCGACCTCTACGTAATGGACCCGCGCCGTCCCGGGAGCGACCGGCGGGTGCTCGAGGTCTCAGGGGGCGGGTGGTCGGTCCAGGACTGGTCACCCGACGACCGGGCGCTGGTGGTACTGGAGTCGTTCTCGGTGAACCGCTCGCGGCTCTGGCGGGTGGAGGTCGCGACCGGCACCCGGACCCTCCTCACCGAGGACGCGCCCGGCGATACCGTGGCGCGGGGGAACGCGCGCTGGAGCCGAGACGGCCGGAGCCTCTACCACACCACCGACCAGGGCAGCGAGTTCCGGCGGCTGGCGCGGCTCGACCTGGCGAGCGGCCGGCTCGAGGTGCTCACGCCGTCGCTCGCCTGGGATGTGCAGCAGTTCGAGCTGTCGCCGGATGGCCGGCAGGTCGCGCTGGTGACCAACGAGGCGGGCCAGTCGCGGCTGTACCTGCTCACGCTGCCCCGCGGATGGCTCCGCCCGGTGCCCAACCTGCCGGTCGGGCTGATCGGCGGCCTCGAATGGCGCCCGCAGGGCGGCGAGCTCGGCTTCACCCTGAGCACCGCCCGCTCCGCCGCGGACGTCTACAGCCTCGACGTGGCCCGCGGACGCCTGATCCGCTGGACCGAGAGCGAGACCGGCGGCCTCGACGTGAGCGCCCTCCCCGAGCCGGAACTGATCCGGTGGAAGAGCTTCGACGGCCTCGAGATCTCGGGCTTCCTGTACCGGCCCCCTGCGCGGTTCACCGGCCCGCGCCCGGTCCTGATCAGCATTCACGGGGGTCCCGAGGGGCAGTCGACGCCGGGGTTCCTCGGCCGCACCAACTACTTCCTGCTCGAGCTCGGGACCGCGGTGCTGCTGCCCAACGTGCGCGGCTCCACCGGGTACGGGAAGACCTTCGTGAAGCTGGACAACGGCATGAAGCGGGAAGACTCGGTACGGGACATCGGCGCCCTGCTCGACTGGATCGGCACGGCTCCGGGGCTCGACCCGGACCGGGTGATGGTGACCGGCGGCAGCTACGGCGGCTACATGACGCTGGCGGTGGCCACACTCTACAACGACCGGATCTGCTGCGCGGTGGATGTGGTGGGGATCTCCAACTTCGTGAGCTTCCTGACCAACACCGAGAGCTACCGCCGCGACCTGCGGCGGGTGGAGTATGGCGACGAGCGGGACCCCGCGATGCGCGCCTACCTCGAGGACATCGCCCCGCTGCACCGCGCCGGCCGCATCACCAGGCCGCTCTTCGTGGTGCAGGGTGGGAACGACCCGCGGGTCCCGCGCAGCGAGGCGGAGCAGATGGTGGCGGCGGCCAAGCGGAACGGCAGCCCGGTCTGGTACCTGCTCGCCACCGATGAGGGGCACGGATTCCGGAAGAAGGCCAACGTGGACTTCCAGTTCTACGCTACCGTGGCGTTCATGCGCCAATTCCTGCTGGGCGCCGCCACCCCGTGACCCGGGAGACCGAGCCGCCGAGCCGCCGAGCCGCCGAGCCTGCGATGATCATCGAGACGCTGCTCACCACCCGCTCGGCCGACGGGACGCTCAACTGCGCCCCGATGGGCGTCGAGTGGGGCGATGACCAGACCATCGTCATCAAGCCGTTCGTGGACACCGCCAGCTTCCGCAACCTGGCCGTGACCCGCTGCGGCGTGCTGAACCTCACCGACGACGCCCGGCTCTTCGCGCTGGCGGTGATCCACCACCCCGCCGCCGCCGACCCCGCGACGGTACCGGCGGTCGTCGTTCAGGGCGCGGTCCTGGAGGCGGCCTGTTCCTGGCGCGAGGTCGAAGTCACGGCGGTGGACGACACCCCGCCCCGGTCGCGGATCACCACCCGCGTGGTACACCGCGGCACCCGGCGGGAGTTCCTCGGCTTCAATCGGGCGCGGCACGCCGTCCTCGAGGCCGCGATCCTCGCCACCCGCACCCATCTCCTGCCCGCCGCGGAGATCCGCGCCGACTACGCCCGGCTGCAGGTCATCGTGGACAAGACCGCGGGGCCCGCCGAGCGGGAGGCCATGACGCTGCTCACCGAGTACGTCTCCCGCCGGCTGGCGGAGAGCCGGTCCGCATGAACCGCCCAGCCGAACGCCCCATCCGGGTCACGGTCAAGGCTCCGGCCCGGCTCCATTTCGGCATCCTCGACCTGCGGGGCCACCGGGGCAGGAAATTCGGCGGCATCGGGGCCGCGGTGCCGACCCCGAGCCTTCGGCTGGTCGCCACCCGCGAGGAGGGGGTGACGGCGGAAGGCCCGGACGCCGGGCGGGCGCTCGAGTTCGCCCAGCGGTACCTCGCGGCGACCGGGATCACCGGGGGCGCCCACCTGTGCGTGCAGCGCGCCATCCCGGCCCACGCCGGACTCGGCTCGGGCACCCAGATGGCGCTCGCGGTGGCGCGGGCGCTGGCCGAGCTCTACGGTCAGTCACCCGAACCACAGGCGCTGGCCCGGGCGGTGGGCCGCGGGCTCCGCTCCGCCATCGGAACCTGGACCTTCGCGCTCGGCGGCTTCGTGCTGGAAGGGGGCCGGACGCGTGGCGGGGATGTCGCGCCGCTTATTTCCCGGCTGCCCATCCCCGCCGGCTGGCGCTGCGTGATCGCCATCCCCGAAGGCCGTCCCGGGCTCTCGGGCAGCGCGGAGGCGGCGGCGTTCCGGGAGCTGCCGCCGCCGGAGGAGCGGGAGGTGGAGCGGGTGGCGCACCTGGTGCTGATGCAGCTCCTTCCCGCCCTGGCCGACGCCGACCTGACCTCGTTCGGTGCCGCGCTCACCGAGGTGCAGCGCATTACCGGCGGCTGGTTCCGGGCGGCACAGGGGGGCGCCTTCGCCTCGGGGGCCACGGAGGCGCTGGTGGAGCGGATGACGGCCTTCGGCGCCGCCGGGGTGGGGCAGAGCTCCTGGGGCCCGACCGTGTACGGCCTGGTGCCGCAGGAAGAGGCGGCCCGGGATCTGGGCCAGCGGGTGCGGGCCTGGCTGGGGGGGCGGGGGGTGGTGCTGGAGACCGGCTTTGCCGAGCGGGGCGCGCTGGTGAGCAGCGAATGGACCGGGGTGGGAACGCCCCGGGACGGGGGTTCCGATCTGATTGACAGGTTATTCAGGTGACTGTATACTGACCGTCCGCTTCCCGCCGGATCCCGAGGCCGGGAACTTCACGGCGGACGAACGGTACTACCAGCATTACCGGTGGGGCCGCAACAGTCGGGAATCCCCTTCCCGACCGATAACAAGCCCGCTTCAATCATCCACATAGTGTTCCGCCTCTCCCCCGGCCAGCCGGGGTGTTGTGGTGCACCAATGTGAGGATTGCCGTGGGATTTTCCCCTGACAGGGTCACCTCGTCTGGTTCTCGAGGCGCCCGTCGCCATGGTGGCGGCGGCGCGGACGGCTGGCGTGGGTCCAATTGGCGGGTCCGGCATGTGTTCCATATTGGAACCATCGGACGCGGCGGGGAACGGTGTCGGAGGTAGTCGGAACGGCCATCCGGGGAGTGGATCCCCGAATGGCCGTCGGTGTTTCTGGCAGGACGCAGGTGCTGGACCTGACTCGGGGCAGGCTGGGATACGATCGCGAACGCCGGCGCGATCGCCCCAGTCGCACTCCGCGCAGTCAGCAGCCTTCGCGGGCTGCTGTCACCCTTCATCATGAGGTCATCTTATGAACCGTATTACCCGCAGGATGTTGTCTGGCGGGCTGCTCGCGGGGCTGTCGCTGCTCGCGGTGTCGGCCCATGCCCAGGCGCGTTCGGGGGCGTGGACGCGGAACGCCCCGGATGGCGACTGGCAGATGCCCGGCCGGGACTACAGCGCGCAGCGCTTCAGCCCGCTGGCCCAGATCAACACGTCGAACGTCGCCAACCTCAAGGCTGCGTGGACGTTCTCGACGGGTACGCTGCGCGGCCATGAGGGCACGCCCCTCGTCGTCGGCAACGTGATGTACGTGCACACGTCCTTCCCGAACATCGTGTACGCGCTCGACCTCTCCAAGGAAGGCGCGCCGCAGATCTGGAAGTACGTGCCGAACCAGTCGCCTGACGCGATCCCGATCGCCTGCTGCGACCTCGTGAATCGCGGCACCGCGTATCACCAGAGCGGGAAGATCTACATCAACGCGCTGCAGGGCGACCTCATCGCGCTTGATGCCAAGACCGGCAAGGAGCTGTGGAAGGTCCGGCACCCGGAGCGGTCCGCCTCGCAGGTCGAGGCCGTGACCTACAAGGATGGCGCGACCATCACCGTGGCCCCGATCGTGATCAAGGACATCGTGATCAACGGCATCTCGGGCGGTGAGTTCGGCGTCCGGGGCCGGGTCTCGGCGTTCGATGCCAACACCGGCAAGCACCTGTGGACCGGGTACTCCACCGGACCGGACAGCGAAGTGCTGATCAGCGGGGACGTGAACGCCAACTATCCGTCCCACAAGGGCAAGGATCTCGGCGTCACCACCTGGCAGGGCGATGAGTGGAAGAAGGGCGGCGGCACCACCTGGGGCTGGTTCACCTATGACCCCGAGCTGAACCTCTTCTACTACAGCACCGGCAACCCGGGCTCGTGGAACCCTGACCAGCGTCCTGGCGACAACAAGTGGTCCATGACCATTTTCGCCCGGAACCCGGAGAACGGTCAGGTGAAGTGGGGTTACCAGATGACCCCGCACGATGAATGGGACTACGACGGCGTCAACGAGAACATCCTGTTCGAGAAGGGCGGCCAGAAGCTGCTGGCCCACTTCGACCGCAACGGGTTCGCCTACACCGTCGACCGGACGAACGGCAAGGTCCTCGTCGGCAAGCACTACGGCCCGGTCAACTGGGCCAAGGAGTCGATCGACCTCGCGACCGGTCTCCCGATCCGCGATCCGCGCTACGGCACCACCTCGAAGAAGAACACCGAGGGGATCTGCCCGGCCGCGATCGGCTTCAAGGATCAGCAGCCCGCCGCATACTCCCCGATCACCGGCCTCTTCTACGTCCCCGCGAACCACATCTGCATGGACTACGAGGGCGTCGAGGTCAAGTACACCCGCGGTC
>JANRJZ010000206.1:0-36377 GCA_033763675.1 Gemmatimonadota bacterium
GGCTCGAGCGACTGGATGAGTTCCAGGGGGGTATCCTCGTCGAAGATGACGACACAGTCCACCGCGCCGATCGCGGCGAGCACCCGGGCCCGGGCAAGCGCCGGAACGACGGGCCGCCCCGGGCCCTTCCCCATGCGGCGCACCGACGCGTCGCTGTTGATCCCGACCACGAGCGCGTCCCCCTCCGCCCGGGCCGTCTCGAGCAGGGCGACATGCCCCGGGTGCAGCAGGTCGAAGACGCCGTTGGTAAAGACCACGATGCCCTCGTGCGCCTCGCGCCAGGCGGCGGCGTCCTGCCGGGAGCGGATCTTGGTCGAACTGTCCATCTCAGCCGCCGCGGCGGGCGAAGATGACCTTGAGCGCCACCGGCGCGATGAAGGTCGTGGCCATGACCATGATCAGCACGATGCTGAACGTGGCATCGCTCAGGAGGCCGGCCTGACGCCCCACGTCCGCGAAGATCAGGCCCACCTCTCCACGCGGGACCATGCCGGCCCCGACCGTCAGGCGGTGGAACTTGACCCACGGGGCGCCCCACCCCGCGACCAGCTTGCCCACGATCGCGATGAGCGTCAGGGTCCCCGCGACCAGGAGCACCGCGCCGGCGCCCGGCTTGGTCGGGTCGAGCAGCGAGACATCAGCGGCCGCACCGACGTTCACGAAGAAGATCGGGGCGAGAAGTGCGGCCACCGGCCGCACCTCGTGCTCGACGGTCTTGGCGTGTTTCGTCTCCCGCAGGATGAGCCCGGCGGCGAAGGCGCCGATGATCAAGGCCGAGCCCACCTGGGCGGCGAGCGCCGCCAGCGCCAGGGCGAAGGCGATGGAAATGCCCACCACGATGCCGCGGGCGCGCATCCGAACCACCCGGTCGGCGACCCGCGGCACCAGCAGGTTACCCAGCACCACGGCCGCGACCAGGAAGCCCACGGCCACGGCAAAGGTGCCCCCCACGCCGACGACCGTCACGGTACCCCCGGCCGCGATGCCGGAGACCACGCTCAGGATCACGAGCCCGATCACGTCGTCGATGACCGCGGCGCCGAGGATGATGCGCGCCTCCGCGGTGTCCATCTTGCCCAGGTCCCCGAGCACCCGCGCCGTGATGCCGACCGAGGTGGCGGTCAGGGTCGCGCCGATGAAAATGGCCACCGTCACCGGATCGCCGCTGTCGGCGGTCGCCGCGTGGGGGCCGCGCAGCCAGTAGAGGTATCCGAGCGCGAACGGGAGCACGACGCCGACGGCCGCCACCGCCAGCGCCGCGGGCCCGACCTTGAACATCTCCTTCAGGTCGGTCTCCAGCCCGACCTCGAACAGCAGCAGGATGACGCCCAGTTCGGCCAGCAGTCGGATGTGGTCGGCGCCGGGTTGCCCCATGGCCGGCACCACGCCAAGTACACTCGCCCCGAGCAGCAGCCCCGCCGTGAGCTCGCCCAGGACCGCCGGCAGCCCCAGCCGCTCCGCCGCCTCGCCCAGCAGCTTGCCGGCGACCAGCATGGCCGCCACGGTGAGGAGCAGGTTCGGCAGCCCCGCGTCTCCTCCCGCGCCGGCCAGCGGCAGGGGGAGGAAGAGGACCGGCACCAGCAGCATCAATGATCGGGGGACGCGCGGCAGGACAGATCGGATCACAGCGGCTCTTCGGCGGTGGGGGTATACACAAAGGTGTGCGTCAGGAGCGGCACGGACACCGTCTCGCTGTACTGGGTCGTGATGACGATGCGGCGTGGCTTGCCGGACCGGGTGATCTGGAACTTCTTGGCCTCGGGGGGCAGGCCGAGCTCATCCGCCTTGGCCTCCAGGCGGCGGCGGATGACGCCGTCGCTCAGCGTGGGGGCGAGCCGGGCGGAGACCCGCATCTCGTCCACCAGCTGGTAGTAGCGGAACCAGGGTTGGCCCAGGTGGATGCCGTAGTATACCCCCGCCACGAGGATCACCAGCGACACCAGGCAGCCTGATGTGCTCGCGCCGCGGCGCGAGGAAGACCTGGACGTCACCATTGGGACTGCGCTCCATCCACGATATTGGTCACCAGCTTGCTCAGGGCGCGTCCCCGGGCACGGGCTTCGGTTTCCGATCCGGGTTCGTACTCCCCTTCCACACTCAGGCCGTTTCGCTGCCAGAGTGTCTTGCCGTCGCGATCCACGATCTCGACCGAGACCGTCATCTGCACCAGTCGCTTGGTGACTGTCACCTGGCTGTTGTTCCCACCGGTGAACGCGACCGGCACGTCGGGCTCATAGCGCGAGATGCTCCCCCGGACCACGGCATCCGCGGTCGCTTCGCCCGCCTGCCGCAGGCCCAGGCGGCCCTGCACCGCGGCGCGGACCGAATCCGCCACTTCCTGCGTGAGGGTGGGTTCGGGCGTGAGGTTATCGAACGGCAGGATGGCGACGGTCTTGATCTCCGGCGGGAACCCGCCCCCCTTGAAGCCGTAGAAGCAACCGGCGAGCAGCAGGGTGCTAAGGCTCGACCGGACGAGCCCAGATCTCAGGCGGGAAGGCTGCCGTGGGAACCGTCGCGTAGAACGTGATCTCCAGTTTGGACGGGACGCTCGGCACCGAGAGCCGGGCCTTGATCGGCGTACCGTCAGCCGTCATCGTCATGCTGGTGCGGCCCACCACCTTGCCGTCCCGCCGCACTTCGGCGGCCAGGGTCACGGGGTCTGACCCACTTCGGACGTAGGTCACGGTGTCGGTGGCCGTGACATACTGCCAGGCCACCTTCCCCTCGGACTCCAGCCCCAGGAGCCGGGCGCCGGCCGGCGGGCGCTCCGCCACCCCCAGCACAGCCCAAAGCAGCGCGATACCGGGCACCAGTTCCTCGACCGACCGCTCCGGCACGACCCAGATCGCGGAATCTCCCACGACCGCGGCGCTGCCCTTTCCGATTCCCAACGACCCCGCGAAATCAAACCGCAGGGAGTCCGGGGGCACGATCCGGACACTGCCCCTGCCTCCCTTGCTGGCCTGCTCATCCTGATACAGCCAGGTGAATCGGTGCATCGCGCCGCGGGCGGGCGTTGTCCGGGATACCCACTCGGCAACCCGGTCCGGCTCGATGGCGACCAATCCAGCAGGTGCCAGGGCCGGCTGGCTCGGCGTGCACCCGGCGATCCCGAGGGCAAGATAGGCCACCCCCACGGGGCGGTCAAGCCGAAACCATTGCGGCATCAGTAGTTATACCCGAAGAAGAAGGACACGAAGCTGCGCCGTCGCTGCTCCCGCGTCAATCCATAGCCCCGGAAGTTGTCGTCACTCCACCGGCGGCCCCAATCCAGCCGGAGCACCAGCCCGGGAACCAGCGGCCACCGGAAGCTCACGCCGTAACTCCCCAGGATCGCACGCTGCTCGTCGCTGGAGAACCAGGTGCGGCCGGCATCGACGAAGAGCGCCCCCTGCACCTCCGGGAACTTGATGGGGCCAGCCGGGGTGGCCAATGTGAACCAGTCGAGCAGCGGGAAGCGCAGCTCGGAGTTCACCATCCAAGCCTTGGCTCCGATAATGTAGCCGTAATTCGGGTAGCCGCGCAGGGCGAGCGTGCCGCCGATGTTCACCCGCTCCGGGCGGTCCCCACCGCTGTAGAACCCGAACCCGCGCAGGGCCACTGCGGTGCGCCCCGCCAGGCGGAAGTACTGCCGGGCGTCGAGCGCGGTGGTATAGCCGTCGAACCGGGAGTTGCTGAAGTCGCTGGAGATGCCCGCGGTCAGCGCCAGGAGGTGGCCGTCGATCGGCCCGCTCGGGGTCCAGAGGGCGTTGGTGTGAATGAACGAGAGGTACTGCGAGGCGATCCACCCGACCCGCCGGGGCTGGTCCACCGGGAGGGTGAAGTCGGTCCGGTCGGAGTGCTGCAGCACCACCTGGGCCTCGACCCGGGAAAAGCGGGACAGCGGATAGCGCAGCAGGCCAAAGCCGCCGGCCGCGCTCTCGGTGTAGGCTGCGGTGAAGTCGCCGACGTACTGGTTGCCCTTGAAGCGGAAGGCCCCCACCCCCCAGTTCAGGCGCCGGGTCTGGTTGAGGTACAGGCCCAGGAGGCTGGTGTTTTCGAACAGGCTGCGGAATTCGCGGCCCTGATAGGTGCTCACGCTGGCGTAGAACAGGTTGTCGCTGAGCAGGTCGCTCACCAGGAAGGTGGCGCCCTGCCCGGTCCCGATCCGCGGGGCGTAGACGAAATCGCCGGCCGCGAAGTCCAGGGTGTACTTCCGCCGGTAGGGCCGGGTGGAGGCGTGGGCCAGTTCGCCGCCAACTCCTTCAGGCCAGCGCCACTCGCTGTGGGGGGCGACGTCCCCCAGCTCGAATCGCTCGGCCTGGGCAGCGGAGTCGCCGCTCAGGAGGTACACCCCAAGACCCAGGTCGCTGAATCCGGTCACGAGGAAAGCGTCCCGGCCCGGGATCGGGGCCCCATCGAAAGCGCCGGTCCAGACCGAGGTCTCCCGTCGCCCCACGCCGAGGGTATCCACCGAGAAGATGTTGAGCACGCCGTCCCGGCCGGAGCTGAAGAGCACGCGATCCGGTGAGGCCCAGACCGGGCTCTCATCCACCCAGCGGCCGGCGGTCAGCTGCCGGATGGCGCCGCTGTCGAACTCCAGCACGAAGAGGTTGACCGCGTCATCCAGGCCCAGGGCCGTCCGGTCCGAGGCGAACACGACCCGGCGTCCGTCGGGGCTCACGCTCGGGTCGATATCCTGGTAGTGGTCGTTGGTCAGGCGCTCGAGGGTACCCTCCGGGAGAGACACCCGGTAGAGATCGGAGATCCCGGCCGCCGACAGGCCGCTGAAGACCACCGCGCGGCCATCGGGCATCCAGGTGGGGGAGAGTATCGAGACCAGCTCGGGAAACTGGTACCGGCCCACGATCTTGCGGGCCTCGCGGTCGAAGACGATCAGGGCATCGCGATCCCGGAACCGGGAGCTGAGCAGCAGCAGGCCCGGCCGGGAGGCATCCACCCGGGAGTCGAAGGCATGCAGGTTTTCAAAGGTGGAGCTGCGGCCCGAGGTCACCAGCGCGTCCTTCGCGCCGCCGTCGATCGGGGTCTCCACCAGGGTCACGAACCCGTTGCCCGCGGACGCGAACACCAGGTCGCCGCCGCTGCTGTCATTCGGGGAATAGGCGGGTTTGATGGCGGCCCGCGCGATGAGGCGCCCCGAGGCCGGGAGCGACGCCCGCCCCTCGATCAGCGGGTAGTACTGCCGCCGCATTGCGTCCTGGAACTCCTCGTTGAGCTGCTGCAGCGACCGGCCATAGGTCCCCGCGACCGCCTCCTCGAAGGTCTCGTAGCGCCACAGCTCCCGGTACAGGGTGGCCACCCGCCAGTCTCCGTAGGTATCCGCCAGCCAGCGGTGCAACCGGCCGCCGAGCGGATAGACGATGCCCCCGGTGACGAACCCGAGATCCTGGACCCGCGGCAGCCGGCCGCTGTAGACCAGGTCCCGCATGATCATCTCGTCGCGCGCGTCCTCCCCGCCGGACCAGAGTTCCGCCAATCCCTCGGTGAACCAGAGCGGGACGGCCATCTGCGCCGAGCGCGGCGATCGGTAGTAGCGATCGTAGAGCAGGCTGATCTGGAAGACGTGCACCATCTCGTGCCGGAGGGTGTGGCGAAACTCCGCCATGTTGCCCCGGAACGGCAGGGTGACCCGGCGCTTGAGGAAGTCGGTGACGCCGAGCAGCCCCTCCGGCGGGGTGAACGGCAGGATGTTGGTCTGCTCGAAATCGGCGTGGGAGGCGTAGACGATGAGCGGCACCCGGGTGGAGACGGTATGCCCGAACTTGAGCGCCAGGGCGTCGTAGCTCTCCTCGGCGTAGGCCAGCGCCACGCGCGCAAGCTCCGCTTCCTCCGGGTAGTAGTACACGTCCACGCGCGGACCGGTGAGCACCTGCCAGTCGAGCCGGCGGTACTGGATCTTGTTCTCCCCGGCGAAGAAATACTGCGCGGTGGCCGGTGCGGCAGCGCCGGCGCACAGCGAAAGCCAGAGCAGCGCCGCGCAGCGCCTCACCGGCGAATACTCCGGATCGGATCACCCTCGGTCAGGCGAAGGAGCGCCGCCATGCCGTCGGTGACCCGACCGAACACGGTGTAGCCGCCATCCAGGTGCGGCTGGGGGCTCAGGGTGATGAACCACTGGCTGCCACCGCTGTCGGGCCCGGAGAGGGCCATCCCCACGTAGTAATGGCCGTACCGTCGCCGGTTGATCTCGTCCCGGATCACCTCGCCCGGCCCGCCCCAGCCATCGCCGCGCGGGTCCCCGGCCTGCACCACGAAGCCCGGCACCACCCGGTGGAACCGCTGGCCGTCGAAGTACCGGCGGTCCACGAGGCGGAGAAAGTTGAGCACGGTGAGCGGCGCCTCCGGGCCGAAGAGCTCCAGCTGTACCACCCCGTTCTGTTCCAGGTCCAGCCGGACCGTGGGGTACCGTTCGGGGGCCTGGCCGATGAGAAAGAGCCGGGCCACCTCCCGATAGTCATCCATGGTGCGGTCCGGAGTCAGCGGGTATGCCGGCCCCCACAATTCGGCGGCGGCCGGCCAGCGTTCCTCCGCCCAGCGCCGAATCAGGTAGTGCGTCGGGGACTTGAGGCTCGCGAGCGCCTCGCGCTCCACCGCGGCGGGGCCTTGAGGCGCCCGTTCCGCCAGGGCCACGATCGCGCCCAGGGCGGAGAGCGCGGCGTCGGGGATGGAGTCGCGCTCGGCCATGCGATACGCCGCAAGGAGGGCCGGCAGGTCGCCGGGGAGGGCGGCCGGCGCGAGCCCGTCCGCCGCCAGGCTTCGCACCACGGCGTCCCGGGAGCCGAGCAGGCGGCGGCAGGCCGCCACGTACGCGGAGTCGGCGCCGGCCTCACCCCAGGCGCCGATGGCGGCGGCAATGACCCGGGGATCCGGGTCGGTCAGGAACTCCGGCAGCCGGCCCGCGCCCGCCCGGGCCCAGCCGCGGGCCGCCGCCGCACGCTCCCGCCAGTCGCCCCCGGACTTCCACCGGACGGCGGCGATGGCGTACCGGGCGGTGTCCAGGCGGGCCAGGCTGAGCAGGCTCTCCCGCCGCAGCGCGAAGCTGCCCCGGGTTCCCATCGCGAGCCGCTCCAGCTCCGGCACAGACTCCGTACCACCCACGAGCCCGAGCGTCTCCACCGCCTGTACCTGCACGTTCGGCGCGGGATCACTGAGCAGGGGGACCAGCTTCCCGCCGGTGCCGTGGGCCAGGGCCCCGAAGCTGCCGAGCGAGCGAAGCGCGCTGATCCGGACCCCCGCGTCCTCGTCCCGGGTGGCGCGGACCAGCAGGTCCATGACCACCTTCGGCGCGAGGCGGGCGGAGTCGGCATAGTTCCGGGTCAGGGCGCGTGCCGCGTAGGCCCGGACTTGC
This sequence comes from Gemmatimonadota bacterium, assembly GCA_033763675.1. Lineage (GTDB taxonomy): Bacteria > Gemmatimonadota > Gemmatimonadetes > Gemmatimonadales > GWC2-71-9 > JADJOM01. The sequence continues at coordinate 7,349 of JANRJZ010000206.1, forward strand.
GGGGTGGCACGGTCCCCCAGGGCCTCGATGAAGCGGGACGCGGCCACGGTGGACTTGAGCCGACCGAGGGAGAATACCGCCCCGGTCCGGGCATCCTCGCGAGAACTGCTGACCATGGGGAGCAGGGCATCAATCGGGGCGAGGGGGCCGAGTCGCCAGCTCTCGAGCGCCGCCCGGCCCGCCAGCACGTCGGCGTCCGGCCGCTCCCGCCAGAGGGAACCCTCCAGAACTCCACGGAGAATGGAGGCGCCCCCTGGCCCGCCCACCTTGGCAGCGGCGGTGATCAGCTCCAGCGCCACCGGCCCCGCCACCGGCTCGCCATCCCGGACCCGGTTCTGCATGGCGATGGCTGCCGGAGCGTCCCGCACCAGCCCCAACGCGAAGACCGCCGCGACCTGGACCGTGCTGTCGGGATCGGAGAGGGCCCGCGCGAGGAGGGGGATCGCCCGGGTATCCCCGATCCTGCCGAGGGAGGTCGCAGCGAAGGCGCGGACGGAGCTGTCGCCATCGGCGAGCGCGGCGACGTAGAGCCCCTCGTCGTAGCGCCGGGCATCTTCGGCCGCGAGCATGCGGGCGAAGGTCTCGACGGTTCCCGCATCCTGGGCGGCCAGCGCCGGCGGGCCGAAGCCCAGTGTCAGGATGAGCCCAAGCAGGACGCGGCGCGTCATGCTGCCCCCACCGGACGCAGGGCCGCGAGCACCGCCGCCGGAAGCCGCGACAGCCGGTGCTGCCCGTCGAGGCAGAGGAGGATGGTCTCGGCCTCTCCGAGCGCGGCGCCGGTCCCGGCATCCTCGATCAGGTAGGCAAAGACTACCCGGCGACTGGCCGCCTCCTTTACCCGGCAGCGGATCCGCACCAGGTCGTCATAACGGGCGGCCTGACGGTAGCGCACATGGAGCTCGGTGACGACCAGGCGAATCCCCTGTTGCTCGAGTTGCCGATAGCTGAAGCCGGACTGACGGAGGTGTTCGGTGCGGGCGATGTCGAGCCAGACCACGTGCCGGGCGTGGTACACCACGCCCATCTGGTCGGTCTCGGAGTAGTTCACCCGGTGGGTGGTGACGGATTCGGCGGTGGGCTGGTGCACAGGGGGCTCGGGGATGGAACGGTACGGCGGCTCGGCGGCGGACCGGGCGGGGACGATTCGGGAAAGTGGACCCCCGCCGCACGCATCGCAACCGCCCTTCCCCACCCCCGAGGCCCGGCCTACCTTTGCCCCGTGCACTGCCAGCGCCTTGTGCTGGTCGGGGACGCCCACCTCGGCCGCGGCTCGCCGGAAGCGGCCACCGCCTTCCTGGCCTTTCTCGACCACGTTCCCGCGCTCGGTGACGGCCTGCTCGTCACCGGGGACCTGTTCGAGTTCTGGTTTGCCTACGGCCGGGTGATCCCCCGCCATGGCGTCCGGGTGGTGGCCGCGCTTGCCCACCTCGCCCGCCGCATGCCAATCACCCTGGTCGGCGGCAATCACGATCGCTGGGCCCGCGACTTCTGGCAGCAGGACCTCGGCATTGGCTTCTCGGCCAGGGAGGCACGGTTCACGGTGGGGGGCCAGGCCGCGCTGGCCGTTCACGGCGATGGCATCACCGAGACCCACTGGTCCGCCCGGGTGCTCCACCGGGTCCTGCGCAATGATGCGACGGTGGCGCTCTACCGCGCCCTGCACCCCGATCTTGGCATGTGGCTGGTTGACCGGCTCAGCGGTTATCTCGGGGACCGCCCGCGCAGTGCCGCCGAAGTCGAGGCGTCGGCCGCCCAGCAGCAGGCCTGGGCCGCCGCGCGCCTCGCCGCCGAGCCCGCACTCGGGCTGGTGGTGATGGGGCACACCCACCGCGCGGCGGCGGTCAGCATCGCTCCCAACCGGCTGTACGTGAATCCCGGGGCCTGGTTCGACGGCTACCGGTACGCCACCGTGACAGACGGCGTCGCGACCCTGGCGACATTCACGCCCTGACCCCTTCCCCCCCCCGTCTCCGACCGTGACCGAGCCACCGATCTTTGCCCGCGCGACCCAGCTGATCCGCGATGGCCAGGGGCAATCCGCCGTGGAGGAGCTGCTGGCCGAGCTTCCCGCGCTACCGGCGGAGTGGCAGCGGAAGGCCTACAGCCTGGCCGGCCTGGCATGGTACTTCAACGGCAACTATCCGGAAGCCCTCCGGATGTTCGGCGCGGCGGCCGAGGGGAGCGAGATCCCCGAGGACCATTTCAACGTCGCCATGTCGCGGGTGAAAGTGGGGGACATCCCCGGGGCACACGAGAGCTGGCAGCGCTGCTTCGACCTGTCCTACCAGCACCAGGATGCGCCCAGCAGCTCGACGTTCTTTCAGAAAAAGCTGATGTTCGCCCAGGCGCTGTTCGCCGCCGGTGCGGCGGATGAGCGCGGGCTGGACCTGGTGGAGCGACAGCTCATGGGCTTCTTCACCCACCTCCACATCACCGACGCGAGCTTCTGGGGCCTGCGGGGAGTGCCGGCGCTGGAGGAGGTCCTGCCGCTGACGAAGGAGTATTACCGCGCCCTGGGGAGGGGCGAGGCGGAGTGGCACCTGCTGTGTGACCAGATCGCGCCGGAGATGGATGGGGAGGGCCAGGCGTACGTCGCGCAGCTGCGGGAGTGGGGCGTGTCGTAGGGAGGCGCGGACCCGGCGCTATCCGAGGGCCACGACCTCGGCGGCGGTGAGCTTCTCCCCGATGAAGCGGCTGCCCACCTGCCGGAAGCGGGGCTCGTCGTCACTCACGACGAACCGATGGAACACCGGATGCCCGGCCGGCGCCTCGAGCTCCGCCGCGGCAAGGGACTCCGCCACCGCGCGGGCGGTCTCCGCCGCACTGTCGATGAGCCGCACCTCCTGCCCCATGACCCGTCCCAGCAGCGGCTTCAGCAGCGGATAATGGGTGCAGCCCAGCACCAGCACATCCACCGCGGCGGCGGCGAGGGGCCGAAGGTAGTCCCGGGCGATCAGTTCGGCCGCCGGATGGTCGAACCAGCCCTCTTCGACCAGCGGTACGAACAGCGGGCAGGCCACCTGCTCCACCTGGAGCGCCGGGGCCAGGGCGTGAATGGCGCGGGGGTAGGCCTGGCTCGCGATCGTTCCCGCCGTCCCGATGACGCCGACCGGACCGCCCCGGGTGGCGGCGACGGCAGCCCGCGCCCCCGGCTCGATCACGCCGATCACGGGGACGGGCGACTGCGCCCGCAGCGCGGCGAGGGCGTGCGCCGTGCTGGTGTTGCAGGCGACGACGACCGCCTTGACCCCCTGCCCCAGAAGCCAGTGGAGGATCTCCAGGCTGTAGCGGCGGACGGTTTCGGGGCTCTTGGGGCCGTAGGGAACGCGGGCCGTGTCCCCGAAATAGATGGTGGACTCGCCGGGCAGGCGCTCGTAGAGCGCGCGGGCGACGGTCAGCCCCCCGATGCCGGAATCGAAGATGCCGATGGGCGCGGAACGGTTCACGGCGGTCAGAAGGGAATCTTCACTCCGGCGCCGATGCCGCCGCCGGGCAGCGGGGCCGCACGGACGTCGAGATCGTCCGGGAAGTCCCAGAGGTGGGCACTGACGTACGCCTCGATGGCCGAGAACAGGTGATTGAAGGCCAGCAGGACCAGCCAGTCCTGCCGTTCCTTTTCCTTGGCCCGCACGCTGCCGGACCCGGTGCGGCGCAGGTAGTTGAGCTCGTGATTGGACTTGATCGCCATCCCGAGGGTCACACCCTCCCAGGCGATGAACAGGGCGCCGGTGAGCTTGCGGTTGAGCTTCGCTTGCCCCCAGCCGGGGATCAGGATTGAGCGCCAGAGCCCCCCCATCGGCGAGACCGGGGCCTTGGCGTAGAGCGTGTCGGCGCCCTGGCCGGCGGGCACCGCCGCGACCGAGTCAGCCAGGGCGCGCGTGGTGTCTTCCTGCGCCGCCAGCGCGCCCGGCGCGCCAAGCAGCGCCAGGGCCAGCAGCACCGGGCCGTGCGGGCGGATCAACGGACGATCTCCCGCACCGCGCGCGCGAAGGTGACGACGTCCTGCTCGGTCGTATCCCAGGCGGTCATCCAGCGGACCTCTGAGGTCTCGGGGTTCCAGACATAGAAAAAGGCGCGCTCCTGCAGGGCGGGAATATGCTCGGGCGGCACCCGCGCGAACACCCCATTGGCCTCCACCGGCTGGGTCAGGGTGATCCCGGGCACCCCCTGCACCTGCTCCGCCAGCAGCCGCGCCATGCGGTTGGCGTGCCCGGCATTCCGCTGCCAGAGGTCCCCGCCGAGCAGGGCGATCAACTGCGCCGCCAGGAACCGCATCTTGCTGGCGAGCTGCATCCCCTGCTTGCGGATGAAGGCCATGGCGTCGCCGCCGGCGCCCTGGGGAAAGACGATCGCTTCCGCACCCAGCAGCCCATTCTTGGTGCCGCCGAACGAGAGCAGGTCCACGCCCGCATCGGTGGTGAGGGCGCGGAGCGGCAGCCCCAGCGAGACGGCGGCGTTGGCGAGCCGCGCCCCATCCAGGTGCAGCAGCAGGCCATGGGCATGGGCGGCGTCCGCCAGCGCCCGGATTTCCGCGGCGGTGTAGACGGTCCCCAGTTCGGTGGCTTGGGTGATCGACACGACCCGCGGCTGCACCCGGTGTTCGTCCCCGATGCCACGAAGCAGCGGCGGGAGGTCGGCAGGACGGAGCTTGCCATCCGGGCAGCGGACGGGTATCAGCTTGCAGCCGGTGAACCGTTCCGGGGCGCCGCACTCGTCGACGTGTATGTGGGCGCTGTCGGTGCAGATCACGGCCTCGTGGGGACGGGCCACCGCGGCGAGCCCGAGCACGTTGGCGGCGGTGCCGTTGAAGACGAACCAGGCGTCGGCCGCCGGGCCGAAGTGGCTGCGGAAGACCTCACGCGCCTGTTCGGTGAGCGGGTCGTGGCCGTAGCTCCGCGCATGGGCGGTATTGGCGGCGGCGATCGCGGCCAGCACTTCCGGGTGCACCCCGGCGTTGTTGTCGCTGGCGAAGGCGCGGGGGGTCATGAGGCGACCAGCACCGGGAGGGCGCCGGGTTCGAGGCGGATATCCATGCGGCCGGCGACCTCGCGCAGCTCCCCGTCGAACTGGGCATGCAGCGGCCCGTTGCGGCTGGTCACGGCCACCCGGGTGGCGCGGAGCATCCGCACGTCCTTGAGGCCGGTGTGCCGGCCCACCATGACCAGGGGCAGGCGCACCAGGGCTGCGGCCATCGACTTGTGCCGGATGGCGCAGATGTCGAGCCAGCCGTCGTCCGGCTGGGCGTCGGGGGTCAGGCGGAAGCCCCCCCCGACGCAGGGGCCGATGGCGACCTCGAGCAGGAGCAGGTTGTCCTGGAAGGCGCCGCCATCGCTCTCCACCGCCAGTTCCATATTGGGGAAGCTCCACAGCACCTGAAACACCGCCGCGAGATACGCCGGCATCCCGGTCAGCCGCTTCCACCGACTCACCACCCGGGCCACCTCGGCGTCGAAGCCGATCCCGACCGAATTCAGGAAGTACTCTCCCCACGCCACGCCGACGTCGAACCGGCGTATCCGGCCCCCGGCCAGCCGCCGGACCGCGTCCGGGATCGACACCCCGAGTGTCCCCGCCATCTTGGCGTAATCGTTCCCGGTTCCCGCCGGGAGGATTGCGATGGGCGGCTTCTCGGCCCGCGCCGCCCGGAGCAGCCCGTTGGCGGCCTCGTGCAGCGTGCCGTCGCCCCCCAGGACCACGATCCGTTCGGCCCCCGCCTCCACCGCGGCACGCACCTGCTCCACCGCCGATCCCGGGGCGGAGGTGGTGATCTGTTCCACGGCGCCAAAGGTGGATTCGAGGGCCTGGCGGGCTGCCGGCGCACGCCGGCCCGCCCGGCCGCGGCCAGCGGCGGGATTCACCACGAGGATGGTCGTCACGATGTCGGGGAATGTGGCGCAATCGGGACCGGGCCGCCACATGCGCCGTGGGGCGGCCACGAGGGCCGCCCCAGGGCAGAAGTGGCGGGAGCGTGTGGGAATCGAACCCACCGGAGCCGCCGTAGGCACCTCCGTCGCGGTTTTGAAGACCGGCCAGGCCACCAGGCCCGATCCACCCCCTCAGAGCGTTGCGACTACATCGATCTCCACCCGGACACCCCGCGGCAGTCCGGCCACCGCCACCGTGGACCGGGCCGGCTTGTGGTCCCCGAAAGCCTGGGCGTAGACCTCGTTCATGGCCGGGAAGTCCTGCATGTCCACCAGGAACACGGTGGTCTTCACCACCTTGCCGAGGTCGGAGCCGGCGGCGGCGAGCACCGCCTTCAGGTTCAGCAGCACCCGCTCGGTCTGCTCCCGGATCCCGCCACCCACGATTTCCATCGTGGCCGGGTTGAAGGCGATCTGGCCGGCCGTGAAGACCATGCCGTTGACGATCGTGGCCTGACTGTACGGGCCGATCGCCTTGGGCGCCTGCTCGGTGGACACGAACGCGATCGGCATCAGAACAGCCCCTCGATGCGGCCGTCAGGGTGCACCCGGATGGCTTCGGCCGACGGCACCTTGGCCAGCCCCGGCATGGTCATGATCTCGCCCGCGAGCGCCACGACGAAGCCGGCACCGGCCGATGCGGTGACATCACGGATATTAATCTTGAACCCTTTCGGCCGCCCGAGCTTGGTCGGGTCGTCGCTGAAGGAATACTGGGTCTTGGCGATGCAGACCGGGGTCGCCCCCAGCCCCATGTCCTCGCACTGCGCGATCGATTTCTCCGCCGTGGCGGAGAAGGTCACCCCGTCCGCGCCGTAGACCTGGGTGGCGATGGTCTCGATCTTCTGCTTGATGGGCAGCGCCGCGTCGTAGATCGGCTTGAAGCGGGCCTTGCCCTCGGCCAGGACGGCCAGCACTTCGTTCCCCACCGCTACGCCTCCCTCGCCGCCCGTGGCCCAGACGTCCGAGAGCGCGCCCCGGGCACCCCAGGTCTTCGCGGCCTCGAGGACGGCCTCTTGCTCCTCCGGGGAATCCGACAGGAACCGGTTGAGGGCCACGACGACCGGCACCCCGAACTTCTGCACGTTCTTGACGTGGGCCTCGAGGTTCACCATCCCGCGCTGCAGCGCGGCCACGTCCGGCACCGAGAGGCTGTCCTTCTTGACCCCGCCATGCATCTTGAGCGCCCGGATCGTGGCCACCACCACCGCGGCCTCGGGCTTGAGCCCGCCGAACCGGCACTTGATGTCGAAGAACTTCTCGGCGCCGAGGTCGGCGCCGAACCCCGCCTCGGTGAGCACGATGTCCCCGAGGCACAGCCCGAGCCGGGTCGCCACGATGGAGTTGCAGCCATGGGCGATGTTGCCGAACGGCCCCCCGTGCACCAGCGCCGGGCCTCCCTCCAGGGTCTGCACCAGGTTGGGGAGCATGGCGTCCTTGAGCAGCAGCGTCATGGCCCCGCTGGCCTTGAGGTCCCCGGCCCGGATCGGCTTCTTGTCGCGGGTGATCCCCACAATGATCCGGGCGAGCCGCTGCTCCAGGTCCGGGAGGTCGGTGGCCAGGCAGAGGATGGCCATGATCTCGCTGCCCGGCACAATCACGAACCGCTCCTCGCGGCTCGGGCCGCCGTTCATGCCGCCCAGGCCGACGATGATCGACCGCAGCGCCCGGTCGTTCATGTCGATGGTTCGCGGCCAGCTGATCCGGCGGGTATCGAGGCCGAGCGCGTTGCCGTGGTGAATGTGATTATCCAGCATGGCGGACAGCAGATTGTGGGCCGAGGTGATGGCGTGGAAGTCCCCGGTGAAGTGCAGGTTGATCTCGTCCATCGGGACGATCTGCGCGTACCCGCCTCCCGCCGCCCCGCCCTTCACGCCGAAGACCGGGCCGAGCGAGGGCTCCCGGATGGCCACGACCACCTTCTTGCCCAGCTTCCGGAGTGCCTGAGCCAGCCCCACGGTCACCGTGGACTCGCCCTCCCCCGCCAGGGTGGGGTTGATGCCGGTGACCAGGACCAGCCGGCCCTTGGGCGACCGCCTCGCGATGGCCTCGGGTGTGATCTTGGCCTTGTAGCGCCCGTAGGGGAGGATCTCGTCGGGGCCGAGGCCGAGCTCGGCGGCGACGTCGGCGATGGGGCGGAGCTTGGCCGCCTGGGCGATCTCGATATCTGACGGGACCGTGGACATGAGGTGCGGGCTTCCCCTGGGAGAAGGGTGGGAGACGGGGTGCAGGGACGCCCCGGCTCCGGGCCAGGGGTCATCCGGAGGAAACGTATGCTGCCACACATGAACGACGGCTGAAGCTGGCCGGGGTCAGCCGCTCACCCGGCCCCCGAACACCCGGCGCGCGTTGGCGCCGGTTTCCTGGATGAACTGCTCGGGGCTCACCCCGCGCACCCGGGCCAGCTGCTCGGCGGTCTGCCGCACGAAGGCGGGCTCATTGCGCCGGCCCCGGTGCGGGACCGGGGCCAGGTAGGGCGCGTCGGTCTCGACCAGGAGCCGGTCCGCCGGAATGGCCCGGAGCATGTCGTCCCGGCCCCAGTTCTTGAAGGTGATCATGCCGCTGAACGAGAGATAGTGTCCACGATCCAGCGCGGTCCGCAAGAGGCTCGGGCCGCTGGAGAAGCTGTGCAGCACCACCGTCGCGCCCGGATGGTTCGACAGGACGGCCGCCACGTCATCATCCGCCTCCCGGGCATGGATAACCGCGGGCTTGCCGGCCGCGCTGGCCAGGGCGAGCTGGCGGTCGAAGACCTCCCGCTGCCGGTCTCGGGGGGAGTGATCGTAGTGATAGTCGAGGCCCATCTCTCCCGCGGCCACGACCCGCGGGTCACGGAGCAGCCCGGCGAGCCAGTCCTCGGAATCGGCGGTCCAGCGGGAGGCTTCGTGGGGATGGAGCCCGGCGGTCGCGGAGAGCCGTGGATAGGTGTCCACCAGGGACAGGGCCCGCGCCGCCGCCTCGGGGGACTCCCCGACGACGATCACATGGGCCACGCCGGCCGCCCAGGCCCGGTCCAGCACCTCGGCGACATCGGCCGCGAAGGCCTCGGCGCCGAGGTGGCAGTGCGTGTCGATCAGCACCGGCCGCTGCCGGGAGGCTACTCCCGGGCCCCGGCCGCGGCCCCCCGGCCGGCCGGCGCCCGGTGGTGGCGCGGGGCGACCGCGGCGGAGAGGGGCCAGCGCTCCCGGATGTACAGTAGCACGGCGGGGGCGATGAACATCGAGGAGAAGATCCCGGTGAAGACGCCGAAGAACATCACCAGCGCGAACGGCCGGATCACCTCGCCGCCGAAGATCGCCAGCGAGAGCATCGTGGCCAGGGTGGTGCCGTGGGTCAGCACCGTGCGTGGCAGGGTCTCGTTGATGGACCGGTTGAGGGTGGTGCGCAGGTCGGGGTAGCGGCGGTGATGCTCGTTCTCCCGCACCCGGTCGAAGATGATGATGGTCTCGTTGAGCGAGAGCCCCAGCACCGAGAGCACCGCGCCGACCACCACCAGGCTCACTTCCAGGTGCATGACGCTGATGAAGATGACGGTCCCCAGGACGTCGTGCGCGGTAGCGCCGATCGACGCCAGCCCGAAGCGCCACTCGAACCGGCTGGCCAGGTAGACCATGATGGCGCAAAAGGCGATCAGGATCGCCGTGATGGCCTTCTGCCGGAGTTCGGCGCCCACCTTGGGTCCCACCGCCTCGGTGCGCAGCAACCGGTACTGCCCTGCCCCCAGCGCCTGGTCCAGCGCGTGCCGGACCGCGGCCACCGTGGCCTCGGTATTGTCGGCGTCGGCGGCGGCTTCATTCAGCCGGGCCCGGATGAGGTACTCCCCCTCCGCGCCGAACGACTGGATCTCGGCGCCGGAGACGCCGTTCTGATCCAGGGTGCCGCGCACCTTCCCCACGTCGAAGGGGACGGTGCTGGCGACCTGCACCAGGGTGCCGCCGGTGAACTCGATGCTGTAGTTCAGGCCCCGGACCAGCAACACGACCAGGCCGGGGATGAACAGCAGCGCCGTGAAGATGTAGGCGTACTTCCGGACCCCGACGAAGTCGAAGTTGGTGTTGGTGAAGACGTGTCGCATGGTCAGATGCTCAGGGTAGTCATGCTGGGCCGCCGCTGCAGCCAGATCATGAAGAAGGTGCGGGTGACGAAGATCGCCGTCACCATCGAGGCCAGGGTGCCCAGGGTCAGCGTCACCGCGAAGCCCTTCACGGGCCCGGTGCCGAACTGGTACAGCAGGAGCGCGGTGACGATGGCGCAGACGTTGGAGTCCACGATCGCGTTCATCGCGCGCCGGAAGCCCTCATCCATGGCCAGCCGGACGGACTTGCCCAGAGCCAGCTCCTCCCGGATGCGCTCGAAGATCAGCACGTTGGCGTCCACCGCGAGGCCGATGGACACCACGATCCCGGCCAGCCCCGGCAGCGTGAGGGTGGCGCCCAGCATGGCCAGCCCCCCCAGGGTGAGCAGGATGTAGATGGCGAGGGCGCAGACCGCCAGGACCCCGGCGATCCGATAGTACCCGATCATGATCAGCACCACGATCGCGGTGCCCACCAGGCCGGCGGTGAACCCCTGCCGGATGGAATCCTGCCCCAGGCTGGCGCCGACCTGCCGCTCCTCCACCACCTTGAGCGGGATCGGCAGGGCGCCGGCGCGCAGCGTCAGCGCCAGGTCGCGGGCCTCCTGGAACGACTTGCCCGCCATGGTGATCTGGCCCCGCCGCTCGATCCGCTCGTTGATGACCGGCGGCCGGCCCTGCACCCGATCGTCCAGGACGATCGCCATGAAGTTGCCGACGTTCTTGCTGGTGCCCTCGCCGAACTCCCGGGCGCCCTTCCGGTCCAGCTCGAAGGTCACGATCGGGCCGCTGGTGAGCGGGTCGATTTCCTCCTTGGCGTCCACCAAGTTGGAACCGGTGACGATGGGGCGGTCCTCGAGCACGTACAGCGAGCGGTAGCTCTTGGCCCCCACGCTCACCGGGGCGGCCGCCCAGCGGAACTCATAGCGTCGGGGGAAGAGGGCCCGGACGTCCGGGACGTTGAGCAGGCTGTCCACCCGCGCCACCGCGCCATCCTCGACCAGGTACTCCCCCGGGGCGAGCTCGTAGCCCGCGCTCGAGGCATTCAGGATCAGGGTCGAGAGCGCGCCGCCCAGCACCGGCTGGGCGCTGTCCGCCGGCGCGGCGCTGTCGGCCTGCAGCAGGCCGGTCAACGGATTGCTCACCGCCTGGTCCCCGGCAACCCCCCGGATCCCGAGCCGGGCCAGGGCCCGGTCCATCGCCGGCAACGCCTTGTCCAGCGCCTGGCTGCGGTCGGTGATCCGGAACTCGAGGAAGGCGCTCTTCTGCACGATGGACTTGGCCCGCCCCGGGTCGCTGATCCCCGCCAGCTCGACCACGATGCGGTCGTCGCCCTGCTTCTGGATCAGCGGCTCGGTGACGCCGAACTCGTCGATCCGCTTGCGCAGGACGGTGAGGGCCAGGTCGATGTCGCGGACCGGATCGGCGGAGACCCGCTTGGACTGGTCCAGCTCGAGGCCCAGGTGCATCCCGCCCTGGAGGTCGAGCCCCAGCTTGAGGGGCACCTGCTTGAGCACGGTGTCGCGCATGAGGCCGTCGGTCCCGCGCTCCCGGACCTTGGCGTCACGCGGAATGAGGGCGATGACCGCCGTCAGGATCATGACGATGGTGATGCCGATGCGGGTACGGAGATTGGTAACGACCATGCCTGTCTATGCCTGTCTATGCGTGTGACGCGCGGCTCTGGTCCATCGGAGATCCGTGCCGGGTGAGCGCGTCCTGTGCCCCGAGGCGGTCCCGTTCGAGTTGTCCCTTGAGCTCCGTGACCGAGCCGAACCGCTCGACGTCGCGCAGCCGTTCCACCCATTCCACCCGCACCCACTGCCCGTAGAGGTCGGCGTCCACCCCGAAGAGGTGGACCTCCACCGTCCGTTTCCGCTCGCCAAAGGTCGGCTTGGGCCCCTGGTTGAGCATCCCGCCGGCCGCCCCGCCCGCCCATTCCACCCGGGCGGCATACACGCCATCGGGCGGCAGCAGCTTGCGCTCGGCGTACTCCCCGACGTTGATCGTCGGGATGCCGATGGTCCGGCCCCGGCCTTCGCCCCGCATCACCCGGCCGCTCAGGGTGTAGGGCCGGCCGAGCAGCCGCCGCGCGGTCGCCAGGTCCCCGCCCGCCACCGCCCGGCGGATCGCGGTGCTGGAGACGGCGTGCCCCGACCGCTCCACCAGTCCGACCACATCCACCGCGAAGCCGTCACTCGCGCCCAGCCGGCGCAGGGTTTCGACGTCGCCGCTCCGGCCCCGGCCAAAGCCGTGATCGTGGCCGATGACCAGCTCCCGCATCCCGCAGCGCGCGATCAGCACCTCGCGCACGAACCGCTCCGGCGTGAGGTCCGCCAGCAAGCGGTTGAACTGCAGGAACACCGCGTAGTCGAGGCCGGTCACCGCCAGCACCTCGCGCCGCTCCGGCCCGGTGGTCAGCAGCGGCGGGGCGGCCTGGGGGTTCACCACTTCGAGCGGGTGCGGCTCGAAGGTGACCAGCACGCTCTTCCGGTTCGCCGCCCGTGCCCGCCGGGTGATCTCCTCCAGGACCGCCAGGTGGCCCAGATGGACCCCGTCGAAGGTGCCGACGGTGACGACGGTGCCCTCCGGATGTGGCGGCAGCAGCGGCGTCAACTCGCCGCCTCCAGCACCACCTCGGGATGGAACGCGCCCCCCGCGAGCCGACCCACCGCGATCAGCCGGTTCCCCGGCGCGACGGCCAGCACCGGGGCCGCCGCGGCCTCGTGCCGCGGGACGGCCTTGCCGAACCCGAGCGCCGTGGCCTCGGCCTCCGACACCGGGATCCGCGGCAGGTGCTCCAGCACCGCAAGCGGCGGAAGCAGGGATGCCGGCGTCACCGCCGCCGGCGGAACCGCCTGCTCCACCCGCAGGCCCCCGATCGCCTCCCGGCGCAGCGCCGTCAGGTGCGCCCCGGTCCCGAGGCGTTCGCCCAGATCCCGGGCCAGGGCCCGCACGTAGGTGCCGGGACTCACGGTGGCGCGGAATTCGACCTCGGGATACGCGTACCGGACCAGCTCCAGCGCGTGCACCACGATCGGCACCTCCGCCAGTTCGACCACCTCGCCCCGGCGCGCCCTGGCGTAGGCCCGCTCCCCGTCCAGGTGCTTCGCCGAGTAGGTGGAGGGCCGCTGGCGCTGCGCGCCCCGGAATGACCCCAGCGCCGCCTCCACCTCGGCGCGGGCGGGCTCGCGGTCCCCGCGCCCGTCGGTCCCCGCGCCGGTCGGCTCCCCGGTCACATCATCGGTTGTCGTCGCGGTCCCCAGCGTGGCCACCGCGAGGTACGTCTTGTCCTGCTGCTCCACGAACCGCGCCAGCCGGGTCGCCCGTCCCACCAGCAGCACCAGCAGGCCGGTCGCGAAGGGGTCCAGGGTTCCGGTGTGGCCCACCGTCCGGGTGCCGAGGGCCCGGCGGGCCCGGGCCACGAGGTCGTGGCTGGTGCTCCCGGCCGGCTTGTCCAGCAGCAGCGCGCCGGTCAGTCCCGCTTCTCCTCGCGCAACTCGCCCAGGATCTGGTTGATCCGCGCCGCGTGCTCCAGCCCGCGGTCCAGCTCGAAGCGCAGCTCCGGTACGATCCGGGTGGCGAGCGCCTGTCCCACCAGCTTCCGGAGGAACCCCGCGGCGCTGCTGAGGCCTTCCAGGGCCGCCTCGCGGTCGGCCTCCTCCCCCATCACGCTGAAGCGGATGGTGGCGGTGGAGAGGTCCCCGGTCACCTCGACGTGGGTGATGGTGACGAACCCGATCCGGGGGTCGCGCAGCTGGGTGAGCAGGGCGTCGGCGATGACCTGCCGGACCGTCTCCGCCACCTGGTCGGGGCGGCGGCTCTTCCGCTTCACAGCGCCATCACCACGGTGTCCATGATCCGCACCCCATCCGTCCCTTCGATCAGCCGGTCCGCCGCCCGCAGGGTCTCGTCCACCACCCGCCGGTCACTCCCCACCGTGGCACAGGCGATCCCCGCCCGCTGCCACAGGTCCTGGTGCTGCACCTCGGCCACGGCCACGTTGAGCTTCTTCCGGAGCTCGGCCTTGAGCGACTGCAGGATGGCCCGCTTGTCCTTCAGCGAGTGACAGCCCTCGAGGTGCAGGTCCCAGCTCTGGATGGCGCCCAGCATGCCCGCGTCCGCCTCAGGCGGCGCCCGAATCCGAGAGCGTCCGCTTCACTTCCTCGACCCGGTAGGACTCGATGACGTCCCCGACCTTGAGGTCGTTGAAGTTCTCAATCCCGATCCCGCACTCCTGACCGTCCCGCACTTCGCGGACGTCGTCCTTGAAGCGCTTGAGGCTGGACAGGGTGCCGTCGTAGATCTGCACCCCATCGCGCAGCACCCGCGCCTTGGCGGTGCGGAGGATGGTGCCGTTCTTGACCATGCAGCCGGCGATGGTGCCCACCTTGCTGACCTTGAAGAGCTGCAGCACCTGGGCGTCGCCAATAACCGTTTCCTTGCTCTCCGGCTTGAGCAGCCCCTCGAGCGCGGCCCGGACCTCGTCCACCGCCTCGTAGATGATCCGGTAGGTGCGCACATCCACCTGCTCCCGCTCGGCCGCGGCGCGTGCGCCGGCATCCGGCCGCACGTGGAAGCCGATCACGATGGCCCCGGAGGCCTTGGCGAGCAGCACGTCGCTCTCGCTGATGGAGCCCACGCCGCGGTGCACGATGTCCACCCGCACCTCGCCGGTGGAGAGCTGGCCCAGCGCGTCCGCCAGCGCCTCGGCGGGCCCGCCCTGGTCGGCCTTGATGATGAGCCGGAGGGCGCCCATCTGGCCCTGCGCCAGCGCCCGGGAGATGTCCTCCAGGGAGCCGCCGCGCGCGGTGCGCCGATTCTGGGCCTCCCGCTCGAGCCGCTGCCGCTTCTGGGCGATTTCCCGCGCCTCGACGGCGTCGGCGGTCACCAGGAAGTTGTCACCCGGCGATGGGGTCCCCTCGAACCCGAGGATCTGCACCGGGATCGACGGGCCCGCCTGCTTCACGTTCTTGCCGCGCTCGTCGTAGAGCGCCCGCACCCGGCCGGAGAACTTGCCGCAGATGAAGTTGTCGCCGACGTGCAGGGTGCCCTTCTGCACCAGGATGGTGGCCACCGGGCCCTTGCCGGGGTCCAGGGTGGCTTCCACCACGGCGCCGGTCGCCGAACGCTCCGGATTGGCCTTGAGATCGAGGATCTCGGCCTGGAGCAGGATCTGCTCCAGCAGCTTCTCCACCCCGGTGCCCTTCTTGGCGGAGATCGGGGTCGCGAGCACCTGTCCGCCGAATTCCTCCAGCACCACGTTATGCGACAGCAGGTCCTGCTTGACCTTCTGCACGTTGGCCGCCGGCAGGTCGATCTTGTTAATGGCGACGATCAACGGCACGCCGGCGTTCCTGGCGTGGCTGATCGCCTCCACCGTCTGCGGCATCACCGCGTCTTCGGCCGAGACCACCAGGACCACGATATCGGTCACCTGGGCGCCGCGGGCCCGCATGGCGGTGAATGCCTGGTGGCCCGGAGTGTCGAGGAAGGTGATCTTCCTGCCGTCCGGCAGCGTCACGTGGTAGGCGCCGATGTGCTGGGTGATGCCGCCCGACTCGCCGGCCACCACGTTGGCCTTCCGGATGTAGTCCAGCAGCGACGTCTTGCCGTGGTCCACGTGGCCCATGATCGTGACCACCGGCGGCCGGGGCACCAGGGTGCCCTCTTCCTCCACCTCCTCGGTGGTCTCGCCGCCGGCGGCATACTCCTCTTCCTTCATCGCCTGATAGCCGAACTCGGACGCGATCAGTTCGATCTGGTCGAAGTCCAGGCGCTGGTTGACGGTCACCATGAGCCCCAGCTCCTTGAACGCGAGCTGGACGATCTGGGTGGCCGGCACCTTCATCAGGTCCGCGAGCTCGGAGACGGAGATGAACTCGTTGACCCGGATCCGGGTCTTTTCCCGCTCCCGCTCCTCCTTTTCCCGCGCCAGCTGCTCCCGGTAGCTGCCGTCATCCCGGCGGCCGGTCTTGCGCACCGTGCCGCGGTGCATCCCGGCGAGGGTCTTCTCGATGTTGGCCAGCACCGCATCCTGGTCCACGCCGGTCTTGCGGCCCTTCTTCTTCTTGCGGGCGCCACCCTTCTGCGCGTCGGGGCCGAAGTTCCGGGACCGGTCACCGGTGACGGGGGCTCCGGGCGCCGCCGCGCCGGGCCGGCCACCGCCCGGACCACCGGGCCGGGCACCGCTCGGCCTCGGGCCGCCCGGTCCGCCCGGACGGGGCCCACCCGGGCCACCGGGACGGCTGGTGCCGGGCCGGGTGCCGGGCGCGCCGGGGGTGCTGGAGCTGAATACCGGCTTGGGTCGCTGGAACCGCGGGACTTCGCCGCCCGGAGGGGCGACGGGCCGCGGAATCCGGGTTGGGATGCGGGGCGTGATCCCCCCGCCGGTCGCGGCGGACGGGAGCGACGGACGGGGGGGCGGCGCGGTGGTGGCGCCTCCATCGGTTGCGGCCGAGGCGGCGGGGCGCAGCGGCGGCTCCGCGGAGTCGGAGTCCGGGGCGGCCGCCCCGTCCGCGTCCGCATCCACCGGCAGCGGCGGCAGGTCCTTGAAGAGGGCACGAGCCCGCTCCTCGATGGACGAGGGGAGGATCGGCTCCTCCCGCTTCTCGACCGGGCGGGCGAGCTCCAGCGCCTCCTGGCGCAGCGTCTCGGCGGCGCGCTCGGCCTCGAGCACCGCTTCCGCCTGGGCCACTTCGGCCGCGGTGCGGCGCCGCTTGACCGGCTTGCCGGCATCCGCCGGTGCTTCGGGCTCGGGCGCCTTGGCGGTCTTGGCCGCCTTCTTGGCCCGCTTCTTCGGGGCCGGCTCCTCGCTGGCCTGTGCGGCCTTCCGCTTCTCGCGCTCCCAGCGCACGCGGACGGCGGACACCTGGGCATCCTCGAGCGGAGACATGTGGCTCCGCACGAAGATGTGCATGTCCCGAAGCATGCCCATGAGCTGCTCCGCGGGCACGCTGAATTCGGCTGCCAAATCGTGGACTCGCGTCTTTACCACTCACGCCTCCCTGTGGGCACCGCCGGTCCCCGCATTCGCGAGACCCCTGGCCAGAGCCCGGTCCAGCACGCCGGCGACCATGATGACGGGCCGTCCCAGCCGCGCCCCGATCACCTCCGCGGCGGGTCCGGCGAAGAGGGGAATCCCTTTCGCCCGGGCCAGCCGCACCACCTTCTCCATTGCCCGGGGACTCGCGTCCTCGGCCACCACCACCCCGCACAACCGCTCCGCCTGCAGCGCGCTGCGGACCCCATCCACCCCGAGCACGACCGTCCCGGCCCGGACCCCGAGGCCCAGCAGCCGCAGCAGCGGCTCAGCTGGCGGCTTCGTCTCCACCGTCCTCGGTCAGCTCCGCGAGGAAGGCGACCAGCTGGTCGCTTCGCTCCGCGGTCATGCCCGGGATCTTCTCGATGTCCTCGCGCTCCAGGTCCAGCACGTCGTTGAGCGTCTGGAAGCCGGCGCCATTCAGGATCGCGACCAGCTCCGGGCTCAGGCCCTTGAGCTCGGTGAGCGGCAGCTGCATGACCGCCTCGTCCTCCGGCGGCAGCGGGGCGAACAGCGGGCCCTCGCCGCCCCGCTCCAGCCACTCGCGGCTGGAGTAGAGGTCGATCTTCCACCCGGTCAGCTCCGACGCCAGCCGGACGTTCTGGCCGTTGCGGCCGATGGCCAGCGACAGCTGGTCCTCGTCCACCACCGCCTGGATCGTCTTCGACGCCGGGTCGGAAAACACCTTGGCCACCCGGGCCGGCGCCAGCGCCAGCCGCGCGAAGCGTTCCGGGTCCGGCGACCAGGGCACGATGTCGATCCGCTCGCCCCCCAGCTCGTTCACCACCGCCTGCACCCGCGACCCCTTGAGTCCCACGCAGGCGCCCACCGGATCGATGGCGTCGTCCCGCGAGATGACCGCGATCTTGGTCCGGCTTCCCACTTCGCGGGCCCAGGCGCGGATCTCCACCACCGCCTGCTGGATTTCGGGGACCTCGAGCTTGAACAGCGCCTTCACGAACAGCGGGTCGGCGCGGGAAAGGATCAGCCGGGGGCCCTTGGGCGTCTCCTCCAGCCGCTTGAGCACCGCGCGGATGGTATCGCCCTGGTGGAACTTCTCCCGGTGATTCTGCTCCCGGTACGGGATGATCGCCTCGGCCTCGCGGAACTTGTTCAGCATGATCACCAGCTTGCCGCGCTCGATCTGCTGCACCTCGCCGGAGAGCAGCTCGCCGACCTTGCTGGCGAACTCGTCCCGGATCCGGGTCCGCTCACCCTCGCGGACCCGCTGGATGATCCGCTGCTTGGCGGCCTGCACCGCCAGCCGGCCGAACTCGGCGAAGGGCACCTCTTCCTCGAGCATGTCCCCCACGGCGAACTCGGGATCCTCGTACTGGGCCTCCTCGAGCGACACCTGCGAGCTGGCGTCCTCCACCAGCTCCACCACCTGGCGGAGGCGCACCACCTTGATGGCGCCCTTCAGCTCGTCGAATTCCAGCTCGAAGCGCACGTTGGGGCCGTAGCGGCGCGCGAGCGCGGCGTGGATCCCGTCGCGCAACAGGTCCAGCAGCTCGGTGCGATCGAGCTGCTTGGTGGTGGTGAGCTCCTTGATGGCGCTCAGGACTTCCGCAGAACCGGACATCCGTCTCTCCCGCCCTTATGGCTTCCGGCGGCCATCCGCCGGCTCCTGCTCCTGGAGCAATGCTTCCTTGATCATGTCCAGCGCCACGCTGACCTCCTGGCCGTCCGGCAATCCCAGCCGGACCGTGGCCTCGTCGGGCACCGCGAGGATCACCGCCAGCGGGTGTCCCGCCAGCCCCTTCGCGGTCACCTTCACCGTCCGCCCCACGTGCTGCCGCCAATGCTCGGGAAACCGCACCGGCCGCTCGATCCCCGGCGAGGAGACCTGGAGCTGGTACGTGTCTCCGACGCCCGTCTCCGCCGCCAGCCAGCCCTGGATGGCCCGGCTGGCCCGGGCGCAGTCGCCCGCGGTCACTCCGTGCCCCGGCCGACCGTCCGGGCGGTCCATCCTCACCTGGATCAGGGGGCGGGCGGGCGGGCCGGACCTGCGGAAATCGATGAGCTCGAATCCGAGATCGGCGACAAGGCGGCGCACGGCCGGGAGCAGCGGGTCAGCAACCATGGGGACGGGCCAAAAAAAATGTGGGGGAACTCCCCCACAGCGGACAACGCGTTGCGCCGGAGCTCCCCTTGCAGCGCGGGAAGTATAGGGATGGTGCGGGGATTCGTCAATCAGCCCGGCCCCGCCCGGCGCCCCAGGCCGCGGGGTACCCGAGATACGCCACCATCCTGCCGTCCGCGCCGCGGGAGGCCCGGTGACTATAGAACAGCGTCCGGTCATGCGCCGAACACCATTGTGATGTGGAAATGCTGCCCAGGCCGAGCCGCCGCCCCTGCTCGGCCAGGACTCCCCGCAGGTCCGCGTGGAATGGCCCGGAGCCCGCGGCCGGCAACCTGCAACCCTCCATGACTTCACGTCCTACTTCATAGCAGGTACCGCAAATCCCTACTCCACAATGCATTAGAATCTCCGCCGGGGACGCCCCGTGGTGTTCAACCAGGGCCGCAACTCCCCGCTCCAGGATGCGTCCCGCCGTCCCGCGCCAGCCGCTGTGCAGCAGCGCGATGGCACCTGCCTTCGGGGCAACCAGGTATACGGGTATGCAGTCAGCGACCGTCACCGTGAGCAGGAGCCCGCGGGTTCCGGTGGCGTGGCCATCCACTCCCTCGACCTGGACCCAGCCCTGGGCGCGGGTATGGTGCGCCACCCGAACCTCATGGACCTGATTCCCGAGGATGACCGCCTCGAACCCCGGTTCAGCGCTTCGGAAAGCCCGCCAACGGGTCATGACCTCGCCCACCGGGGCATCGGTCCAGAGTCCCAGGTCGAACCCCCTGCCCGCAGTGGTCCCCCGCCCGGTGATGCCGGCCACCACGCCAAACTGCTCCCGCCACCCCGGGATTTCGTAGCGGGGTACCGGACCGGGGAGCGGGATCTCTCGGGAGGTGGCGATCACGCGGGGAGCAGGCGGGTGCGGCTCACTCCGCCCGTTCAATCCGGGCGCCGAGGGCACGGAGGCGGCTGTCGATCTGCTCGTAGCCGCGCTCGATCTGGCCCACGTTGTGGATGGTGCTCTGCCCGTCCGCCGCGAGCGCCGCGAGGAGCATCGCCATGCCGGCGCGAATGTCGGGTGACTCGACCGTCCCGCCCCGCAGCTGGGCGGGACCGGCGATCACGGCCCGGTGCGGGTCGCAGAGCACAATGCGCGCGCCCATCCCGATGAGCTTGTCCACGAAGAACAGCCGGGACTCGAACATCTTCTCGAAGATGAGCACCAGCCCCTCGCACTGGGTGGCGGTCACCACGGCGATGGACATCGCGTCGGCCGGAAAGGCCGGCCAGGGACCATCCTCGAGCTTGGGCACGTGGCCACCGAGGTCCGGCCGCACCCGGCGCTCCTGCCCCGCGGCCACGACCAGCCGGTCGCCATCCACCCGAGGGCGGACCCCGAGGCGCTCGAATCCGAGCAGGGTGCTCCGGAGATCGTCCGGCCGCACGCCTGCGATCGTGAGCGGGCTGTTGGTGACCGCGGCGAGCCCGATGAAACTGGCGATCTCGATGTGGTCGGGGCCGATGGCGTATTGGCAGCCGTGCAGCGGCTTCCCGCCGTGCACGGTGTAGACGTTGGTCCCGATGCCCTCGATCTGGGCCCCCATCGCCACCAGGAGCCGGGCGACGTCCTGGACATGGGGCTCTGCCGCCGCGTTCCGGAGCACCGTGCGGCCCTCCGCCCTGACCGCGGCCATCAGCGCGTTCTCGGTGCCCGTGACGCTGGGCTCATCCAGGAAGATTTCGGCGCCGGCGAGGTGTTTCCCCTCGATCTCGTACTGCTCGCCGAGGTTGAGGGTGGCGCCGAGCTGCTCCAGGGCGAGGAAATGGGTATCGACTCGGCGCCGCCCGATCACGTCGCCGCCTGGCGGCGGCAGCTTGACGGTGCCGAAGCGGGCGAGCAGCGGGCCGGCCAGCAGGATCGAGGCGCGGATCCTGGCGCAGAGCCCCGGGTCCAGCGCCTTCGGCCTGGCGTCCGCCGTGTTGACGCGGACTGTATTGGGGCCGGTCCATTCGACGGAGGCGCCCAGGTCGGCGACCAGGGCCAGCATGGTCTCGACGTCCCGGATCCGGGGCATGTTGCCCAGTTCCACCGGGCCATCGGCGAGGAGGGTCGCGGCGAT
Source organism: Gemmatimonadota bacterium (assembly GCA_033763675.1). Lineage (GTDB taxonomy): Bacteria > Gemmatimonadota > Gemmatimonadetes > Gemmatimonadales > GWC2-71-9 > JADJOM01. Next base: position 28,584 of record JANRJZ010000206.1, read on the forward strand.
CGCGGGGAGGGCGGCATTCTTGTTACCGGCGGGCCGGACCGTCCCGGCGAGGGGATGGCCCCCCTGCACGACATAGCGCGGAGGCATGGCGAAAGGTCTCGCGCCATGGTGCGAGCGTCAAGCGGCGCGTTATCTTGTTGCCATGCTCCTGCTGCAGACTGCCGCCGTGCCCGGCTGGGTCGGACCCACCATGGCGATCTCGCTCGTCATCATTGCGATCGCCTTCCTGGTGATCGCCGTCGCCACCGCGCTCGCTGCGCGCAAGGCGGCCGGGGAGATGCAGCAGCTCTCGAAGGTGCTCGAGTCCCTCCGGGCCGACCTGGGCCCCGCCCTCCAGGCGGTGCAGCTGGTGTCCGGGGAGGGCCAGCGGCTGGCCGGCATGATCGGCACTGAGGCCGAGGAAGTGGTGCGGGCCAGCCGCCAGTTGCGGGAAGGGTTGCAGGAACGGCTGGCCAACCTCGAGGCGGTCTACGAAGTGCTGGAAGAGGAGATCGAGGACACGGCCATCGACGTCGCGGTCACCCTTCGGACCTTTCGGAGCGGCGCGGGCTGGTTCGGGCGGATCCGGCGGCTGCTCGGAGGCGGGCGGCGGCGTTGAACCGGCAGTCCCTGCTCTCGGGCCTGGGTGCCCTGCTGCTCCTGGTCGTCTGCTTCCCGGACCCGCTCGCGGCCTGGACGCCGGGCACCCACATCTACCTCGGCGAGGCGGTCCTCGCCAACCTGGGCCTGCTGCCCCACGCCGTCGCCGACCTGCTCCGCGCCTTCCCGTTTGATTTCCTGTATGGCAACATCGCCGCCGACAGTTCCATCGCCAAGAAGTACGCCCCGGTGGGCCGGCACTGCCATGCGTGGCACGTGGGTCAGGAAATCCATGACCGGGCGCGGAGTGATGCGCTGCGGGCCTTCGGGCTGGGCTACCTCTCGCACCTGGCCGCCGACGTGGTGGCGCACAACTACTTCGTGCCGCGCCAGCTGGTGCTGACCAGCAGCACCACCGGCTTCGGCCACTCGTACTGGGAGAGCCGGTTCGAGACACCGCTCGGGGATCGCTTCGCGCGCACCGCCAAGGAGGTGATCCTGCTGGATCACTCCCACGCCGACGGCCACCTCGACCTGATCATCTCCCCCACGATCTTCAGCGTGCGCACCAACCGGCGGCTGTTCCGCGGCATGGTGCACCTGACCGAGAGCCAGGGGTGGCAGCGGGCCTTCCGGGTGGCGGACAAGCGCAGTCGCTGGGACCTGCCCACGGGCGACGTCGAACGCCACCTGGCGCTGTCCTTCGAGTTCGTGATCGGGATGCTGGCGGACCCCGAGGCCGAGGCCCGGCGCTTTGATCCTTCGGGCGAGGAGCCGCTCCGCACCGCCAAGCGGATGCGGCGGGAGGCGCTCCTCAAGGGGGGCTGGCGCGACGAAGCCCGGGTACAGGAGACGGCCGAACGGCACTTCGGACTCCCGGCCCGAGGGTACGACGTCTGGACCGGCGCCACCATCCGCCGGCCATGGCAGAGCTAGACCCCCTCTTCCTGGCGCTGCAGGAAGCCGTGGCGGGCCGCTACTCCCTGGAGCGGGAGCTGGGCCGTGGGGGGATGGGCGTGGTGTACCTCGCCCGCGACGTCTCGCTGGACCGGCTGGTCGCCATCAAGCTGCTGCCCCCTGAGCTCGCCGCCCGTGCCAGCCTCCGGGACCGGTTTCTCCGCGAGGCGCGACTCGCCGCCCGCCTCTCCCATCCCAACATCGTCCCCATTCACTCGGTCGAGGAACACGACGGGCTGGTCTGGTTCGTCATGGCCTTCGTGCCGGGGGAGAGCCTCGGCGCGCGCCTCCGGGCCCGGGGGAGCCTCCCCCCCGGGGAGGCGGGCCGCCTGCTCCGCGACGTGGCGTGGGCGCTGGGCCACGCCCACAGCCACGGCGTGGTGCACCGGGACGTCAAGCCGGACAACATCCTGCTCGAATCGGGGGGACGGCGGGCCCTGATCGCCGACTTCGGCATTGCCGCCCCGGTGGAACAGGGGGGCGAGATCGTCGGCACGGTGGCGTACCTCAGTCCAGAGCAGGCCACCGGCGAACGGGTGGATGGCCGGAGCGACATCTACGCGCTGGGGGTAGTTGCCTATTACGCCCTCTCCGGCCGGCTCCCCTACCCCGTCGCCACCCTGGACGCCCTGATCGCGCGCCAGCTGGCCGGGCCGCCGCCGCCGTTGGCCAGCGTAGCTGCGCACGTTCCGCGGGCCCTGTCCCGGCAGGTTGACCGCTGCCTCTCGCCGCTCCCCACGGCGCGGTTTCAGACGGGAGAGGAGCTGGCGGGGGCCCTGGATGAGGTCTCGGTGGCGCCGAGCGAGCTGCCCGCCCCGCTCCGGGTCTGGCTCACCAAGGGCAACCAGTCGCGGGGGGCACTCGGGCTCTGGTCGCTGCTGGCGGGGCTCCCGGCGGGCGCGACGATCGGCGCGATGCTGGCGAGCGGCATGCCGGAAATCACCGGGGCGGTGATCAGCACGGTGATCGTGCTGGGCGCGCCCTGGCTCGTCTACCTGGGCGCCCGGCTGGTGCATACGCGGAAGGTGCTGGCGGCGGGCTACTCCCCGGGGGACCTGCTGCTCGCCATTCGCGAGCATGCCGAGCGGCGGCGGGAGGAGCTGGCCTTCGAGATCGGAAAGCCGCCGTCCACCCTCGGTCGGGTACTGCGGCGAGTGACATGGGGCGCATTCATCGGCGCCATCGGAACCGTCATGCTCCTGCCCCTGGTCGGTTCGCGGTTCCCGTCGATCCTGTATCCCTGGCTCACCCTGGCGGGGGTGGCCGTCGGTGGAGGCATCCTCGGGTTGTTCATCCCGGGCCGCGAGATCCCGGTCCGTGACCGGCTCTCCACCTGGCGCGAGCGATTCTGGGCGGGCCCCATCGGCCGCACGATCACCGACATTGCGGGCTGGCGGCTCGGCCGTCGCAGCGCGCCGGAGCAGACCCTGCACCGGCCCACCGAGCTGGCGCTGGGAGACGCCGCGGACGCGCTGTTCCGTGCCCTGCCCGCGGGGGAACGGCGCGACCTGAAGCAGCTTCCCGAGCAGATCAAGCTCCTCTCCAGCCAGGCGCAGCACATGCGCCGGAAGCTCGAGGAGCTCGATGACCTGATCGCGCAGGCGGCGCCGACCACGCTGTTCGAGGGGGAGAAGGCGGCCGGCGATGGCGGCGCGGGCGCCCTGGGCGAGGCCCGGGCGCTCTGGGCCACGAGACTCAAGGAGACGGTGACGATGCTCGAGTCACTCCGGCTGGGCCTGCTCAAGCTGCATGCCGGCACCGCCACGCCGGAGACGCTGACCGGGGACCTGGCCGCCGCCCACGAGCTGCGGGAGCGGCTGGGACTCCTCCTCGATGCCCATCACGAGGCCGACGACCTGCTCCACCGGCGGGACGGATGAGCGCCCGGCTGGCGCTCCTGGCGCTGCTGCACCTGACCGCCGGGGCCGGGGCCCAGGTCTCGATCGAAACCGTGCCCGCGCGGCCGGTACGCGGGGCGCTCTTCCGGCTCACGGTCGCTCCCACCCTGCCGGTGCCGGTGCAGTGGATCGAGGGGACGATCGCCGACGAGCCGCTCCACCTCGACACCGGCGACGGCGCCTTCTGGCGCGGGCTGGCGGCGGCCCCGGTCGAGGGCGGTGACTCGCTGGCGGTCGTGCTGGTGCTGGTGGCGGGGGAGCGGCGGGACACGGTGCGGACCAGCATCGCGGTGGCACCCGGCGCGTATCCCCAGGAACGGCTGCAGGTGGCGCCGTCCATGGCCCAGCCGGACAGCGCGGCCCGGGTCCGGATCGCGCGGGAAGTCGCCCGGGCCCGGGAGGTGAGCCGCGCGGCCCACCAGACGCCGCGCCTCTGGGACGAGCCGTTCACGCGGCCGCGCCCCACCCGGATCACCAGTCCCTTCGGGACGGCGCGGGAATACAACGGGGTGGTCACCGGCCGCCACCTCGGGACCGATTTCGCGGGCGCGGTCGGGACACCGGTGCACGCCACCAATCGCGCCCGCGTGGCGCTGGTCGCGGATTTCTACCTGGCCGGAAAGGTGGTCTACCTCGACCACGGCGAGGGCCTCGTCTCCGCCTACTTCCACCTGAGCCGGGCGCTGGTGAAGGCGGGCGACTACGTCGAGCGGGGCCAGCGCATCGGAAGCGTCGGCCAGAGCGGCCGGGTGACGGGCCCGCACCTCCACTGGGTCATGCGCTATGGCGGCGTGACGGTGGATCCGATGAGCGTGCTGGCCCTGGTGGGGGCGGAATAGCCGCGCCGCCCCGCGCGGCTACCCGTTGCCCAGCTTCTCCTGCAGCAGCGGGGCGATCTTCTTGGGATCCGCCTTGCCGCCGCTCTTCTTCATGACCTGCCCGGTGAAGAAGCCGATCAGCTTGGCTTCCCCGCCCCGATACCGCTCCACCTCCTTGGGGTTCGCGGCCAGCACCTCGTCCACCCACTGGCCCAGCGCGTCCGCGTCTCCCACCTGCACCAGGCCCAGCCGCTCGGCGATGGCCCGAGGGGCCTCGCTGCCCTGCTCCAGCTCGCCGAAGATCCGCTTGGCCGCCTGGTTGCTCACCGTCCCGTCGCGGACCAGCGCCACCAGCGCGCCCAGCCGCTCGGGCGCCACGCCGAACCGTCCCGCCTCGTTGTACCCCCGGAGGGCGTCGTTGATCACCCAGTTGGAGGCGGTCTTCGCCTCCACCCCCTGGGCCACGACCGCCTCGAAGTAGTCGGCGACCGCGCGATCCGCGGCGAGGACCCCCGCGTCGTACGGCGGCAGGCCCAGCACCCCCATGAAGCGCTTCTGCTTGTCCTCCGGCAGCTCCGGCAGCGCCGCGTGCTGCCGCTCGATCCACAGCCGCGTCAGCGCCAGGGGCGGGAGGTCGGGATCGGGGAAGTACCGGTAGTCGTGGCTCTCCTCTTTCGAGCGCATGGGCCGGACCTCGGCGGCGGCGGCGTTGAAGAGCATGGTGACCTGCTCCACCCGGCCACCGGACTCCACCAGCGCGATCTGCCGCTCCCGTTCCACCTGCAGCGCCCGCTCGACGTTGGCGAAGCTGTTCATGTTCTTCACTTCGGTCTTGGTGCCGAGCTGGGTGTCGCCGACCCGGCGGATGGAGATGTTGGCGTCCACCCGGAGGCTCCCCTCCTCCATGTTGCAGTCGCTTACCTCGCAGTAGCGCAGGATCTGCTTGAGCGTGGTCAGGTACGCCCGCGCCTCCGCCGGGCTCCGCATGTCCGGCTCGCTCACGATCTCCGCCAGCGGCGTGCCGGCGCGGTTGAGGTCCACGGCGGTGCGGCCCGGCAGGCGGTCGTGCAGCGACTTGCCCGCATCCTCCTCCACGTGGAGCCGGGTGACCCCGATGGCCAGCCGCCCCCGCTCCGGGGACTCGATCGTGATCGAGCCCATCGTGGCCAGCGGCTGGTCGAACTGGGAGATCTGGTAGCCCTTGGGCAGGTCGGGATAGAAGTAGTTCTTGCGCGCAAAGATGCTGGTCTCGTGCACCTGGCAGCCGAGCGCCAGCGCGGCCCGGGTGGCCAGGGCGATGGCCCGCTCATTGGGCACCGGCAGCGCGCCGGGAAGCCCGAGGCAGACCGGGCAGACGTTGCTGTTCGGCGCCGCGCCGAAGCTGGTGGCGCAGCCGCAGAACATCTTCGAGCGGGTGAGGAGCTGCACGTGCACCTCGAGCCCGATGACGGTCTCCCAGGTCATCAGCGCACCTCCCGCTTGGCATCGAGGGCGGCCTCAAGCGCGCCGGCCACGGCCAGCATCGGCCCCTCGGAGAACATCGGCCCCACCAGCTGGGCCCCGATGGGCAGGCCCTCGGCCCGGCCCACGGGCAGGCTCAGCGCCGGCAGGGCCGCCAGGTTGATGGAGCAGGTGAAGATGTCCGCCAGGTACATCGCGACGGGGTCGGCGGTCTTGGCCCCGGCCTTGAAGGCGGGGGTCGGCGTGGTCGGGGTGAGCAGATAGTCCACCCCGCCGGCGAATACCTTGCGGAAATCCTCGGCCAGCAGGGCACGCACCTGCTGCGCCTTCCGGTAGTAGGCGTCGTAGTAGCCGGACGACAGCACGTAGGTGCCGATCAGGATCCGCCGCTGCACCTCGGCCCCGAACCCCTTGCCGCGGGTGGCGCGATAGAGGGCGCGGACGTCCCCCTCGGGGCCCACGTGCCGGGGCCCGTAGCGCACGCCATCGAAGCGGGCCAGGTTCGCCGCCGCCTCGGCGGGTGCCACGATGTAGTACGTCGGCACCGCGTATCGGGTGTGCGGCAGCGACACTTCCTTGATGCTCCCGCCGAGCTGCTGGATACTGTGTGCGGTATGGTCCAGGGCCGCGCGGACCGAGCCATCCAGGTCCGCCGGGAAGTATTCCCGCGGCATGCCGAAGGTGAGCCCCGTGAGGTCGCGCCGGGCCGGCTCGAGCGCCGGGGGCGGCTCGGTGGCGGAGGTGGCATCGAAGCGGTCCGCCCCGCTGATCACCGCGAGCACCCGGGCCGCGTCATCCACGGTCTGGCCGAACACGCTGATCTGGTCCAGCGAGGAGCCGAACGCCACCAGGCCGTAGCGGCTCACCCGGCCGTAGGTGGGCTTGACCCCGACGATGCCGCAGAAGCTGGCCGGCTGCCGCACCGAGCCGCCGGTCTCGGAGCCGAGCGCGGCGGGGACCACCCCGGCGGCGACCAGCGCCGCCGAACCGCCCGAGGAGCCGCCCGGCACCCGGCTCGGGTCCAGCGGGTGCAGCACCCGGCCCCAGGCCGAGTGTTCGGTGGACGAGCCCATGGCGAATTCGTCGAGGTTGGTCTTGGCCGCGATGATCGCGCCCGCGGCGCGCAGCCGGTGGACCACCGTGGCGTCGAAGGGAGAGACGTACCCCTCGAGGATCCGCGAGGCGCAGGTCGTGGGCTGGTCGGTGGTGACGATGTTGTCCTTGAGGGCAATGGGCACGCCGGCGAGCGGCAGTGCCCCCCCGCCCTGCCGGAGGGCATCCACCCGCGCCGCCTCCCGGTTCAGCACCGCCTGTGACCAGTCGAGCGTGGCGTTGAGTGGCGCGGCCCGCTCCAGCCGGGCGCCCACCTCCCGGGCCACCGTCGCGGCGGTGGTCTTCCCGCGTCCGACCGCTTCGGCGATGAAGGCGACCCCGCTCATTCGCCACCGTCCATCGCCCCGAGCTTGGGCACCGCGAAGAACCCGTGCGGGAACTCGGGGGCGAACCGGTCGATCCCGTGGATCAGGCGGTCGGGGGCGACCTCGTCGGGACGCAGGCGCACCGCCGCGGGGCCCGCCAGGAACGCCGGCGCCCGTTCGGATGCCGGCACCTCGTTCAGCTGGGCCACGAACTGCACGATCCGCCCCAGCTGTTCCACCAGCCGGGGCAAGTCTCCCTCCGCCACCTCCAGCTCCGCCAGCCGGGCCACGTGCAGCACATCCTCCCGCCGAATGCTCATGCGCTCTCCCATTCCCGTTCGAGGCCCGCGTAGGCCACCAGCAACTGCTTCACCCCGTGCTCCTCGTCATCGAAACGAACCGTGACCTTGAGGTCCCGGCCAGACCCGGTGAGTCCCTGGATCGTGCCGCCGCCGAAGCGGCGGTGCCGCACCCGCTCACCCTTCACGTACCGGGGTGCGTCCTGGGACACCTCCGGTTCCTCGGCGGCCCGGCGACCGGGCGGCTCGTCCTCGTCGAAGAACGAGCGGCGCACCGGGATGCCGCCGCTGCCCACGCCACTCGGCCGGCGCGGCGCGGAGGCCGCGCCCCAGTCGGGGGCCCACATCGAACTGGTGCGCTTCT
>JANRJZ010000207.1:0-9465 GCA_033763675.1 Gemmatimonadota bacterium
GCTGAGCAACCTGGTCGGCAACGCCCTCAAGTTCACCGAGCGGGGAGAGGTCGTGCTCTCCGCCGCGGTGGCCGGGGGAGAGCCCGAGCGGCCCCTGGTCCGGTTCGCGGTCCGGGACACCGGCGTCGGGATCCCGCTCGACAAGCAGCAGGCGATCTTCGAGCAGTTCACCCAGGCCGACGCCTCGATGACCCGGAAATACGGCGGCACCGGGCTGGGACTCTCGATCGCGCGGAAGCTGGTTGCGCTCATGGGCGGCGAGCTGGCGCTGCAGAGCGAGGTGGGCCGGGGGAGCGAGTTCTCCTTTGCCATCCCGCTGGCCGTGGACCAGGAGCGGCACGCGCCCGCCGCGGGCACGGCGGTGCTGGCCGGCCCGCGGATCCACGTCGTGGACGACAACCCCCCCAACCGGCGCATCGTGCGGGAGATGCTGCGGACCGCGGGGGTGCTGGTGGACGAATCCGCGAGCGCCAGGGACGGCCTCGAGGCGCTGCGCCGGGCCGCGCGCGAGGGGCGCTCGTACAGCTTTGCCCTCATTGACGCCCAGATGCCGGAGCAGGATGGCTTCGGGTTGGCCGCTGCGGTCCGTGGGGATCCCGTACTGGCCGCCAGCGTCCGGCTGATGATGCTCACCTCCGCAGGTCAGCGCGGTGACGTCCAGCGCTGCCGCGAGGTCGGCATCGAGGCCTACCTCATGAAGCCCATCTCCCGCGGCGACCTGGTCACCGCGCTGTGCACCCTGCTCGGGGCGGGTCCCGGGGCGCCGCTGGCGGAGGTGGTCACCCGGCACACCCTCGCGGAGGGGCGCCCGCATCTCCGCATCCTCCTGGCGGAGGACAACGCGGTCAACCAGATGGTGGCGGCGGCCATGCTGCGGAAGCGGGGCCACATCGTCACCCTGGTGAACAACGGCCGGGAAGCGCTGGACGCGGTCGCCGGCGGCGGCCGCTTCGACGTGATCCTGATGGACATCCAGATGCCGGAACTCGATGGCTTTGCCGCCACCCGCGCGATTCGCGCCCTCCCCGGCGGCGGCACCCTGCCGATCATCGCGCTGACGGCCCATGCGCTGACGGGCGAGCGAGAGCGCTGCCTGGAACAGGGAATGAATGGCTATGTGCCGAAACCCTTCCGGCCGCAGGAGCTGTTCGCCGCAGTGGAGGAGATCGGCTCGCTCCCACCGCTCGAGCTGGCGGTGCCCGATCCCCCTCCCGAGGAGGCCCCGGTGGACCTGGAGACGTTTCGCCGGGCCATGCGGGAGGCCGGGGCCGAGGAGGCGGTGGACTCGATCCTCGGGCTCTTCACCGAGCAGGCTCCGCTCCGCAGCACCGCGCTCTCCGAGGCGTTCCGGGACGGGAATGCCGTCGCGATCGGGCGGGCGGCGCACGCCTTCCGCTCCCCGGCGGGCTCGATCGGCGCCCGCCGTCTCCAGCTGCTGCTCCAGGAGATCGAGGAAGCGGCGAACGCGGGAGACCTCGACCGGGCCAGGGCGGCGCACGACCGGGTGCCTCCGGAAGTGGAGGCGGTGCTGCGGCAGCTGCAGCGGGAGCGGGGCGGAGAGCCGGCGCCGTAACCAGTCCCAGCAGAACATTCCGTGCAGCTTCCGGGTGTTCCGTGATTCCGTGGTGCATCTCCGGATCGAGGTTCACCGCGGAAACACGGAATGGGCACGGAAGCGTCGACGGAGCATGCGTTGAACGTCCCGGAATCACAACACCATCAGCAGCCCGAACCCCTTCGCCACCGCCACGGTGAGCGTCTCCTCGAGCCGGCCGAGCGCCAGCAGCAGATCCTCGGTGACCACACCGAGCGGCGGCGTGTCGGCGTCGTCTCCCGGGTCCACGGCGGCATGCTCGGCGCTCCAGCGCTGCCGCAGGTAGCCCTCCACGTCCCGCCGGTCCACCTCCCGCACGGCCCGGAGCAGCTCCTCCGTGGAGCCGGAGAAGATGCCATGGGCATGAATCCCCGCGACCTCCGGAAAGGCGATATCCGCGCCCCCGGGCGACAGCGGGGAGGGCGACGGCGACGACGGTGCCTCCCCAAGAATGGCGTCCAGGTCCCGCCAGACTCCTTCGAGGGACAGCGTCGGCAGCGACTCGACGTGGCGCAGCCACGCGACCATCGTGTTGGGCGCCACCGCGAACGCACGCAAGTCGGGATCGGGGGTCGGGTGGATGCGCATCGTCTGGCGAAGCTAGCCGGATCTGGGGCGGAGGCTAGGGGCGGCAGGGCGGCAGGACGGCAGGACGGCAGGACGGCAGGACGGCAGGACGGCAGGACGGCAGGAAGCTAGGGACCAATCGCCTAATCGCCCAATCGCCCAATCGCCTAATCGCCTAATCGCCTCTTCCCCGAGCACCGCACCACCCCGAGCACCGCCACCACCGGCGTCACCCACGCGTCCGGGGCCTCCATGGCCCAGAGCGTGGCCCCGCTCGCCAGCGCCAGCAGCACTGGGATGACCAGCAGCGCCCACCGGGCCCGGAGGGCGAGTACCACCCCGAGCGTGGCGAGCGCGGTCGGGTCGGGTGCGAGCCCGAACAGTTCCACTCCTTGCCATGAGCGGTCGAGGAGTGGGCCGATCAGCGGCTGCAGCAGCACGGCGAACGTGAGCAACCCCACCCCTACCCGGTCCGGCGGCAGGCCAGCCCCGGGGAAGAGCCAGCGCACCCGTCCGCTGGCGGCAGCAAGCAGCAGGGCACCCTCGAGCCCCGAGGCCCAGGCGTACCAGGGCGCCAGGAAGTTGATGGGGGCGTATCGCTGCCAGTGAAAGGCCACCGCCACCGCGAGCCAGGCGGGCACCAGGAGGATCAGCGTCGCGCGGGGCGCGCGGCCCCGCCCCGCCAGGACCAGGAGCGCCACTCCCAGGGCGAGCGCGAGGAGCGGTGCGGGCCAGAGCCCGCCGTTGATCCGCTCGAACAGCCGGTAATAGGTCCTCGGCTCGAACATGAGGAAGTCGGAGAGCCGGTAGGTCCACCACTCCGACATCAGAGGGTCCGCACGTAGTCCAGCATCCGGCGGCGCAGGCCCGCGTCCGGGAGGCGGCCGCGGGCGGCGCCGAGGTCCTCGACCAGGTGGTCCACCCGGCTGGTGGCGGGGATGGCGCAGGTCACCGCAGGGTGGGAGACGATGAACTTGAGCAGGAACTGGGGCCAGCCGCTGCAATCGAGATCGGCGGCCCAGGGCGGCAACGGCTGGCCGGCAAAGCGGCGGAGCAGGTCCCCGCGCTGGAAGGGGCGGTTGATGATCACCGCGATGCCGCGGTCGGCGGCGAGCGGGAGGATGCGCTCCTCGATCTCCCGGTCTTCGATGTTGTAGGTGACCTGCACGAAGTCGAGCGGATGGCTGCGCATGATCCGCTCGATGTCCCCGTGCCGGCGCCCGTGCGAGGTCGTAATGCCCACGTAGCGGAGCTGGCCCGCCGCCTTCATGGCGAAGAGCGCCGGCAGGTGCTCCTCCCACGCCAGCAGGTTGTGCACCTGCAGCAGGTCGAAGCGGGGCACCCGCCACGCGCGGCGCGAGGTCTCGATCTGCTCCCGCCCCTTTGCGCCGGGGGAGATCCACACCTTGTCCGCGGCGAAGAGCCGCGCCGGCATCCCCAGCTCCGCCAGGGCGTGTCCGATGACCTGCTGCGAGGAGCCGTACATCGGCGACGAATCGATCAGCCGGCCGCCGGCGGCGAAGAAGTTCTTGAGCACCGCAGTGCAGCCGGCCCGCCCCACCGGATCGTCACCGACGTTGAACACTCCCCAGCTCCCCAGCCCGACCAGCGGCAGCTCCTCATTGCTGGAGGGGATGCGGCGGGTGAGGAGGGGCGTGGTCTGGGCGCGGAGCAGGTCGGGCCCGAGCAGCGCGGCGGCCCCAGCGGTGCCCGCCGCCTGCAGAAAGGAGCGGCGGTTGAATGAGTGATGGCGCATGGCTGTGCTCCCGAACGGCGGTACCTTCGACAGGGGCGACGCTACCGCGTTGTCGCGTCGGCGGGTGGCCGCAGAGGATTGGCGGGACCGCCGCGCGGCGCACCCGCCGCCACTCCCCCGCGGCAGCGTCGCCTGCCCCCTGCCGTCCTGCCGTCTTGCCGTCTTGCCGTCCTGCCGTCCTGCCGACCTGCCGACCTGCCGTCGTCCCGTCGCCTACTCCCCCCACAGCGCCTCGCGCGGTTCCACCGCGACGGCGCGCCGGGTGGGGACCCAGGTGGCGAGCAGCACCACCCCCGTCACGACCACCGAGACCAGCACCGCCGCCGTGAGCGACAGTCCGAGGCCGATGGGGAAGTAGCGCGAGAAGCCCCAGCCCACGAGCAGGGTGAGCGGCAGCGCCACCAGCGCGCCCACGCCCAGCTGCCGGCCCCCCTGGGAGAGGAGCATCACGAGGATGGTGCGGTCGGTGGCGCCGAGGGCGCGGCGCACGCCGATCTCGCGGGTGCGGCGGCCGATGGACCGTGCCATGAGGCCGTAGGTGCCGCTCACCGCGAGCAGCAGCGCGAAGGCAAAGGCGCCGCCGAAGAGCTGGGCAACGGACCGCGCGATCACCGTCATCTTGGCCAGGATGTCATCGAAGCTGCTGACGTTGGAGGGAACCAGCAGCGGGTCCAGCGCGCTCAGCGTCTCGTGAAAGGCGGCGCGGCCCGCGGGCTCGCTGCCCCGATGCCGGAAGGCGACGATGGCATACGCCGCGTCCACCTGCCGGAGCGGCACGTAGGCGGCGATCGCGCTCCGGTCCCGGCTGAGCGGGTTGCCGTGCAGGACGTCGCCCACCACGCCGACCACCGTCCGCGCCGCCTCGGTCTCTCCCAGCCCGGTCAGCCGCAGCTGCGCCCCGAGCGGCGAGCGCCCGGGCCAGTACCGTTCGGCCATGGCGCGGCTCACCAGCGCCACCGGCTCCGCACCGGCCACGTCGCGGCTATCGAAGAACCGGCCCTCGGCGAGCGGGATGCCCAGCGGCGTGAGCGGACCCAGCACCGCCTGCACATGCGCCCGCGGGAGCGGCGCCGGCGGCGGCGCGCCCACCTGCTCGAACGCGCCGCTCGCCTCGCCGATCTCGGCGAGCCCCCTCCGGAGCACTGCGCCGGTCAGCTCCGGCCGGAGCGAGAGCTGGTCGTACAGTCCCTGGTACAGCCGGCCCCGCGCCGCGGCATCGGGGTAGCGCTCCGCCGGTGGATCGACGCTCACGCTGAGGAGGTTCCGGGTGTCGTAGCCGAAATCCACATTCACCACACGCCAGGCGATGACCGCCGACATGGTGCCGAAGTAGAGCAGCAGCGACACCACCGCCACCTGGGTCACCACCAGCCCCCGCGCCACGCGGCCCTCGCGCCGGTCCCCGCCGCCACGGCCCCCTTCCTGGAGCACGGCATTGATCCGGGTGCGCGCGGCACGGGTCGCGACCACGCCACCCAGCACCATGATGGCGAGGGTGACGAAGCCGCCGGCCGCCCAGAGTACCGAGCGGTCGAAGCCCCACACCCACCAGAAGGCGAGATTGCCCTCGAGCCGGGACTGGGCCCAGCCGTTGATCGCCGTCAGCAGCCAGACCGCGAACACCGTGGCCAGCACGCCCCCCGCCAGGCAGAGGAGGATGCTCTCCCACATGCTCTGCATGATGAGCCGGCCCCGGGGCGCGCCGAGCGCCAGCCGGACCGCGGTTTCCCGGGCGCGTTCGTTGGCGCGGGCCAGCAGCAGGTTGGTGACGTTGATGCAGGCCAGGAGCAGGATCAGGGTCGCCAGCAGGTTGAGCACGGCGAGGACCAGCGGGGCCTCGTCGCCGATCTGCGCCAGCGGGTAGGAGGTGACCTTCATGCCGTCGGGCTCGACCGTCCCCGGCTCCACCGGGCGGCCGGCCCGCACGCCGCGGAACAGCCCCGTCAGCTCCGCGCTGGCCTCGGCCATACTGACGCCCGGGGCAAGGCGGCCATAGGCGTTCACCTGCCCGACGCCGGGGGTCTGCACGGTCAGGATCCCGGGATCGATCGGCACCCAGGCCTCGGCCGCCACCGGGAAGCCGAAGCCGGCGGGCATCACGCCGATGATCCGGGTCGCGACGCCACTCAACCGGACTGTCGTATTGAGCACCGCGGAGTCGCCGCCGAACACCGAGCGCCAGCCCCACCAGCTCAGCACGATGACCGGCTCCGCCCCGGGGAGCTGGTCCTCGGGCGTGAAGCCGCGCCCCAGTGCCGGCGCGGTGCGGACCGTCCGGAAAATGCTCGACTCGACGGTGGCGCCCCTGATGGACCGGGTGCCCTCACCGCTTCCGATCACGAACTCGCGATCGCCGTAGATGCCCACGTCGGTGAGTCGGGTGATCCGGCCCCGCATCGCCGCGAAGTCGGCCGCGTCGATGCTCCCCAGGCCCAGGCCCCGGGTCGTCGCCATCAGCCGGACCACGCGGTCGCCTTCGTCCAGCGGCAGCGGTTTGAGGACGGCGGTGTGGAGGAACGACCAGGTGAAGATGCTGAGACCCAGCCCGCCGGCGAGGACCACCACGGTGAGCAGGGTGAAGAACGGGGTGCGGGCCAGGAGCCGGGCGGCGTAGCGGATGTCCTGCCAGTAAAGCATCGAGGGCTCGGAGGCGAGGGAGTGCCTGCCGTAAGGGCGGGGCTTGTCCCCGACCGACTGGGAACGGGTTCAGGGGAGACCTACGACTCTCGGCGGTGTCAGGATTCAGCGTGGAACGCCACCGGCCCTGGGGGCGACGCTCCCGCGGTGTCGCCCGCCGTCCAATCGTCCAATCGCCCAATCGCCCAATCGCCCAATCGCCCAATCGCCCTATCGCCCTACCGGCTCCCCCGCGAGCCGCGCCATGCGGTCGCGGGCCTCGCGCACCACCGGCTGCAATCCCGGGTCGGCGTCGCGCCACAGCTCCACGAATCGGCCGTAGTAGTCCAGCGCCTTCTCCCGGTTGCCGTTCGCTTCGTACAACTCCCCCAGGCGCCGGAGGGCCCGGGGGCGGTTGAGCCCATCCTCGTAGTACTGCTCCCATTCAGACGGCGCGTTGACCACCCGCTCGAGCACCGCAAGGACGGAGTCAGGGATGCCGGCGCGGTCGTAGGCCCAGGCCAGGTAATAGCCGGCACAGTTGCGGCACGCCGAGGAGTCCACATTGGCGCGCACCCGGTTGAGGCCGTCTGCGAACTTCCCTTCCGCGATCTCCACCCAGCCGAGGGAGTTCTGGGCGCCGCGGGTGTTGGGCTTGATCGTCGAGTCGGCCACGAGCATCTGGGCGTAGAGCTGGCGGGCGCGGTCACCGCGGCCAAAGAAGGCGTACTGATTGACGTACGACATGTAGGGCCGGTCCGGCAGCGGCATCGACTCGAGCGGGTCGCGGGCGAGCGCCTGGTCCAGCAGCTGCACCGCTTCCGGGGTCGGGAGTCCGAAGGAGGCCCGGACGTCCGCGAAGTACTGCGCCTGCGAGAGCCGGCTGGCGGGGTCGGAGGCTACCTCCGCGGCGCCGACGCGCATTAGTCGTTCGGTTTCGGCTTGATGACCCTTGAGGGCGGCCACCACGCCGAGGGTCGCGATCGCCCACTCACGGTCCCGCGGGCGGGTAAGCCCCGGCAGGGTGGCGGCGGCAAGCGCGGCCGCGCTGTCCATCTGGCCCTGCATGGCGAGGATGGTCCAGCGGTAGGCCGGAATCACCGGACCGGCCATCGGCGCAAGCCGGGCCATCCGCTCGGTCGCGTCCGCCGCCTCCGTGACCTTGAGCTGCCGCGCCAGCGCCTCGACGATGTTGACGTGGAAGCTCCGCACCGTGCTGTCCACCGCCAGCCCCCGGCTCAGCAGCGACTCCGCCCGGGCCCACTCCCGCCGCCGCATGTGCACCAGCGAGAGGTTGTTGAGGCTGGTGATATCGTCCGGACGCCGTTCCAGCACCGCGCGGTAGGCCCGCTCGGCCTTCTCCGGCTCGCCCGTCACCGACCAGAAGTAGTAGGCCTCGGTGCTGAACCGCTCGATGTCGGGCAGCCGCTCCCGGTGCTGGTAGGCCATGGTGGAGGCGTGCACCTGCTTGCTGCGCGGGGCGCCGGTGTTGTAGTAGAAGACGCCGAGGGCGCGCCAGGCCGTGGCAAAGCCGCTGTCGAGCGCGATGGCCTGCAGGAGCAGCGGCTCCGCCTGGGTGGGTTCGGATGAGCGGCTGATCGCCTTGGCCTCGGTGTAGAGCCGGAGCGCCTCCAGCGAGCTGGTGGTCACCTGCTCCAGTGGCGGCGCGACGCGGATGCTGCGCAGCGACTCCCCCAGCCGCTCCCGCAGCCGCTTGGAGAGCCGGTCAATGGCGGCCAGCACCTCGTTGTCGTCCGCCGCCGTCTCCCGCAGCGCCACCAGCTCCGCGTCCCCCTCGGTGGCCAGCAGCCGGGCAGTGAGCAGGAAGCCGCGCCCCGCGCCGGTCACCTCTCCCACCAGGTAGGCCTTGCCTCCCTCGCGGAGCGCCAGCTCGCGGGCGGTGGCGGGATCCACCCGTCCCTCGGTCCGGCCCATCCGCTGCAGGGCGGTGCGCACCTCGGAGGCATCCAGCACCCGCACCACCCGGGTCTGGCCCAGATCAATCCGCAGCGCTTCCGACACCGAGGCGCCCAGGGCACTGTCCACCCCGCGGCTCTGGAAGTCGGCGATGACGATCCGGTCCTCGGCGTGGAGCAGCCCGCTCGCCACCAGGGTGCCGATGGGACCGATGCCGAGCAGCCGCATGGCGGTGTAGCCCGCTGCAGCGAGCCCGAGGCCGGTGAAGCCGGCGACGCCCCCCTGACGAGTGCGGCGCCAGGTCATGAGCCGCTGGATGCCGGTCTCGCCGCTCGGGTGCCAGGCGCCGGTGGCGCGCGCGGCGGCGCGGCGGCGCTCCATCACCGCGGTGCCGATCGCGACCGGGAGCCCGGCGAGCAGCAGCAGCTGGGTGCCGGTCAGCACCCAGTCCGGCAGGCCGATCCGGATCACGAGCGCGGTGACCGCGGCCATGAGGATGACGCCACCCAGCGCAAAGAGCAGCGCCACCTGCACCGGGTGGGTCTCGGTGCGCGGCATGGCCGGCACCGGCTGGGTGCCCGAGATCGGAGTGGAGGCGCCCGAGGGGCCGAGCCGCTCCAGCGCGTCCCGCAGCGCGTCGGCGCTGGGCCAGCGCGCGCTGCGCTCCTTGGCCAGGCAGCGCATCACCACGGCGGACAGCTCCGGCGGGAGGTCCGGGCGGACGGTGGTGATGGGCTCCGGTGGCTGGGTGATATGGGCCGCGAGGATCTGCTGCGGGGTGGTGGCGGCGTAGGGGAGCCGGCCGGTGAGCATCTCGTACGCCACGATGCCGAGGGCGTAGAGGTCGGCGCGATGATCCACGTCGGGATCGGCGGCCGCCTGTTCCGGCGCCATGTAGGCCGGGGTGCCGAGCGCGAACCCCACGCTGGTCATCCGGTGGCCCGCGGCGGCTTCGCTCACGGCGCGGGCCACGCCGAAGTCCATCACAAGGGCGTGGCGCCCGGACAGCATGATG
>JANRJZ010000208.1:0-1698 GCA_033763675.1 Gemmatimonadota bacterium
AGCGCCACCGAGCGGCCGCCGGCCACTTCCACCAGCCGCTCGGCGATGGCGGTCAGGACCCGGGCCGCGGCGGACTCCGGCTCGGCGACTACGATCGGCTTGCCCCGGTCGGCGAGGTCCGCGACACCGGGCTGCAGCGGCACGCTGCCGAGCAGCGGCACCTTGAGTTCCTCCGCCAGCCGCTGGCCTCCACCCTCGCCGAACATCGCCAGCCGGACACCGGTGGCGGGATCGGTGTACGCGGCCATGTTCTCGACGATCCCCGCCACCGGCACGCTCACCTTCTCGAACATCTTTGCGCCGCGGAGCGCGTCCCCCACCGCCACTTCCTGCGGCGTGGTGACGATCACCGCCTGCGACACCTGGCAGGACTGCGCCAGCGAGAGCTGCGCGTCCCCGGTGCCGGGGGGCAGGTCGACGATGAAGTAGTCGAGCTCCCCCCACTCCACGTCCCGCAGGAACTGCTGCACGATCTTCATGATGATCGGCCCGCGCCAGATGGCGGGAGCGTCACGGTCCACCAGGAAGCCCAGCGACATCAGCTTGACGCCGTAGGCCTGCAGCGGCTGGATCTTCCCCTGCACCACCGGCGGCTTCTCGAACACGCCGAACATCCGCGGGATGTTGGGGCCGTACACGTCGGCGTCCATCAGCCCGACCCGGAGGCCCTTCCGGGCCAGCCCAACCGCCAGGTTGGCGGAGACGGTGGACTTCCCCACTCCGCCCTTGCCGGAGGACACCGCGATGATGCGGCCCAGGTTGGGATAGTCGGCCGCCGGAGCCGGCGGCGGGGCGCCGCCGGGGCCGGGGCCCGCCGGCGCTCCCGGGGGGGCATGGGTGGAAGCGGCCGGCCCGCCCGGGTCCAGTACGCTGATGCGCAGTTCCTGCGGGTTCACGCCGTCGACCGCGCGGACCGCGGCGCGCGCCTCGCGCACCAGCGTCGCGGGGTCGTTGCGGGACAGCAGGAACGTGAAGGAGACCTTGCCGTCGTCGGTGACGGCGAGGTCGCGGATCATCCCGGCGGAGAAGAGGTCGTTTTCCAGCCGGGGATTGCGGACCCGGGCCAGGGCGGCGGCGACGCGGGCGGACAGCGAATCGGTCATGCTAGATGGCCTCGACCTGGCGGACTTCCGGGACCAGCTGCCGGAGCCGGGTCTCGATGCCCTGCTTGAGGGTGATGGTGGAGGCAGAGCAGCCATGGCAGGTGCCGCCGAGCCGGAGCAGCAGCAGCCCCTGCACCTCGTCGAAGTCCACGACCTCGACGGTGCCGCGATGCGAACTGATATACGGCCGCAGGGTGTCGAGGGTCTGTTCGATCCGCTCGAGGAGATCCGGACCCGCAGGAGGCGTGGTCATCTGGCGCGTCGGCGTTCCTGGTTCGGGCGGCCCGGTCAGCGGCTGCCGTTCCCCGAAAGGTACTCACGGGCGGCGGCGAGCACCCGGGCCTGCACCCCGGCCAGGGAACCCTCCAGGGAAAGGCCGGAGGCCTTGGTGTGCCCGCCGCCGCCGAACGGCTTGGCGAAGGCATTGACGTCCACCTCCCCCACCGAGCGGAGCGAGACCTTCACCCGGCCGGCGGCGATCTCCCGGAAGAGCAGCGCCATCCGCACCCCGGCGATGGTCCGCGGCACCTCCACGATGCCATCCAGGTCGTCCGCGGTGGCACCCAGCCGCTCGAGGGCGCCCGGCGGCACCGTC
>JANRJZ010000209.1:0-10615 GCA_033763675.1 Gemmatimonadota bacterium
ATGGGGGTGTCTCCTCGCTCTTCCTGCGGGGCGGCGAGAGCGACTACACCAAGGTGCTGATTGACGGGGTGCCGGTGAACCAGGCCGGCGGCAGCTTCAACTTCGGCACCCTGAGCACCGACAACGTGGAACGGATCGAGATCGTGCGCGGGCCGGCGTCGGTCCTCTACGGTTCCGACGCCGTGACCGGCGTGATCAACGTGATCACCCGGCGGGGGCAGGGCGCCATCCAGGCGACGGCGGGAACCCAGGCCGGGAGTCACGGCACCTGGCGCGGGGACGCCGGGGTGAGCGGGGGCAGCGAGCAGGTCAGCTACTCGGCGGCGATCTCGCGCTACCGGACCGACGGGATCTATCGCTTCAACAGCGGCTACGGCAGTACGGTCGGCTCCGGGGCGGTGACCGTGCGGCCCGACGCGCGCACCGAGCTGACCCTCACCGCCCGGACCGGGGACAATCGCCTCGATTTTCCGACCGACTTCACCGGCGCCGTCACCGACAGCAATCAGGCCAACCGGCAGGACGCGACCACGCTGGGGCTCGAGGTGGCTCACCGCTTCTCTCCCGC
Organism: Gemmatimonadota bacterium; assembly: GCA_033763675.1. GTDB lineage: Bacteria > Gemmatimonadota > Gemmatimonadetes > Gemmatimonadales > GWC2-71-9 > JADJOM01. The sequence goes on from JANRJZ010000209.1 coordinate 569, forward strand.
GGCGGAGCTGCGGGTGTTCCTGGCGTCCCACAGCCAGACCGACCGGGCCTTCAACCTGCCGGACAGCGAGGGGGATTCGCTCGACTTCTACTACGAGAACCAGGGCCGCGCCCTGCGCCGCTCCGCCGATGCCCGGGGCATCGTGCAACTGGCCGCCCGGGCCCGCCTGACCGCCGGGGCGCAGGCGGAGTTCGAGGAGCTGGAAGAGCTGAGTACCACCGGCTCCCCGTTCGACGCCACACGGCGGAACGTCGGCGGCTATGCCCAGGCGGTGGTGGATATCGGGACCCGTGGCCTGCTGAGCCTCGGTGGCCGGGTGGATGACAACCAGCGCTTCGGTACCCACGCCACGTATCGCGTCGGGGTGGTGTACGCGCTGCTGTCCGGCCTCCGCGCCCGCGCGTCGCTCGGCACGGGGTACAAGGAACCCTCATTGCGGGAGAACTTTGCCGCCACCCCGTTCGAGGTGGGCAATCCGGGACTCGAGCCCGAGGAGAGCCGCAGCTGGGAGGTGGGGCTGGAACGGGCGCTGCTGGCGGGTCGCCTGACCTTCGCGGCCAACTACTTCGACCAGCGGTTCCGCAACCTGATCCAGTACAACGGAGGCGCGGCGCCGGGCAGCCCCAACTACTCCAACGTGGCCCGGGCCACCGCCCGGGGCGTGGAGCTGACGGGAGACTTCCGCCCGGCGCGCCACATCGTGATCGCCGCCTCCTACACCCGGCTCATGACCCGGGTGGACGACCCCGGCTTCAGCAGCGGGGCGGGGGACGCCTTCGTGGATGGCAAGCAGCTGATCCGCCGGCCGAAGCACAGCGCCCGCCTGGATGCCCGGGCGCGGCTGCTCGATCGACTCGGGGCCGGTCTCGGGGTGACCTACCTCGGCCGGCGGGCGGATGTGGACTTCCGGTCCTTTCCCTCGGTCCGCACCGTGCTCCCGGGAGTTGTCACCCTTGAGGCCGACGCGGAACTCGACCTGCTGCGCCCGGCGGCGGGGCGGCCCTGGCTCACCGCCACGCTTCGCGCGGAGAACCTGACCGACCGCCGCTACGAGACCGTGGTCGGGTTCCGGGGCCGTGGCCGGGCGGTGTACGCCGGCGCCCGGGTGGGGATCTAGGCCGCCGTCCCGGCGGGGCACGGCCCCGGGGCGGGCGGGTCGCATCCGGAGTGGGAGGGTGGCATCTTTCAGGGTATGCTGCGCCGTCTCCCACTCCGTCTGCTTTTCGCCGCCGCCGGCCTCGGCTGTGCCGAGGCCTCGGCACCGCTGCCGCCGCCGGAAGAGGTCCTGCTGGTCGTGAGCCGGGGTCCGGCCACCCTCCGGCTGATTCCGGTGGAGGCCCCGACCACCTTCACGTCCATCCCGTTGGGCGGCACCAGCCCGACGCCGCTCGGGGTGAGCGCCCAGGGGGGATGGGCGCTGGTCCCGATGGGTCAGGATGACGCGGTGGCCGTCGTGGACCTCCGGGCCCGCGTGGTGACCCGGACGATCGCCCTCGCGCCCGGTTCGGGCGCCACCGGTTCCGCCTTCATCGATGATTCCATCGCGTACGTGGCCAATCCCGCGCTCAACTCCGTCACCCGCATCAATTACCTCACCGGCGATACCGCCAGCCTGGACGTCGGGGTGTACCCGCAGGACCTGGTGTTCACCCGGGGCCGGCTGTTTGTGCTGAACGGGAACCTCGTGGGCGGGGTGCCGGCGGGGCCCAGCTGGGTCTCGGTCGTGGACCCGGCCACCAACCGGCTCGCCACCGGGGTGGACTCGATCCTGATGCCCGGGCCGGGGAACGCGGCGTTCGGCGAGGTAGCCCAGGACGGGGTGCTGTATGCCATGAATGTGGGCCCCGATGACACCGTCACCGCCGGGCGCCTCAGCCTGATTGATCCGGTGGGGCGCACGGAGCTGGGCAGCTTCGGCGGCTTCGGGGCCGGGCCCGGCGCCATCGCCACCGACGGCAGCGACCGGCTCTACGTCAGTTCCCGGTCCCAGGGACTGATGGTGTTCGACCTCGTCACCCGCGAGGTGATCCGCGGCGCGGGGAATGGCATCGGGATCCCGGACCACAGCGGGGTCGCCGTGGACAGCGACGATCGGGTCTATGCCCTCGAATCCGGTCCCTGCACGGTGGGCACCACGGGCACGGTGCACATCCTGCGCAGGAACCTCACCGAGATCCGCGCCGTAAGCGGCGGGGACTGCCCGGTCGGTGCCCGGGTCACGGAGATCCCGCCGCCGTAGCGCGCTCCGGATCCCGTCCCTCCGATGCCCCTCATCTCCACCCAGGCCATCATTCTCTCCACGCTGCGCTACGGTGAGACGTCCAAGATCGTCCGCCTGGCCACGCGCGAGCATGGCGTGCAGAGCGCCATCGCCAAGGGGGCGAGTCGGCCCAGGAGCCGCTTCGGCGCCGCGCTGCAGGCGCTGAGTGGCGGGCAGGCGCACCTGCTGCTTTCCGAACGCCGAGACCTCCACACCCTCACCGGCTTCGACATCACCACCCTTCCGGTCCGGCTGGCCGGGGAGGTGTCCCGGTACGCCACCGCCACCGCCCTGGCCGAGCTGATGCTGCGAGTGGCGCCGCCGGACCCGCACCCCGAGGCCTTCGACACCTTCGAGGCCGCGCTGGCGCTGCTGGAGGAGGCGCCGCCCCCGGCGCTGCCGGCGCTTACGCTGCGGTGCGTCTGGGCGCTGGTCGGGGCGCTGGGCTTCGCGCCGGTGCTGGAGGTCTGCGCCCGCGACGGCCGCCCCATCGACGCCGCTGGGACCCTGCCGTTCAGCACCGCCGAAGGGGGCGCGCTCTGCCGCCTCTGCGCCCAGACCCATGAGGTCACAGACCTGCCGGCGGAGTCGTCGCAGGCCCTGGCGGCGCTGCTCGATGCTTCCGCGGCGCTCCCCGTGCTCGACGCCCGGCATGCGTCTGCCCACCGCCGCCTGCTCTCCCGCTACATCCGGCACCACCTGGCCGAGGGCGCGGCACTGACCGCGCTGGAGTTCTGGCAGCAGCCGGCCTGGAGCGTCGGATGATCATTGGCACCGCGGGCCATATCGATCACGGGAAGTCGGCGCTGGTCGAGGCGCTCACCGGACGGGCGATGGATCCGCTGGCGGAGGAGCGGCGGCGGGGGATCACCCTCGACCTGCACTTCGCTCCCTACCGGCTGCCTGACGGCACCCTGCTCGGCGTGGTGGATGTGCCGGGCCACGAGGACCTCATCCGCTCCATGAGCGCGGGCGCCGCCGGCATGGACCTGGTCATCCTGGTGGTCGCGGCCGATGAAGGGATCATGCCGCAGACGCGAGAGCACCTCGCGGTCCTCGAGCAGCTGGGGGTGCCCCTGGGGATCCCGGTGCTGACCAAGGCGGAACTCGCGGAGCCGGCGTGGCTCGAGCTTGTCAGGGAGGAGGTCGCGGGGTGGCTGGCCGGGAGCTCCGTCCGGTTCCTGGCGCCGATCGCGGTCTCCGCCCGGAGCGGGGCGGGGCTCGACGCGCTGCGGGAGGCGATCGCCGGCGCCGTGCGCGACGGAGGCCGGCGTGGTGCGCCGGGCGATCTGGCCCGGTTGCCGATTGATCGCGCCTTCACGCTGGCGGGGGCGGGGACGGTGGTGACCGGCAGCAGCTGGTCCGGCAGTTTCCGACTCGGGGACCAGGTGCGCATCCTGCCCGCCGGCATCTCGGCACGAATCCGGAGCCTCGAGGAGCACGGCGCCCCGGTCCAAACCAGCCGCCCCGGGCACCGGCTGGCGGTCGGGCTTCCGGGCGTGGAGGTGAGCACGGTGCGACGGGGGGAGACCCTTGTCCATGATGCGGCCGGCTGGGAGGCTACGACGGTTCTGGACGCTCGGCTCAACCTGTTGTCCGGAACCGGCCGGCCGCTGTCCCACCAGAGCCGGGTTCGGGTGCATCTCGGCACGGCCGAGACAATTGCCCGGGTGCACCTGCGTGAGGAGCTGCGGCCCGGCGGCGCCACGCTGGGTCGCCTGGTGCTCGAATCCCCGCTGCTGGCCCGCGGGGGGGATCGGATCCTGCTCCGCAGCTACAGCCCGGTGGGGGTGATCGGGGGCGGGACGGTTGTGGATCCACTTCCCCCGCCGGGCCGGCCGGTCTGGAGCGAAGGACTCGGCGCCGCCGAATTGCCGGCGCGGCTCCGAGCGCTGGTAGAGCGTCGCCCCCGGGGTGTGGCGGTGGGCCTGCTGCCGATCCTGCTGGGGGCCACGGAGCGACAGTTGACCCCGCTGCTCACCGATCCGCTGCTGGCCCGGAAGGATGGCATCCTGGTCCCGGTCACGTCGGTGGATCGGGCGGCGGCCCATGCCGTCGCCCAGGTGGCGGCACACCACGCCCGGCAGCCGGCCGAGGCCGGACTCTCCCTCGAGACCACGCGGCAGGAGCTCGAGGCGTTCGGCGTGGCGGGAGCGGTCGCGCTGGAGCGGCTGCTCGCGGCTGGGCGCCTGGTTCTGGAGGGGGCCGTGGTCCGGGCCCCGGAGTTCCGCTCCACCGTGCGCGGCGGCGACGCTCAGCTGGAGCGGATCCTCGGTGCGGTCGAGGCGGCCGGCCTCACGCCCCCGACGGTGGCGGAGCTGGAAACCAGCCTCGGCATTCGCGGCGTGGCGGAGGCGCTGCGGCTGGGGGCCAGGCAGGAGCGGGTGGTCGCCGTGGAACGAGACCGCTACTACGCCCGTCCCGCCCTGCAACGCCTGGTGGGCGTCCTGCGAGACCTGGGAGCACGCGGGCCCATCACTCCCGCCGGGGTTCGGGATGCCACCGGCATCTCCCGCAAGTACCTGATCGGGCTGCTGGAGTGGGCCGATCGCGAGGGGGTCACTCGCCGGGAGGGCGATGCGCGGGTGTTAGTTGGCGGGCGGTAGCGGCCGCCGCGCGGGATTGCGCCCTCTCGCGGCGCCGACGATCTTGCGGCAACCCCTGTGGAGGCAGGTGCGGCAGACCAGTTCCCCCTAGGAGGAAACGCCCATGGCCTGGCTGTGCAGGCCGGGTTGGGTGGTACTGCTCCTCGCCGGGCTGGCCGGCCCTGCCACCGCGCAGGAACGTGCCCCACCCCCGGTGACGCTGCAGGAGAACTATCCCAACCCGTTCTTTCCAGCGACGACGATTCCGTTCACCCTCAACCCCGAACTCTGTGAGCGTGGCCATCAGCCCCTGGTAAGTATGAAGATTTACAATGTGCTGGCGCAGGTCGTCGCGGTGCCGATCCTGCTCAACTCCAACGGAGAACGCCTCGATGCGCTCCGGCTCCGCTGCGGCAGCTACGAGTCCTACTGGGACGGCAGGTTTCTCGATCGGCAGCGGGAGGTGACGCCCGGCGTATACTATGCGCACCTGGTGGTTGACGGCGAGCGCTACACCTTGAAGATGATCGCCCGCCGCTAGGCGGGCGATCATCCCGAGCGCCGCGACGGATCTCATCCGCCGCCAGGCGGGCGAGCATTCCGAGCGAGGGTCACGGGGATCTTTCCCAGGCGGACTGGGGAAGGTCCCCGGCTTGTGTCCGGATGACGGGGGCGCACGCGCACCCGCGCTCGAATCCTGCCAACCCGGCAGTTTCCCCGGGCCCGTCGCTTGCCTTGTTCTGCGGTCATGAGGCAGTAGACTCAACACCGACCGGACGCGCACCCGCTGCCGGCGGGCATGGTATTGCCGAGAAAGCGAGACCGGAATCATGATCCGCCCCGAACGGCTTACGCTCAAGGCTCAGGAGGCCTTCCGTGACGCGGCCGCCGACGCCGCGCGGCGGGGGAATCCCGTGGCCAACGACACCCATCTCTTCGCCACGCTGCTGGCGCAGGAGGAGGGGGTGGTGCGGCCGCTGCTGCAGAAGACCGGCCTCAACGTCACGGCGCTGGCGCAGGAGGCGGAGCGGGAGCTCGGGCGGCTGCCGCGCCAGGAGGGCGGGGGGGAACCCACCCTCGCCCGGGAGCTGCACCGGATCTTCGACCGGGCCGAAGCCGAGGCCAAGACCCTCGGCGACGCGTATGTCTCGACCGAGCACCTGCTGGTGGCCATGGTCGAGGAGAAGGGCACCACCGCGCGCCAGCTCCTCAGCAGCCATGAGATCGGTGCCAAGGAGCTGCGGGCGGCGCTGGCGGAGGTGCGCGGCTCCCACCGGGTGACGGACGTCTCTCCCGAATCGCAGTACCAGGCGCTGGAGCGGTTCACCCGCAACCTGACCGACCAGGCCCGGAACGGAAAGCTCGATCCGGTCATCGGCCGGGACGAGGAAGTCCGCCGGGTGATGCAGGTGCTCTCCCGCCGGACCAAGAACAATCCGGTCCTGATCGGCGAGCCCGGTGTCGGCAAGACGGCGATCGTCGAGGGGCTGGCCCAGCGGATCGTGAATGGCGACATCCCCGAGTCCCTCAAGGAAAAGCAGATCGTCGCGCTCGACATCGGGCTGCTGCTGGCCGGCGCCAAGTATCGCGGCGAGTTCGAGGAGCGGCTCAAGTCGGTGGTGAAGGAGCTGATCCAGGCGGAGGGCCGCTACATCGTGTTCATCGACGAGATGCACACCCTGGTCGGGGCCGGCGCGGCGGAGGGGGCGGTGGACGCGAGCAACCTCCTCAAGCCGGCGCTGGCGCGGGGCGAGCTGCATGTCGTGGGCGCTACTACCCTGGACGAGTACCGCAAGCACGTCGAGAAGGACGCCGCCCTGGAGCGCCGCTTCCAGCCGGTCATGGTCGGGGAGCCGAGTGTCACCGACACCGTCGCGATCCTCAGGGGTCTCAAGGAGAAGTACGAGGTGCACCACGGCATCCGCATCACCGACAACGCCCTGGTGGCGGCGGCGACGCTCTCCGACCGGTACATCGGCGACCGCTTCCTGCCGGACAAGGCCATCGACCTCATGGACGAGGCGGCGAGCCGGCTGCGGATGGAGATTGACAGCCTGCCGCAGGAGATCGACGAGGTGGAGCGCCGGATCCTGCAGCTCCAGATCGAGCAGCAGGCGCTGCTCAAGGAGAAGGATGCCGCGGGCACGGAGCGGCGGAAGGCGGTCGAACAGGAGATGGCCGGGCTCAAGGAGAAGTCGAGCTCGATGAAGGCGCAGTGGCAGTCGGAAAAGGTGGCCATCCAGGAGATCCGGTCCCGGAAGCAGGAGGTCGAGGGACTCCGAACCGAGATGGACCAGGCCACCCGGCGGGGCGACCTGCAGAAGGCCGCGGAGCTGCAGTACGGCCGGATCCCCCAGCTGGAGCAGGAGATCGCCGCGCACGAGCAGCGCCTGGCACAGATTCAGGCCAAGGCCAAGTACCTGAAGGAGGAGGTGGACGCCGAGGACATCGCCGAGGTGGTGGCGAAGTGGACCGGCATTCCGGTGTCCAAGATGCTGGAGTCTGACCGGGAGCGCCTGACCCGGCTGGAGGCGGAGCTGTCCCGGCGGGTCGTGGGGCAGGGGCCCGCGGTCGAGGCCGTGTCCAACGCGGTGCGCCGGAGCCGCGCCGGGCTCTCGGATCCGCACCGTCCGACGGGATCGTTCATCTTCCTCGGCCCCACCGGGGTGGGCAAGACCGAGACCGCCCGGGCGCTGGCGGAGTTCCTGTTCGACGATGAGCGGGCCATCGTCCGGCTCGACATGTCGGAGTACATGGAAAAGCACTCGGTGGCCCGGATGATCGGCGCCCCGCCCGGCTACATCGGCTACGACGAGGGGGGGCAACTCACCGAGGCGGTGCGCCGCCGGCCGTACAGCGTGGTGCTGTTCGACGAGATCGAGAAGGCGCACCCGGACGTCTTCAACGTCCTGCTGCAGATCCTGGACGAGGGGCGCCTCACCGACAGCCAGGGCCGGGTGGTGGACTTCCGGAACACCGTGATCATCATGACCTCCAACATCGGCAGTCCGATGATCCTCGAGGCCGGGGAGACCGACGCCGCCGGGTGGGCCGCGGTGGAGGCCCAGGTGCGGGACCAGATGCGGCTGCATTTCCGCCCCGAGTTCCTCAACCGGGTGGACGATATCATCGTCTTCCGCCAGCTCGACCGGGGCGACATCGCCCGGATCATCGAGCTGCAGCTGGAGCGGCTGCGGGCCCTGCTCAGCGAGAAGCACCTGGCGCTGCACATCAGCCCCGCGGCACTGGAACTGATCGCCCGGGAGGGCTACGACCCCACCTTTGGCGCCCGTCCGCTCAAGCGGGTCATCCAGCGGCGGCTGCAGAACCCGATCGCGCTGCAGCTCCTGGAAGGGACGTTCAAGGAGGGAGACACTGTCGAGGTGGACGTGACCGGGCCGGACCTGACCCTGCGCCGGGGAGCCTAGGCGGCGGATGGCTCCGGTATCCGCTGCCGACCGGGCCGGCATGGAGCTGGCGCTCGGCGAAGCCCGTGCCGCGCTCGCCGAGCAGGAGGTTCCGGTCGGCGCCGTGGTGGTGCTGGGCGGGGAGGCGATCGCCCGGGCGCACAACCAGCCGCTGGCGATCGGTTCGCCGCTGGCGCACGCGGAACTGGTGGCCTTGCACCGGGCGCTGGAGCGGACCGGCGCCGACCGGCTGCCGGACGCTACTCTCTACGTGACCCTGGAACCCTGCGCCATGTGCGCCGGCGCTCTCGTGCTCGCCAAGGTTGGGCGGGTCGTCTTCGGCGCCTGGGACGAGAAGGCCGGCATGGCCGGCTCGGTCGGAGACCTGCTCCGGCACCCGCGGCTCAATCACCGGCCCGAGGTCGTGGGCGGGGTCCTCGCCGACGAGTGCGGCGCGCTCCTCAGGGAGTTCTTCCAGGCCCGTCGCTGAGCGCGACCGGACCGGCAGCCAGCAGCACCGCCGCGCGCTCGACCGCCGCGGGAGTGCCGGCGAGCGCCAGGGTATCCCCGGCGCGCAGGACCTCCCGGCCCACCGGCAGGATCACCGGCTCCCCACCGCGGAGGATCACCAGCACGGTGGCATCGGTGGTGTCCCTCAGGTCCAGGGCGCCGAGGGATCGGCCCACCGCGTAATCCCCCTCATTCAGTCGCAGGGAGACGGGCTCGCCCAGGCCGGGGATCATCTCGTAGATCTCCGTCAGCGATCGCGAGGTCCTCGGGCTGGGGACGGGGTGCTCTGCGGTGGGATCGGCGCCGTGGGTCGCGGTGCTTCCCGCCATTTCCTTGGCGAGCGCCGCCACGATGACCTCGGCCCCGGCGCGGGTGTGGCCCTGCAGGTTGGCGGCGCTGCGCCAGAACGCGACCCCGAACCCCGCCAGCAGCAGGACCACCAGGCCCACCCCGACGCGTGGGGGAAGGAAGGACCAGGTCGCGGCCAGCACCGGGAGACTGAGCAGCAGCACCACCAGGAGCAGCCAGGCCACGGTGAAGGCGCGCCGCGGCGCCGCCGCGAAATCCACGCCGCCCCGCGCCGGCGGCGGGAGGGCACGGAAGCCGATGGCCCGGCTCAGCGAGTGGGACACCCGGATCAGGCCGAACGCGAAGGGCAGGGCGATGGCGATGGCGGCTCCCAGGACAATGGCGTCGGCCACGCCGGGCGAGATGCGGGTCCGGGTCGCCACCGCGGCGGCAACGGCGCGGTGGCCCAGGGTCGCGGCCAGGGTCAGGATCCCGAGCAGCACGCCGTCGAGGACGAGGAGCCAGGCCAGCCGGCGCTCTTTCGAGCGCCGCTCTCCCGTGGCCGCCGGGGCGCGCACCCGTTCCATCCACGAGCCGTACAGCCCCACGAAGGTCTGCAGCCGCCGCGGCAGGTGCCGGTCCACGAACGACGCCACCGGCCCCGCCGAGCGGATCAGCCATGGGGTAGTCAGCGTGGTGATCGCCGACACGGCGACCGCCACGGGGTAGAGGAAGTCCCCCGTTGCCCCTGTGGAAAGCCCCACGCCGGCGATGATGAACGAGAACTCGCCGATCTGGGCCAGGCTCATCCCGGTCTGCACCGAGGTGCGGATGCCGTAGCCCGCGAGGAAGGCGCCGACGCTCACCGCCGCCACCTTCCCGACGATCACCAGGATGGTGAAGACGGCCACGGCGCCCCAGTGCTCCAGCACCAGCGCCGGGTCGATTAGCATGCCCACCGAGACGAAGAAGATGGCGGCGAAGACGTCCCGCACCG
>JANRJZ010000210.1:0-8261 GCA_033763675.1 Gemmatimonadota bacterium
GCACCGTCTCCCCCGTTCCCCCGTTCCCCCGTTCCCCCGTTCCCCCGGTCCCCCGTTCCCCCGTTTCCCCGTTTCCCCGTTTCCCCTCTCCCCGACGCCCATGCCCGACGCCCCCAAGAAGAAGGCCACCCGCAAGCGCGCCAAGGCGGCGCCCGAGCCGCGTGGGCTGACCCCGAAGCAGGCGGTGCCGGCGGAGATGACGGCCGCGCTCCGCTCCCTGGCCGACGCCATCGAGGCCGACGGCGGTGCCGTGGTCGGAGGCTACCGCGAGCCGCTGGGCGGCCAGTGGCAGCTGCTGGCCGCACTGCCGGTGGAGAAGCTCGCCCCCACGCCGTATCAGCGGGATCTCTCCGACACCCACGTCGCCCGGCTCGCGGATGCCATGCAGCGCCTCGGCCGGTTCATGGACCCGGTGATCGCTGTGCGGACCCCCGAGGGGATGTACTGGACCCCCAACGGCAACCACCGCCTCGCGGCGATGCGCGGGCTCGGGGCGCGGACCCTGATGGCCCTGGTGGTGCCGGAGCCGGAGGTGGCGCACCGGATCCTGGTTCTCAATTGCGAGAAGGCGCACAACGTGCGCGAGCGGGCCCTGGAGGTGATCCGGCTGGCCGACGCCCTGGTGCAGCTCGACGACCGCCCGGAGCGGAGCTACGAGACCGAGTTCGAGGAGCCATCGCTCCTGACCCTCGGCTGCTGCTACCAGAAGAACGGCCGCTTCTCCGGCGGCGCGTACCACCCGGTGCTCAAGCGCTGCGAGGCGTTCATGGCCTCGAAGCTGTCCACCGCCCTCGCCACTCGGCGGGAGCGGGCCGAGCAGCTGCTCGAGCTCGACGCCGCGGTGGTAGAGGCGGTGCAGGGGCTCAAGAGCCGGGGCTTCGAGAGCCCGTACCTCAAGGCCTTCGTGCTGGCGCGGATCAACCCGCTCCGCTTTGCGCTCAAGCGGGGACAGAAGGCGGACTTCGACGACACGGTGGCGAAGATGCTCGGGGCCGCGAAGCGGTTCGATCCGGGCAAGGTGAAGGCGGACCAGGTGGCCCGGGCCGGCGGGGCACCCGACAGCGCCGACTGACCGCTCCCCTTGCACTTCTACAACCCCAACGTGGCCCTGCGGGCGGAGTAGTCAACAGGACGGCAAGACGGCAAGACGGCAGGACGGGTTTGGCGGCGGCGCGGCTGTCACTGCACCGCCTGGTAGAGGCGCCAGATCATCCTGCCGGCTCGGTCTCGCACCGCATCGGCCTCAGCATATGCCGAATCCGACACATAGCCGAGGTCGCGTGCCAGGTACAGGAGATACCTCAGCTCGGACAGCGAACCGAGTGCAATGTCGATGTACCGGCGGAACTCCCGTCGCCCTCGCTTGGCCGCGCCTTCCGCGAGGTTCGACGGCACGGACACGGCGGCCCGCCGGATCTGGCTGGTAATTCCGAAGCGCTCATGGCTCGGCCAACGTTCGGTCAGCCGGTAGACCATGAGCGCCAGGGTGTGCGCCTGCTTCCAGGCATCTAGCCGTTCGTAGGGGTTCATCCCTCATAGTGCACCCGCCGAGTCAACCAAACCTCAACCGATTGCGGCCAACTCAGCGGTTCACCATGCCTGCCGTCCTGCCGTCCTGCCGTCCTGCCGTCCTGCCGTCCTGCCGTCCTGCCGTCCTGCCGTCCTGCCGTCCTGCCGTCCTGCCGTCCTGCTCACGGCACGGTGAAGGTCTTGCTCAGCTTGCCCGTCTTGCCGCCGTTATCGGTGACCGTCAGGGTCCAGGTCAGGGTCATGGACCTCGCGAAGGTCCGGGTGAAGGTCGGGAGCGTCGAGAGCGTCGTCCCGCCCGCGTTGGTCCACTTGTAGGCGACGATCGTGCCGTCCGGATCACGGGAGCCGGTGCCGTTGAAGGTGCAGCTGTGGGCCGGCGCCGGCTGGCAGCTCACCGTCCAGGAGGCGACGGGGGGACGGTTGGTGCTGGTGCTCAGGGTGACGGTCCGGGTCAGGGTCCCCGTCAGGCCGCCGGCATCGGTGACGGTGAGCGTCACCGGATAGGAGCCCGCCGCGGCGTAGGTGTGGCTCGGGGTGGCGCCGCTCGCGGTCCCGCCGTCGCCGAAGGTCCAGGAATAGGAGGCGATGCCGACGTCATCGGTGGAGCCGGTCCCGTTGAAGTTGCAGGCCCGGGTGGCGTTGCTGCAGCTGTAGGTGAAGCTCGCCACCGGGGGCTGGTTGATCGGGTTGATGCTCGGGATCACTGACTGGGCCAGCGTTCCACGGGTCCGGTCGAAGCTCCGGGTGCCGAGCGTGGCCTGCTCCAGCAGGAACTCGATCGAGCCCACGCCGCAGGGGCCCTTGTTGCTCCAGGAGACGACGCCGGCGGTGTTGGTGGTGCCGGTGACCGGCTTGCTGGTCCAGTAGTCGTCCATGAACCGGCCCTGCACCTGCACATTCGCCAGCGGCGCCCCGGCCTCGTCGGTCATCGTCACCGACGCGGTGGCCTGGTTGTACATCGTCCCGCCCTGGAAGCAGGAGCCGGGGTTGGCCGGGTCCTGCACGAACTGCGCGGCGAGCGCGACGCTGCCCACCAGGCAGTTGGCGCCGCAGCCGGTGGCTGGCGTCAGCCGCACCAGCCGCGGGCTGGTGCCGAAGTACACCGCGGCGAGGATCTGGCCGCTCGCGTTCATCGGGCCGCCGCTGCTCACGGCCTTGGCCCCGTAAGCCGGCGAGATCAGCCCGACCAGCCCCTGGGCCACGCCGGCCGGGCCGGCCGCCACCACGCCGGTGCTGCCGACGGTGCCGGTCACGTCCAGCGCCGCGTTGATGGACCCGATGCCGTACCGGGACAGGTGCCCGGTGGGTGTGCCGGAGAGCAGCTGCCAGGCGCCGCCACGCGGCAGCCGATAGAGGTAGACCAGGTTCTGGCTGCCCGTCGTGACCAGGAACCGGGCCTGGTCGCCGTTGTCATTGATGGCGGTGGAGTACGCGCTCGGTCCGAAGAACCCGGCGGGGGGCGGCGGGACCGGCGAGAAGCTGGCGGGATTCCCCAGCTGGTACCAGCCCCCGATCGTGGCCACCGCGCCGCCGGGGCTGATGGCCTCGGGAATCTGGTTCGGGTATCCCTGCGCGGCGAGGTTGACCATGCCGGTGGCCGCGGACCAGAGGAAGGGCGCCGCCGCGGTCGGGATGGCGCCGCCGGTGGACGACCAGCCGACCACCCGGCCCTGGTCGTCGATGCCCGCGGAGGTGGTGCTGTTCATCCCCGGCAGGGCACCGAGATCTCGCACCGTGTAGCCGGCGCCGCTGGGGGTCCAGACGGCGGCGTGCGTCGTGGTGCCGGGCACGCCCGCAATGCCGGCGATCTGCCCCTGATTATTGATGGCGGACGGATAGATGCCCGAGAAACCGGGGACCGCCGGGAGCACGATCCGGGTGCCGCCCCGCCAGACGACCGTCTCCTGGGTCGGGAGGCAGAAGGGGCCGCATCCGGGATCGAGATAGGACGTCCCGATGACGTCGCCGGCGTTGTTCATGCCGGCGCCGGTGGCGGCGGTGGAGACGAACTCCACGACGTAGAGCGGGGCCACCGCCGATGAGCGGACGGCGACGGGCGCCCCGGCGTTGGGCTCGAGCTGGCCGTCGGTGCAGGCCAGCGCCAGCAACGTCGCGAGTGCCAGCGAGAGGCGATGGGGTGGAGCGATCGTGCTCATGGACCCTCCCGGGTCAGTACCGTAGGTGGCACGCGCGCCGCTGCGGGTGAAGCGGCGCGCGCCCCGGGGCTCCGCGCACCCGGATGGCACAGGGGCAGCAGGGCCAAACGCCCGGTCAATGTGGGTTCCGGTTCATGGACGGATCGTGAACAAGTTGTGAGGGCGTCCCACCCGGCGAGCGACAGGGAGGCAACAAGCGCGCCGGGCGACGGGGCGGGGGTTTCCAGAGGGAAGGCGGCGCGCGACGGGTGTCGGGCCCGTCACGAAACGGGGCGGGCTGTAGCGCAACGATACGGGAAGGATTGATGTAGATTGTCCGGATCACTCCCCCCGTTTGGAGATCCCGGATGCGCATCCTCGTCACCGGCGGCGCCGGATTCATCGGCACTCACACCACGGTGGAACTGCTCCAGGCCGGTCACGAGGTCGTGATCGTGGACAACTTCAGCAACAGCAAGCCCGAGGCGCTGCGCCGCACGGAGGAGCTGGCCGGGCGCCCCTTCATCTTTCACCAGGTGGACCTGCTGGATGCAGGGGGGCTCGACGCGGTGTTTCGGCGTCACCCGGTGGACGCCGTTATCCATTTCGCGGCCTTCAAGGCGGTGGGGGAGTCCGTCGCCCAGCCGCTCAAGTACTACCACAACAACGTGAGTGGCACGGTGGTGCTGTGCCAGACGATGCTCCGTCACGGGGTGAAGACCATGGTCTTCAGCTCCTCCGCCACGGTCTACGGCGATCCCGCCGTGGTGCCGGTGACCGAGGAGATGCCCCTCTCCGCCACCAACCCGTACGGCTACTCCAAGCTGATCATGGAGCAGATGTTCCGGGACCTCTACCGCTCGGATCCGTCGTGGAACATCGCGCTGCTCCGGTACTTCAACCCCGTCGGGGCCCACCGCAGCGGCCGGATCGGGGAGGACCCGAACGGGATTCCCAGCAACCTCTTTCCCTACATCACCCAGGTGGCGGTGGGCAAACTGCCGGAGCTGCGGGTGTTCGGCGGGGATTACCCTACGGTGGACGGCACGGGAGTGCGGGACTTCATCCACGTGGTGGACCTGGCCCGCGGGCACGTGCAGGCCATGCAGGCGCTGGAAGGGAAGACCGGCTGCGTGGCCTACAATCTGGGGACCGGCCGGGGCCACAGTGTGCTGGAGGCAGTGCAGGCGTTCGAGCGGGCCAGCGGCAGGAAGATCCCTTACCGGATCGTGGCCCGCCGTCCGGGCGACGCAGCCACCTCCTTCTGCGATCCGGGGAAGGCGCTCCGGGAGCTGGGCTGGCGCACCGAGCTCGACCTCGATGCCATGTGCCGCGACGCCTGGCACTGGCAGGAGCGGAACCCAAACGGATACCCAAGCTAGCCCCACCCCCCAGTAAGGGCGACCCTCGTGGTCGCCCGTCCTGTGGTCGCCCGTGCCGCAGTCGTCCGTCCGTCCCGTCCAGCCGTCCTGCCGTCCTGCCGCCCTGCCGCCCTCCCGCCCTCCCGCCCTCCCGCCCTACACCCGCGGCCGCCACAGGAACCGCCGCGGCTCCGCCGCGAACGCGGCGCGGAGTTCGGCTGCCAGCCGCCGTCGCTCCCGGGGCCCGAGGTCGCGGGCCCGTGCCGCGGTGCGCAGCGCCAGCGCGAAGGACACCCCCAGGTTGCAGGCGGCGATCAGCACCACGCTGAGCGCCCCCCAGGCGACCTCCCCCCAGTGAAACGCCTCCGTCCCGTAGAGCGAGCCCGCCGCCAGGGCCAGGGACGCCGCCTGCAGCGTCACGTGGCGCACTTCGATCGGGAGCCCCACGAACCGGTCGAACAGCACCGGCACAAACCCCAGCAGCATCCCCAGCGCCAGGTAGCCCACGATCCCGCTCAGGTGCTGTTCCACCAGCCGGCTCACGCGCGCGGCGCTCGCGGCGCCCAGGGTCGCCTTGAGCCCGCGGTGATTGCGGAGCGCCTCCGGCAGGCCGCGGTAGGCGCTCCAGTTGGCGGCCCAGCCCGCGGCCAGGCTGGCCATCCAGAGGAAGACGCCGGTGAGCATCGCGAAGGGAACGGTCAAGGACAGGAAGGGATGCACCGAGTGCACCGAGTGCGCGGCCTGCTCCGGGTCGAGCGGCGTGCTCCCGCCCAGCCAGCGGTACGCCGCCACCACCAGCACCGCCACCGGAATGGTGGCGAAGACGTTGCCGATCGTGGCGGCCACCTGCGACCGGGTGATTCCCGCCACCAGCTCCACCTGGCGCGCCACGCCCTCGCGGGTGCCGAGGGCGTTGGCCAGGGCCGCGCCGGTCATGGCCGGCTGCTTGGACGCCAGCGTGAAGTGCGCGAACTGCATCGCGATGAAGCTGCCGCTGTAGTTGAGCGCGGCACCCAGCCCCTGGACCAGCGGCGCGAGCGGCGCCGCGGCGATGATGTACTTGAAGAGCGCGGTGAAGGCGGTGATCACGCCCCCGCCAGCCGCCGAGCGCCCGGTGGCGTCCCACTCCGCCTGGTCCCGGGCCACGTAGTGCTCGCCCGTCTCGGCGGTGTGCTCGGTGACCTTGAGGGCCAGCCGCTTCAGGGTGTTGTGGGCCAGGGAGCGGACCCCGCGCTGCCGGAAGCTGCCCCGAAGCAGCTCGCCGGCGAGGTGCCGCCCGTCGGCGCCACCGGCGACGGTGCGCACCAGGTCGTCCAGCCGGACGAAGAGCGCCTCCAGCAGCTCCAGCCGGAAGAGCACGTCGGTGGAGACGCCGCGCTCCTCGAGGCCGCGGTGCACCCGCTCCAGCGCGGCGTCGCAGGCGCCGCGGACCTCCGCGAACCGGGCGGTGGCGGCCGGCTCCCCGGGCGCCGCCAGGAGATCCGCCACCGCCGGCGGGAGCCGCAGGAAGGGCGACGCCCCATCGGCCTGCCCGCCATCCAGCGTCAGCAGCTCGCGGGTGATCCCCAGGGCCGCCGCGCGGTACGCCACCAGCCGGGCGGCATCCTCAAGGAGGCTGGGCGGCAGCGCCAGCAGCGGGGCCCAGGGGGCGAGGACCTCCGTGGGGAGGGACTCCACCCAGTCGGCATCGGCCTCCGTGAGGGAGAGCCGCGAGAGCATGACGTACAGGTCTTCGCTGCTCTCGTGCCGCGGCACCAGCCGGTCCACCAGCCGTTCCAGCGATTCCTTGAACAGGGTGCCATGGGTGGGCAGGCCGGTCTCCGCCAGCAGCCGGACCGCGCTCTCGTGGATCCAGACCTCGCGCAGCTTGGTGCGGAGCCGGTCGCCGCGCGGGTGCGCGGCCAGCGCCTCGGTGAGGAGGGCCAGCCGGCGGGTGCGGGGAACCTCCTGCCCGGTAGGCAAGGGCGAAGCCTCGAGCAGCCAGCGCAGCAGCTCCTCGAGGCTCCGGGTGCTGGCGTCGGCCAGGAAGCCGTCCAGCAGGCGGACGGCGGCCTGATTCGGGGGCAGGGCCATGCGGCGCAACTTAGTCGGACCCACGGCCGTTGCCACCGACCGACCGACCGACCGACCGACCGCCTTACCGCCCCCCCGCCGGCAGGGACTTCAGGAGGTGATTGGTCAGCGCGGTGAAGAGGTGGAGCGTGGTCCCCTCGCCCTCGAAGATGCCATGGGTCCGGTTGGGATAGGCGAGGAGCTTGAACTGCTTGTTGGCCGCGACCAGGGCGTTGATGAGCCGCTCCGTCCCCTGGTAGTGCACGTTGTCGTCGCCGGTGCCGTGCACCACCAGGAGGTTGCCGCGCAGCCGGTCGGCGAAGGTGAGCGGGGAGGACTGGCGGTAGTCCTCCGCGTTCTGCTCCGGGAGCCCCATGTACCGCTCCTGGTAGATGGTGTCGTACAGGTGGACGTCGGGCACCGGCGCCACCGCCATCCCGGTGCGGTACACCTCCGGGAAGCGGAACATCAGGTTCAGCGTCATGGAGCCGCCGCCGCTCCAGCCCCAGATCCCGAACCGGGTGGAATCCACCCACGACCAGCGGCCGATGGCCCGCGCGGCCCCCGCCTGATCCTCGGAGGCATAGACCCCGATCTTCCGGTACACCGACTTGCGCCAGTCCCGGCCGCGGAGTGAGGGGGTGCCACGGTTGTCGAGCGTGATCACCGCGTAGCCCATCTGGGTCAGCATCAGGTGCCAGGGGTCCATCGCCCCCCAGCTGTCGGTCGCGGTCTGGCCCGCCGGCTCCCCGTACACCATGAACAGCACCGGGTAGCGCTTCGTCGAGTCGAAGTCGGCCGGGTACATCACCAGCCCGTCGAGCCAGACCCCGTTCCCGGCATCCACCCGGGTGAAGCGGACGGGACCGCGGCGGAGCAGCCCCATCCGGTGCTTGAGCGCGGCGTTGTCGGCCAGGGTGCGCACCACGTCGTGGCCGGGCAGCCGCACCAGCTCGGTCACCGGCGGGGAGGAAACGCTGGAGAAGCTGTGGATGGCGAAGCGGCCCCCCGGCGCCAGGTTGTAGCTGTGGGTGCCGAACTGGCCCATCGGCGAGAGCCGCTCCATGGCGCCGCTCCCGTCCAGCCGGGCGCGGTAGAGGTAGCGCTGGGTGGGATTCTCGGGACTGGCGCTGTAATAGAGCCAGCCGCCCTTCGCGTCCACCTGGACCACGTCGGCGATGTC
>JANRJZ010000211.1:0-19506 GCA_033763675.1 Gemmatimonadota bacterium
ACCGCGTCGCCGGCACCGCCGGCATCCCGACTGGACAGGGCGGCTATTATGCTCCTGATCCTCCAACCGAGGGATGCATGGCGGAGAACGATCTTGGCTTCGGCCGGGTGGTCAGCGAGCGGGTGCGGGGCCGCTTCCTCAACAAGGACGGCACGCCCAACAGCCGGAAGTACGGCATGGGCGGCCGGGCCTGGTCCCGGCTCTACCTTCGGGCCCTCGCCGCGTCGTGGTCGGAGTTCCTGGTCTGGGTCATCGGCCTGACCCTGCTGGTGGCCGGGGTGTTCGCCATCGGATACCGCTCGCTCGGACCAGCGGCGCTGGCCGGCACGGAGCAGATGGGGCTGTCGGATCCGTTTTTCATCGCGTTCACCTACAGTGTCGGAGTCCTCACCGGGGTCGGCGCCGGCCCGGTCGTGGCGGTCGGCTCGACGGCCCAGTGGCTCACCATCTTCGAATCCATCGGTGGCCTCGTGGGGCTCGCGCTCGGCGGAGGACTCACCCTGGCCCGGTTGTCACGACCCCGCCCCTGCATCCGGTTCTCGGTCCAGGCCGTGGTGGCACCGTACGAGGGCGGACGCGGGCTCATGATCCGCCTGGTGAACAATGAAGTCAGCGAGGTGACCGACGTCAGCGCGACCGTGAGCCTGGCGTGGTACGAGCTGGTGGGGGGGAAACGGGTGCGGGAATTCCACCAGCTTGCCCTGGAACGGGACCGGGTGGAGTTCTTCACCCTCCACTGGACCGTTGTGCATCCGATCGACCGGAACAGCCCGCTCGCCGGCATCACGCCGGAGGAGTTGCGGGAAGCGAAGGCGGAGATTCTGGTGATGGCGGCGGGACACGAGGAAACCTTCTCCACCCGGGTCACCGCCCGCACCTCCTACGTGTCGGAGGAGGTGGCGTGGGATGCGCGCTTCGCCGACATGTTCGTGGAGTCGCCCGACGGGGTCATTACCGTGGATCTCGAGCGCCTCGACCGGCTGGAGCGGCTGCCCGCCGGAAGCACCTCCGTCCCCGCCCCGGGAGAGACCGGTCGGCCCGCCGGAGGCTGATCCGCTTACCCCCCGCGCTCGCTCCCGGCCCCGAGCTGGAGCGCCTCGAAGTCCAGTTCCTGCTCCAGCTCCAGCAGCACCTCGTCCGAGATCGCCCCTTCGTTGCGCAGGCGGATCAGGGCGCGGCGCCGGGCAGCGAGGGTGGAGAGGCGCAGCCGCCGCAGCGTTGCCGCCCGGGCCATCGCTTCCCTCCCGGACCCGGGATGATGGTGACCGTGCCGGATCTCCGCATCGACCCGATCCAGCTCCTCCCGGGTCACCCACGGTTCCCCTGACAGATCCGCCAGGTGCTCCAGCGCCGCGCGCCGCGCCTCGGCCTGGGCGTGGGCATGTTCCCGGGCGGGTGCGGGGTCCGGCGGCAGCGGCAGGCGGCTGAAGATCGGAATCAGGGTGAGTCCCTGCAGCACCAGGGTCACCAGGATCACCACCCCCGTCACCAGGACGATCTCGGAGCGGAAGGGAGTCGGCGCGCCGGCGGCGGTGACCACCGGGAGGGCCAGCGCCGCGGCGAGTGACACCATCCCGCGCATGCTGGTCCAGGAGATCATGAAGATCGCGGCGACGGGCGGCATCGGATCCCGTACCCGCCGCGCCGGGCTGAGCCAGCGCGGGAGCGCCGTGGCGAGGGGCACCCAGACCAGGCGCACCAGGATCACCAGCCCGGCAATCACCAGCCCGCTCCCTCCCACCGTGAGCAGGGCATCCGTCGTGGCGCCTTCGATCAGGTCGCCAAACTCGGCGCCGAGGAGCAGGAAGACCAGCGAGTTGAGCCCGAAGAGGAAGAGATCCCAGACGGCGCGGGCCTGCACCCGCGCGGCCGGAGCGACGACCGTCGAAAAGTGCTGCCGCAGGTAGATCCCCCCGGCGACGCAGGCCAGCACCGCGGAGACATGCAGCGACTCCGCCCCGATCCACGCGAGGTAGGGACCCAGCAGGGTGAGCGCCGTCTCGGCCAGCGCGTCGTGCGTCCACCGGGCCACCTGGACCAGCACCCAGCTCACCACCAGCCCCACCAGGATCCCTATCACGGCGTCCACGAAGAACCGCACCACCAGTTCGCCGGGGCTGAAGGCCCCGGTGACCAGTGCCGCGACCGCGCCCCGATAGAGGATCAGCGCCGAGGCGTCGTTGACCAGGCTCTCCCCTTCGAGGATGCTGATCACCCGGCGCGGAATCGGCAGCCGCTTGAGCACCGCTTCCGCCGCCACCGCGTCGGGGGGCGAGACGATGGCGCCCAGCACCACCGCCGCCGCCCACGGGATGCCCGGGAAGAGCACGCGCGCCACAAGCGCCACGAGGGCGGTGGTCACGAGCACCAGCCCGATCGCGAGCAGGCTGATGGGCCGGATGTTCGCCTTGAAGTCGCGGAAGGAGGTGAAGAAGGCCGCCGCCCAGAGCACCGGCGGCAGGAACACGAAGAACACCAGGTCGGGGCTCATCTGGAGCGCGGCCGCGCCCGGCAGCAGCCCGAGCACCAGGCCGCCGAGAACCTGGAGGATCGCGGTGGGGATGGGAAGCCGCCGGCCCAGTGCCGCGAGCAGGATCGCCGCGATCGCCACGCCGATGGCCAGGAGCACCGACTCTTCCTGGTTCATGGATCCCGTCGGCTCATGGGCGGGTCATCGCGTCCACCATTCCCCCCGCGCCGTGGCCCGGCCCGCGGAGTCCACGGTCAGCAGCGTGATCCGGGTCCGGCCGTCCGCAAAGGCATCGAGGCGGAAGAAGCCACTCGCGCGGACCGCCGCAAGGGTCTCCGGCCGGCGCCCCACCGGCTCGGTGTGGCCGAAATACCCCGCCCCGCTCACGATCAGGAACGCCGCATGCAATCCGCGGCCGTCGAAGAGCTGCAGCGCATGCTCATGCCCGGCGGCGTAGGCCACGGGAGGGCAGCGCTGGAACTGGGCGGCCAATCCGGCCACGAGCCGCCGATTCGCGGGCCCGCTCAGGTCCTGGTTGGAGACCCCCGATTGCCGGATATGCGGATAGAGCGATCCCACCACCGGCAGCGGCAGCCACATCCACCCCCGGTACTCCCGCAGGGGGAAGAGGTGATCCATCACGGTGAAGTGCCCGCCGTGCGGACCGGCGGTGAGCAGCGGATGATGCCCGGCCACGACCACCTGCCGGCCGTCCGCGGCGCAGAGCTGCTCTCCCAGCGCCTCGAGCACCGCGGCCTCGGTCCAGGTCTGGCAGCCGTCCGCCGCCGACGCCGCCCGCGGTCCCGAGTGCAGCCACCACTGGGTATCGAGCACGACGAGCCGGAGGGCGGGATCCAGCTCCGCGACCCAGGGCCCCGGGCAGCCACCACCGGGGGCCATCCTCACCGTGGGCCCTCCCAGCTCCCCGATGAGCGCCTCCTGGCGCCGGATCGCCTCCCAGCCGCTCTCCCCTCCGGAGCGCCCGGCCCAGTCGTGATTACCCGGCAGGAAGATGGTGCGCGCGCCGGTGCTGCGGGCCACCGTCACCTGCCCGGCGAGCCGGCGCACCGCGTCGGCGCGGGTGGGGTGGTCCTCCGCCGGAATCCCACGGGGATAGACGTTGTCGCCTAGGAAGACAATGGTGGTCCGGGACGAGTCGGGTCCGACGGCCGCGGCGAGGGCGCGCAGCACCGGGTCCGCACTTCCGCGCGGACCGCCGGCATCGCCGATCAGGAAAAGGGTGGCGGCCGGCTCCCCGGCCGCCGGCGCGGGCACAATCGGCGTCGGCAGCGTTGAGGGGGCGCAGGACAGCAGCAGAGCCACGGCGGCGCCCGGGAAGCCGGCACGGGGGCGTAGCCTGCGCAACCGCAGCCGAAGCGCGCCGAACATGCGACCCGGTCCGCGGGCTAGAATAGGAAGCCGGCGCGGATATAGAACCCGGTCCGGCCCGGGCTCCGCGCCACGGCGGCGGACAAGGTGTTGGGGCGCCCCAGCCAGGCGAGCCAGAACCCGCCGCCGAAGGCCCGGTGCCACCTGTCGGAGGATTCGCCGTCCAGATACACGCGGCCAGCATCGGCGAGGCCGAAGATGCCGAGCTGCGCCGGGACCACCACCTTCAGCTGCCCGACGGGCACGCGCAGTTCGGCGTTGCCGTACACCGCGTCGTCGCCGCGGAACCGCTGCTCCGAGTAGCCGCGCAGGGTCGCCGCACCGCCGATCGTCGCCGCCTCGAAGAAGGGATAGTCCCCGAAGACCCGCCGCCCCCCGGCACGAAGCGCCAGCACCGGCGTCCCCTCGCCGCCGAAGGCCAGCGCGGTGGACGCCTCGCCGTGCAGGGCCCCGAAGGTCTCCGCCACGTCCCAGAGCTGGGGCAGCACTTCACCCCCGACCTCGAGGGCCACGCCCCTCCGGGCGTTGGCCGGCACGTCGCGGGAGTCCCAGCGCAGGTACCCGCGCAGGCCGGCCTCGCCGAACCCGTCCGCGCCGTAGGGGACCGCCGCCGCGATGAGGCGGTTCCCCTTGGCGGAGGCATGGAAGTACCGCAGCAGCGGCCCCATGCCAATCGCCAGCCGCGGCTCGGGGCGGAGTTCCACTGACGGCGTGAACTCGAGCAGCCAGTGGGGTACCTGGTAGTACTCCAGGGCACGGTTCTCCACCGTCTCATTGCCGAGCCCGTAGTACCGCAGCAGGTCAAGCCCGGTCGCCCGCAGCCCGATCCGATAGCCCACGACCGGGTTCTCGGTGCGGAAATCGGCATCCACCTTGAGCCCCGGCCGGGCGCTGCCGGTGGAGAACGCCAGCCGCAGCGCGATCCGGGACGCATACGGCTCCTTGCGGAAGCCATAGTCGTACTGTGTCAGGGCAACGCCGGCCACCAGCCCGATGTCGGTGGCCACGCCGATGAAGGGCAGGAACGCCGACCGGGAGCCCCAGTCGCGCGGCGGTGGTGGGGAGTCCTCCGCCGGGAGGCGCCGCCAGTCGGCGCCATCCTGGTAGAGCCGCGCGTCGCCGGTGGCGACATCGTCCCCTCGGCCGCCGATGACGCGTACCCGAATCCCCCGTGTGGGGTCCTCGACGGTGACGGTATCCGCGCCGTCGTGCGCGTAGAGCCGGATCTCCGTGGTCTCGTCCGGATCGAATCGGCGCGCGATCCGGGTGCCCGCCCCGCCGCCCACGGCCTCCAGCCGGACCCGCCCGTCCGGCTCGGCGCGGAACCAGAAGCGCTCGGCGGCATCAGTGCCGTGGATCTCCGCCTCCCGGGCGAGGCGCAGGTAGAAGGCACGCGACGCACCGGCGAGTCCATCGCGGCGGGCACCGAGAGTCCGGCGGAGCGCGCTCCGCTGCTCCGGATCGGTTCCCGCTGGCAGCGAGGCCACCGCGGCGTCGAGCAGGCTGTCGGTGATCCGGCCGGTGACCGCCGCGGCGACCGAATCCCAGACGGCGCGGTCCAGCCGGGGCAGCAGCTCCCGGTCCAGGTCCCGGCCGTTCCAGGTGAGCCCGGGAATCGGATAGTCAGGGCCGAACTTCACCAGCTGCGGCGCGGTCGTGGTCCGGGCCACCGCGAGCAGCAGCCCGCCGTAACTCGCCAGCGCCTGATCCCGGTCCTCGGGCACAGGAATCCACTGCCGGGCGTCCGCCCGTCGGCCCCAGCGCCACTGCCCCCGGTGCCGGTCCCAGTCCCCCAGGAACAGGTCCACCAGCCGCGCCGCCAGGAACGCGGGAACGTCCACCTCCTCGTCGGGGTGCTCGCGCCGGCGCCGGAGCAGCTCCTCGGTCTCGAGCATCTCGACGAACCCGGCGAAGCCGGGCGTGCCGTCGGGGCCGGGGCCGGGCAGCGGGTGGAAGTAACCGAGGACTCCGGCGAAGTCCGCACGGAATTCCCCCAGCGCCGCGTCATCCGGCAGCACCACCAGCCGCGGCGGCACGCTCGGCGCCCGGGAGGCGGCGGAAAACGGCTCGGCGACCAACGCGGAGAACGGATGACCGGCGCTGATCTGGTCCCGTACCACACGCTGGACGGCGGTTCCCTTGAGTTCCTCGGGCAGGATGGCGGAGGGATCCTTGTCCACCGAGCGGAACGAGTAGATGCGACCGCTCCGGCCCCGGAAGCGCAACGATTTGGTCTGCTGCCCGCCGCCGCGCGTGGTGGGGCTCAGCCCGCCGTCCTCCGCGGCGAGATCCAGCACCGGCACCTCGATGGGGTGGATCCAGAGCTGCCGGTAGTTGCTGCCAAAGAAGAACCGGTAGAGCCCGCCGGCATCGTAGTCGGCCCCGGGCACCACCGTGCGGGTTTGCCCGACCACGGGACCCGGGGACGCCTGCTGGGCGGCCAGGGTGGTGGCCGGGAAGGTCAGGGCCAGGAGGCTGATCAAGGGGGAGCGCACGAATCGGAGTATATCCGGCCCGGCGGCGGTGCGCACGGGGGCGGGGGACTTTCGCGGGGGCTGGTGGGGCAACGGGGCAACGGGGCAACGGGGAAACGGGGAAACGGTCCAGGATTGCCGGCCGCCTCCCCGCTTCTCCGCTTCTCCGCTTCTCCGAGGCTACTCGTACCGGAGCGCCTGGATCGGATCCACCAGGCTCGCACGGCGGGCGGGGAGGTATCCCGCACCGAGCGCCACGAGGAGCAGCACGAGGAACGACAGGGTGAACACGATCGGGTCATGACCCTTGAGCCCGAACAGCAGCGAGCTGGCGGCGCGGCCCAACCCGAAGGCGGCCGCGACCCCGATGGCGCCGCCGATCGCCATCATGATGAGCACCTGGCGGAGCACCATCTGCCGCACCTCGCGAGCGTCGGCCCCGAGCGCCATCCGCACCCCGATCTCCCGGGTGCGCTGGGCCACGCTGTAGGCCAGTACCCCGTAGAGCCCGACGCCCGCGAGCAGCGTGGCCAGCGCGGCGAAGGCGCTGGAGAGGATGCTGATCATCCGGTCGAGAAAGACGTTTTCCCTGATCTGCTGGGGCATTGTCTTGAGCCCTTCGAGCGGCAGCCCGGCGTCGATCTCCTTCATGAGGCCGGGGATGATCCGGAGCAGTTCTCCCGGCGCGAGTCCGGTACGGACGTAGAAGTTGATCTCGCCGACGCTGCCGTCCTGGCGCCACGGCGTGAAGAAGAGCGGAGGGATCTCTCCCTTCACCTCGCTGTACTTGGCGTCCCGCACCAGCCCCACGATCTGGATGTTGAGCGAGTCGGGTCCGCTGGTGGACATGAACTTGCCCACCGCCTCCTGGCCCAGATTGAACTTCTTGGCGAAGGTCTGGTTGACCACGGCGACCTGGGCCGCGCCGAGGTTGTCGGCGGTGGTGAACTCCCGCCCCGACAGCAGTTCGACCCCGAGGGTGCTGAAGTACCCCTCCCCGACCTGGTTGGTGCGGGAGTTGTTGTCCACGTCGGGACCGGTGGGGAAGCCCTCGACGTTCACGTCGGTGCCCCAGTTGCTGCCCGCCAGCAGCGGCACCCGCGAGACGGTTACCCCGGTCACGCCGGGAATGCCGCGGAGCCGCTCCTCCACCCGGTCGAAGAGCTGGGCCGACCGGGCGCTGTCGTAGCCGCTCCGGGACGGCGAGATGCCGAAGGTGACGACGTCATCCACCCGCACCCCAAGGTCCACCTTGGCCACGTTGACCAGGCTCTTGAGGAAGAGGCCCGCGGAGATGAGCAGCGCCGTGGCGAGGGCGATCTGCACCGTCACCAGGGTGGCGCGGAAGCGCGCGGCGCGGCGGGCACCGGCGATCTGGCCGGCCCCGGCGCGAATGCTGGTGATGAGGTCCGCGCGGGTGCTGTGCAGCGCCGGGAAGATGCCGAAGAGGAGCCCGGTCACCAGCGCCAGCGCCATGGTGAACCAGAGCACCGAGGGCTGCAGCTCGAAGCGCAGCGTGCTGGAGGCATCAGGCGGCAGCAGCGCGGCGATGAGCGCCAGCGTCCAGCGCGCCACCAGCAGGCTCGCGATGCCACCCAGCAGCGCCAGGGTCACCGCCTCGGTGAGGAGCTGGAACACGAGCTGCCGGCGGCCGGCGCCGAGCGCCAGGCGCACCCCCATCTCCGTGGCCCGGCCCGCCCCGCGGGCCAGGAGCAGGTTGGCGATGTTGGCGCAGGCGATCAGCAGCACCACGCCGGTCACCCCGAGAAGCAGGATCAGGGGGGTGCGGGCCTCGTCGTGGACCGAGCTCTGGCCCATCGGGCCCGGCTCGACCAGGATCTCCTTGGTCTTGAACCGGGCGAGGGTCTGGTCGCTCATCCCCTGCTGCAGCGGCGCCTCGACGTCGTTGATGATCGGGCGATAGACCGCATTGAGTGCGGTGGCGGCCTGCTCCACCGACACCCCGGGCTTGAGCCGCCCGAACAGATAGGCCCAGTAGCTGCGCCGGTTCTCCAGGCTGCCGAAGCCGCCGAGCACGATCCGCATGGTGAGCGGCACGAAGACCAGCGGGCGGGCCCCGAGCGTGGTCCCCTCGAAGTCCGCTGGCCCTACCCCGATGATCTCCATGCTCTGGCCGTTCACGATGATGCTCTTGCCCAGCACCGACGGATCGGACCCGAAGTGGGCCTGCCAGTAGCTGTGGCTCAGCACCGCCACGAAGTGCCCGCCGGCCGTCTGGTCCTCCGACGGTCCCAGGAGCCGGCCAATCGCCGGCTGGAGGCCCAGGGTCGGGAAGTAGGAGCCGGAGACCAGCATCATGTCGCCGGTGAGCGGCTCCCCCTGGAAGGAGAGGTTGGCGCTCATGGCCACGTGGGCCGCGAGCCCCGCCAGCGCCGTCTGGCTCCGTTCCAGGTCCCGGAACATCGGGTAGCTGAAGACCGCCTCGCAGTCCCCGGCCTGGTTGCATGACTGGGAACCAGGCTTGGGCCCGGGCGCGGAGAGGTTGATCAGTTCGTGAGGCCTCGAGACCGGGAGCGGCTGGACCAGCATCTGGTCGAACATCGAATAGATCGCCGCGTTGGCCCCGATGCCCAGGGCCAGGGAGAGCACGGCCACGGCCGTGACAAACGGGGTCCGGAACAGGGTCCGGATGGCATGGTGGAGGGTTCGCATGGAGAGAGTAGACGGTGGCAGCGCCCGGATGGTTGCAGGGGGGAACGGGGAGGGGGGCGGCCGGACGGCCGGACGGCAGGGCGCCACACCGTGGCCAATGTACGGAAGTGGCAAACCCGCTTGCCCCATGGGGAAGGCTGCCGCAGAATTGGCGCCAGCCCTCTATCCGCTGGAGCCCGCATGAGGCCCGCTGCATCGGTTGTCCTGCTCACCCTTGCCCTCGCGCCCGCCGGCGCCCTCGCGGCCCAGGCGCCGTCCACCATTGATCGGGCGGCCTGGCTGGCCGGCTGCTGGGAGTCACGCACCGAGCGGCGCACCATTCAGGAGATGTGGATGGCGCCTGCGGGCGGGTTCATGCTGGGGGGGAGCCGCACAGTGGCGGGGGGAGTGCTCCGGGAGTACGAACACCTGCACCTGCGCGCCGTGGGGGATACGCTGGTCTATACCGCGCTGCCGGCGCGCCAGCAGCAGACCGACTTCCGCGCCGTCGCGCCGGGGGACGGGGTGCTCAGCTTCGAGAACCCGGCGCACGACTTCCCGCAGCAGATCACCTACCGCCGCCTCACCCCCGACTCGCTCGTGGCCCGGGTGGAGGGTGGCGGACGGGGCTTCGATATCCCGATGCGGCGGGTCAGCTGCGGCGGATAACCGGGGCTACTCCTTCACCTTGAGCTTGCCTTCGTTTTCCCGGATGAAGGCGAGGATCTCGTCCGACATGCCGAGCAGCTTGACCCACTGCTCCTTGTAGAACGTGATCGGGAATCGGCCGAGGCCGTACACCGACACCCCGCCCTTCTCGCTCACCTTGAGGCTCACGCTGCGCGCCGGCCGGTTCTTGAGCGCTTCGTTCTCCGCCCGGAGGCGTTCGAGTTCGGCCTTCATCGCGTCGTCCGACATGGTTCCCATCCCAGAGAATGTTGTGGCCGGGCGATGCGCCCGGCCTGCCGCTCGGAACGATAATGGCTCGCGGCCCCCGCCGGACGCTCCCCGTCACGGCCCGCGTGGCCCGCTGGTGCGAATGGCATACCGGCCGCGGCGATCCACCGCGACCACCACGGTACCGTCCCGGTCGGTGCGGTACACGCTCCGGTTCCCCGCCTGGTAGTAGCGCATCGCCCAGGGATGGGGGTGGCCGTACGGGTTGTCTCGGCCCAGGCTGATCACCACGACCTCCGGGCGGGTCCGCTGCAGCCAGCCCGGCGTCACGGCATCCCGGGCGCCGTGGTGCGCGGCCTTGAGCAGGTCCACGTCCGGGATGATACCGGCCTCCAGCCAGGCGTTGAGCGCGTCCACCTCGCTGTCCCCGGTCAGCAGCGCCTTGAACTTCCCCCGCTCCACCAGGACGCCCAGGCTGCTGTTGTTCTCGCTGATGTCGGCGCCCCGCAGCGCGGTGGGAAATACCGTGATCCGCGCATCGCCGAGGCGGATCGGCACCCAGGGCGGGACGGGGCCCTCGATGCCCTTCTCCGCGAGCAGGGCCTCGACCTCCTCCGCCACCTGGTTCTCCGGCGCCCGCCCGTTTGAGAGGTACTGGCGCACGGGGTAGTCGCCGAGAACCGCCGGCATACCGCCGATGTGATCGGCGTGATTATGGCTGGCGACGACCGCGAGCAGCGTGTCGACGCCGAGGTCCTCGAGCCAGAGGACGATGTCGCGCCCCCGGCTGGCATCCACCAGGACCGCCTGGCCACCGAGCCGGATCAACGCCGCATCGCCCTGGCCCACGTCGAGGAAGTGGAGCTCCAGGGTATCGGCCGGTCCCACCTCCCGCTGCGCCGCAAGCGCGGCGGGGAGGGCCAGGAGCAGGACCAGCGTTCGGAGCAGTCGTCTGAACATCTGCCGGCCTCCTGGGCCGTCGTCATGGTCGTGGATCGCCCGGCCGCCCACCCGGGCTATCGCGCCGGCTCCAGCTCCACCCGGATGGCCCGCCACTTCCCCTGCCGGAAGCGGAGGACGCTCAGCAGGCACCGGGTGGCGTGGCCCAGCACGATCGCCAGCCAGATGTCGCCCGGCCGGAGTCCGCGGAGCGCGTCGATCGTGGTGCAGAGGCCGATGGGGACGAGGATCTGGGAGATGATGGAGATGTACAGGGGCGAGCGGGTATCACCGGTGCCCTGGAGCGCCCCGGTGTAGGTGAGCGCTACCGTGATGAAGAGGCCGGACACCGCCAGGTACCCCAGCAACTGGATGCCGAGCCCGAGCACGACCGGCTCGTCCATGCCGAAGAGCCCGAGGAGCAGCCGGGGCATGAGAAGGAAGGCGAGCCCGACCGTCACCGCGACGGCCAGGCCCATCCCGGCCGCCACGTGCACCCCCCGGATCGCCCGCTCGGGGCGGCCGGCACCGAGGTTCTGGCCGGTAATGGCGGCGGCCGCGCCCAGCAGCCCGACCGAGGTCCAGGTGATCAGCGAGAAGAGCTCCGTGTATCCCACGGCGTAAGCCGCCTGGGCCTGGGCGCTCTGTTCCAGCGACCCGATGAACCGGAGCAGCAGCACGCCGGCCACGTTCATGGCGATGCCCTGCACCCCGGTCGGCAGCCCGAAGCGGAACAGCGCCTTGATGACCGTCCAGTCGGGACGCAGGTCCAGGCCCGGCGCCCAGACCACGACCAGCCGGCCGGTGCGGAGGAACCAGATGGCGATGGCGCTCACGATCCCGCCGGCGAGCACCGTTCCCACCGCCGCCCCGGCGGTGCCCAGCGCCGGGACCGGCCCCAGCCCCGAGATGAAGATCACGTTGAGGAGGACGTTGAGGACCGTGAGGAGGATGCCGAGCCGGAGCGGCGTGCGGGCGTCGCCGGCGGAGCGGAGTGCGGCGCCGAGCATGAAGAAGAGCATCAGGCCGAAGCTGAAGCCGAGCATGATGCGGAGGTATGGCAGCGCCTCCGCCTGGACCTGCGGCGTGGCGTGCACCAGCCCGAGCAGCGCCGGTGAGAGGACCCAACCCACCGGCGCGAGCACGCCGAGGCAGAGCACCGCCGAGGCGAGGAAGGCCTGGTACACGGTGCGATTGACCTTGTCGGGCTCGTTGGCCCCGGCGAACCGGGCAACCAGAACGCTCATCCCGGTGAACAGGGAGTTCACGAAGATGATGACGACGATGAAGATCTGGAGCGCCACCCCGATCGCGGCGTTGCCGGTATAGCCGACGAGGTGGCCCACCATCGCGTGGTCCACGATGCCCTGCAGGCCGGCGATGATGTTCTGCAGCATCGTCGGCCAGGCGAGCCGCCACACCGCCCGCGCCAGCGGGCCATCCACGAGGTCGCGGTCGAACGGCTTGCTGATCGTCGGGCTCCCGGGCGGTGGGCGAGCAGGAAAGGTGAGCGACCCGGGGCGAGCCCGGTAGGGCTGCCGCCGGTGTCGCCGCGTGGGCGTACTACGGGGAGCCGTGAACCGGTATCTCCCCCTCGCTGGGGGCACCCGCGACGCCGGCCCGGGCTGTGCCCCCGCTCCCCCGCCACCGCTCCGGTCACTACGTTGCAGGAGTCCCCGCCGCCGGGGGCCGGCCATCGGCCCCGGCGCGCGGTGCATGCGGAGGCGGGATGCGGCGGCTACGGGTGATTCGAGGCGGGGCGGACGGGCCTCCGGAGGCGGAGGGGCCGCTCGATCAATATGAGATCGAGACGCTCAACGACAGCCTCTTCGAGCTGACCGAGGGCGAGTGCGACTTCGACGGCCTCGATGGGTTCTGCACCGCGATGGCCCTGG
Organism: Gemmatimonadota bacterium; assembly: GCA_033763675.1. Lineage (GTDB taxonomy): Bacteria > Gemmatimonadota > Gemmatimonadetes > Gemmatimonadales > GWC2-71-9 > JADJOM01. The sequence continues at coordinate 12,717 of JANRJZ010000211.1, forward strand.
TCCCCACCCTGCAGATGCCGGCGCGGTGGTACTGGAGCGTGTTCGACGCCGAGACCGAGGAAGAGACCGACAGCCGGGTGGCGGCGGCGGAGGAAACGGGCACCCTGGCCCTGCTGCTGCGGCACTGGCGCACGGTGGTGCGGCGGATGGAAACCGAGGAATGGACGATGAGCGTCACCGAGCCCAGCTTCTGTGCCTCGGAAGCCGCCTGGGCCCTCGGCTTCCTGAACGGGCTCGATACCGTGGAGCATCTCTGGGGGCCCGTCCCCGGCCACCTGGAAGACAATGGCCCCCTCGCCTCGGTGCACCTGGCGGTGGAACGCGCCCGCCTGATCGAGGGCAAGGTGCCCCCGGCGATGAGCACGGAGGAGCGGGCCGCGCTGGCCGCCCGCATGGTGGCGGAGGTGAAGCAGGTGTATCGCGACCTCCGGCGGGTCGGCTAACCCCGGGCACCATCTCTCCTCAGTCCTCCCTCCATCGAACGAGCGATTGTCGTCCTCTGCCCGGTCAGGCACCTTCCCTGCATGCCTGACTCCCAGAGGAACCCGATGCGCACCACTCATCGATTCATTTCGCTCGCCCTCATCGTCGCGGCCGGTGCCACCAGCCTCGGCAGCTGTGCCAAGAAGTGGTAGACCGGTGCGGTCGTCGGCGCCGCGGGGGGCGCGGTCGCCGGCGGCGCCATCGGCAAGGTGGCGGGCTCCACCACCAAGGGCGCCATCGCAGGCGCCGTGATCGGCGGGATCGCCGGCGGCATCATCGGCGACCAGATGGACCGCCACGCCGCCGAGCTGAAACAGAACATCCGGGGCGCCACGGTGGAACGGGTGGGCGAAGGGATCCAGATCACCTTCGATTCCGGCCTGCTCTACGATTTCGATTCCGACGTGCTTCGCTCCGAGGCCCGCACCAACCTGGATGAGCTGGCCCGGAGCTTCAGCAAGTACGACGGATCCGACATCCTGATCGTGGGACACACCGACCAGACCGGCACCGAGCAGTACAACCAGACGCTTTCGGAACGCCGGGCCAATGCCGCGGCAAGCTACCTGGTGTCACGTAACGTGAAGGGCTCCCGCATCCAGACCATGGGCCTGGGCGAGACGGAGCCGGTAGCGAGCAACGAGACGGAGGCCGGCCGGCAGACCAACCGCCGGATCGAGGTCGCGATCTACGCCAGCAAGGACATGCGCGAGGCGGCGAAGCGGCAGGCGGGGAGCTGAACCGGACGGTCATGGGCGACGGTGCAGGATTCTCGACCGTCGGCGACGTGAGGGAGGTCACCGCCTGAAACGGCGGCCCGTGCCAGCTTGCCACCGCAGGAGCGGCTGCCGTGGCAGTCACCTTGGCGAGCGAGCATTCGGCTCGCGAGTCGAAGGCGCGTCGGGGATCGATCCCATCGATCCCGCGCGCCTTTCCTTATAGGTACGCGGAGCGATCCGCCCATGATGGAGGCGCACCATGACATGGAACCCCCTGATGCCGGCCGGCGGCGATGCGCCGCCACGACACTCCGCGCCATCCCGCCTGACGCGGCGGGAACTCCAGGTAATGCACCTGATCGCTGACGGTTGCGCCAACAAGGAGATCGCCGTTCAGCTCGGCATCGCGGTGCACACGGTGAAGACCCACGTCCACAACATCCTGCTCAAGCTGGGCCTGCGCTCCCGCCTCGAGGTGGCGATCCGGGTGTACGCGGCCAGCCGGCCGACCCGCGCCGCGGAACAGCTCCAGGTTGCCTGATCCGGAAGGCCGCGGCCGAGTGGCCGCGGCCCGCGGAACCCCAGGGAGGATGGTGGCGGGAGCAGGACCGCCAATTGCCTCTTGGATGGACCGGGAGCGGGAACGGGTCGGTGGGACTCAGCCGATGCCGGTGAAGGTCCCCCCCGAATCGGCCAGCCGGTCCAGCAAGCCCGCCGGGCGCCAGAACTCCGGGTCGCCGTGCGAGCGCTGCGCGAACTCCCGCATCCGCCCACGCACCGCCGCCAGCCCCTGGCGGTCGGCATGGTACATCGGCCCGCCGCGGAAGGCCGGGAATCCATACCCGGTCAGGTACACCACATCGATGTCCGACGCCCGCGCCGCGATGCCTTCTTCCAATATCCGCGCCCCCTCATTCACGAGGGCGTAGACCAGGCGCTCGACGATCTCCGCATCGGTCACCGGGCGGGCGGCGACACCCACCTCCGCCCGCTGGCGGGAGATGAGATTCGCCACCACCGGAGACGGGACCGGCTGCCGTGGGCCCTCCGGGTAATCATACCAGCCGCCCCCGGCCTTCTGCCCGAAGCGACCCAGCTCGCAGAGCCGATCGGGAAGGGTGGAACAGCGATAGCCGGGACGTTCGGCGCGGCGCCGCTGCCGGATGGCCCAGCTCACGTCGTTGCCGACCAGGTCGGCGACCCGGAACGGGCCCATGGCCATGCCGAATCCCTGGATGGCGCGGTCCACCTGTTCAGGGGTTGCCCCCTCCTCCACCAGGTACCAGGCCTGGCGGAAGTACGGGTCGAGCATCCGGTTGCCGATGAAGCCGTCGCACACCCCCGACACGACCGGCACCTTGCCCAGCCGCCGGCCGAGTTCCAGCGCGGTGGCGACCACCTCCGGAGCGGTCACGGCGCCCCGCACCACCTCCAGCAGCCGCATGACGTTGGCCGGGCTGAAGAAATGGGTTCCGACGACATCCTCCGGGCGCCGGGTGAAGCCCGCGATCAGGTTGAGGTCGAGGCTCGAGGTGTTGCTTGCCAGGATCGCCCCCGGCCGGAGGACCTGGTCGAGCGCCTCGAAGACCTCGCGTTTCACCGCGAGCGATTCGAACACCGCCTCGACGGCGATCTCGGCCCCTGCGGCATCAGTGAGGGAAAGCGTCGGCGTGAGGAGCGCCCGGCGCCGCTCCCGCTCGCTGGCATCGAGCCTTCCCTTCTGCACTTGGGTGTCGAGGATGCCGGCGATCCGCGCCACTCCGCGCTCGAGCGCCGCCGCGTCGGTCTCAACGAGCCAGACGGGGATGCCGGCATTGAGGAAGCACACCGCGATCCCCGCGCCCATGGTGCCGGCGCCGATGACGGCGGCCCGGTCGATCCGCCGCCCGGCCACCGCCCCGCCCTCCCCCGTCACGCGGCCCGCGGCCCGCTCGGCAAGGAAGGCGTAGCGCAGCGCCTTCGATTCCGGCGAGTCGAGCAGCGCAAGGAACGCCTGCCGCTCGAGGGCGAGCCCCGCGTCGAACGGGCCCGCCGCCGCCGCGATGGCCTCGAGGGCACGGCGCGGGGCGGGCAGGTGGGGAGACTGGGCCGCCAGCCGGGCGCCCGCGGCCTCGCACTTTGCGGAGAGTTCCGGCTCCGCAAGGAGGATGTCGCGGGTACGCCGCGGCGGGGCCTCGCGGACCCCGGGCGAGGCGGCCAGCGCCAGGGCCGGGGGTACGGGGTCGCCCTCCACCACCCGATCCAGCAGGGCCGTCCCCGCGAGCTCCGCCGCCGCGACCGGGCTGCCGCTGGTGATCATGCTGATGGCCCGGTCCGCCCCGACCAGCCGCGGCAGGCGCTGGGTGCCGCCGGCGCCGGGGATGAGGCCGAGCTTCACCTCGGGCAGGCCCAGCCTCGCGTCGGCGCTCGCCACCCGGTAGTGAGCCGCGAGCGCGAGTTCCAGGCCGCCACCGAAACAGACCCCGGCGATGGCCGCGACGACGGGCTTGGCGCTGGTCTCCACCTGGGCGATCAGCTGGCGCAGGGTGGGCTCGGCGGTGGCCTGCGGGGTGTTGAACTCCCGGATGTCGGCGCCGCCAGAGAAGCGTCCGCCCCCGCCGGCCAGGACGATCGCGCGCACCTCAGGGTCCGCTCCGGCACGGGCCAGCGCCTCCGCCAGTTCCACCCGCACGGCGTGGGAGAGGCCGTTGACGGGTGGGTTGGCGAAGGTGATCAGCGCGGTGTGGCTGTGGAGGCGGTAAACGGTGAGCAGCATAGGTGTCGGGATGCGGGACGGTAACGACGGTAGCGACGGTAACGACGGTACCGTCCCTACCGTCGTTACCGTCGTTACCGCATTCCCCCCCGCAGCTTCCCCCGGTCCACCTTCCCCAAATGGGTCGTCGGCAGGGAATCCACGAAGATCACTTCCCGGGGGTGCTTGTACGGCTCCAGCCGGTCCCGCACGAAGGCCTTGAGCTCCTCCGCGAGTCCCTCGCGGCGCTCCCGCGGGATCACGTAGGCGTGGGGCTTGACCAGCCCGCTGGCATCCGCGACCCCCACCACCGCCACCTGCGACACTGCCGGGTGGAGCAGCAGGCAGCCCTCGACCTCCGTGGCGGAGAGCCACTTGCCGGAGACCTTGAGCAGCTCGTCGGCCCGTCCCCCGTAGGTGAAGTATCCATCGGCATCACGGCACACCAGGTCCCCGGTGACGACCCACTCCCCCCGGAAGGCCTGCTGGCTCTTCTCCAGCTGCTGCCAGTAACCGAGGGCGCGCGAGCCGCCCCGCACCCAGAGATGGCCGATCTCTCCATCGCGGAGGGGCCTCCCCTCCTCGTCCGCCACCTTGACGTCGAAGCCCGGCACCACCTCACCGAGGGTGCCCTTGCGCACCCGCCCCGGCCGGTTGGACAGGAAGATGTGCCACATCTCGGCGGTGCCGAGGCCGTCCAGCAGCGGGATGCCGAAACCCTCGTCCCAGCGGGTGTGCAGCTCCTCGGGGAGCCCCTCGCCCGCCGAGGTGGCCAGCCGGAGGGAGGAGAGATCCTGGCGCGCGGCCTCGGGGTGGCTCACCATCTGGTTGATCATCGTGGGGACGGTGATCAGGATCGTGGGCCGGTGCTTCGCGATCCGGCCGAAGATGACGTCGGCGGTGCAGCGCTCGTCGAAGAGGACGGCGGTGGCGCCGGCCGCGAAGGGAAAGAGCAGGTTGGACCCGGTCGCGTACCCGAAGTAGAGCTTGGGCACCGAGAGGGTGATGTCGTGCTCGGTGTATTGCAGGACATCCCGCGCGTAACACTTGCAGGTGTTGACGAAGGACCGGTGCGGCTGGACCGCCGCCTTGGGCTGGCCGGTGGTGCCGCCGGAGAACAACCAGATGGCGGGGTCATCCTGGTCGGTGGGAAAGTTCTCGAAGCTGCTGGAGGCCGCGTCCAGGCGCGGCCCCCAGGCGGAGTCTCCCACGATGAGGAGCGCCGGGGCGTGGGCCGAGCGGCCTGCCGCGGCGCGGAAGGCATCGGCCCGTTCGGCGGCGACCAGCGCCACCGCCGCCCGGCTGTACCCGAAGAAGTACTCGATGGCCTCCGGCTTGAGTTCCGGGTTGACCATCACCACCACGGCGCCGATCTTCAGGGTGCCGAACAGGGCCGCCACGTAGTCCGGGCCATCGGGCAGGGCGATGATCACCCGCTGTTCGGCCGACACTCCCGCCGCACGCAACAGGTTGGCATAGCGGTTGGCCTGCGCCTGCACCTCGCGGTAACTCCACCGTCCGGCATCGGTGATGAGGGCGGTCCGGTCCCCCCGACCCTCCCGCACCCGGGCATCGAGAAAGAAGTCGGCGATGTTGAGCTGCTGCATGAGGACACAATAACCGTGCGCTCGCTCGCCGCAATGACCTGGGAGGAGGCGCGCGACTCCGCCGGCCCCCGCACCGTCGCCATCCTGCCGGTGGGCGCCCTCGAGGCCCACGGCCCGCACCTGCCGCTCGAGACCGACGTGATCATCGCCGGGGCGATGGCGCGGGCCGGGGCGCACCACCTCGAGGCCATCGGCCTTCGGGCCGTGCTGCTCCCGCCCCTCGTCTACACCTCGGCGGACTTCGCCGGCGGCTTCCCCGGCACGGTGTCCCTCCGCCCCGGGACCGTGACCAACGTGGTCGTGGAGCTCGCCGCCGGACTCGGCCGCCAGGGGTTCGGCCTGCTCGCCATCGCCAATGCGCACCTCGACCCGGGGCATCTCGCCGCGCTGGAGGCGGCGGTAGACCAGATCCGGCGGGACAGCCGGATCGCCGTGGCCTTTCCCAATATTGCCACCCGGCCCTGGGCGCTTCGGCTCAGCGAGGAGTTCCGGAGCGGCGCCTGCCACGCGGGGCAGTTCGAGACATCGATCGTGCTGGCCGAACGCCCGGAGCTGGTGCACGAGGCGACGCGCGCGGCGCTCCCCGGGAACCCGGCCTCGCTCTCGCGGGCCATCCGGGATGGCAAGCGGAGCTTCGAGGAGGCGGGGGGCCCGCGCGCGTACTTCGGCTTTCCGGCGGCTGCCACCGCCGCGGAGGGGCGGGCCACCATTGATGTCCTCGGGGAGATCCTGGCGGAAGCGGCCCGCGCGGAACTCGGCGCCGGGAGCGCGCACCCGTGAGTGCGCTCTCCGGGAAGGTGGCCATCGTGACGGGCGCCGGGCGCGGGATCGGCGCGGCCTGCGCCCGGGCCCTCGCGGCAGAGGGGTGCCAGGTGGTGGTCGCGGCGCGGAGCCGGGAGCAGGTGGAGCGGGTGGCGGCGGAGCTGGTGGCGGCCGGCTCCCGGGCGCGGGCGGTGGTGTGCGACGTGACCAGTGAGGAAAGCATCCTGGCGCTCCGGCGCGACGCCGCGGCGCTCGGGCCGGTGGCGGTCCTGGTCAACAATGCCGGCGCCGCGGCCTCGATGTCCGTGACCAAGACCTCCCTCGAGGAGTGGAACCGGCTGATGGCGGTCAACGCCACCGGTGCCTTCCTGTGCACCCGCGCGCTGCTGCCCGGGATGCTGGAGCGAAAGTGGGGTCGGGTGGTCAATGTCGCCTCCACCGCCGGACTGCATGGCGCCCGCTACATTGCCGCCTACGCCGCCGCC
>JANRJZ010000212.1:0-17948 GCA_033763675.1 Gemmatimonadota bacterium
CCTTGCGCAGAAGTACGCGGGGGTCAGTCTGCGTCCCGCTTGCTGGGTTGGATGACCCGCCACCGGGACCGGCGCCAGAACCGGTCGGGAAACAGGGCGCCGAGGGCGCCACACACCGCGCCCAGCCCCAACGTCAGCCCCATCGTCCCCGGCTCCTGGAACGGCGGCGTGGGACCGGGCCCGCTGGTCGCGATGCCGTAGCCGATCGCGCCGCCGAGCGCGGCACCGATGACGAACTGTACCCCGCGCTTGAGCCGGCCAACGGAGTTGCCCACTAGGGTGCCCGGCGTCCTGGTGAGGCAGCAATCACCGCTCGATCATCCGGATACCTGCCGCCTCGAAGTAGGCCGCGAGCCGCCGCCGGATCTCGGGCAGCGCCGCCGGGGCGGCAGGGGGCGCGGCGATGATCGTCGGCGCGTCGGTGATGTCCCGGGCATCCGAGGTCCATACCACGCAGCCCGGGGCATCCTGGTTGTCGGGCCGCGCGTGCACCCAGTAGGAGCGCCGCCCGATTGTGATGAGGTAGGACGCGCGCCCCGCGGCACGGACACCCGCCCCGGAGCGGCGGCGCGCCTTTCGAAGCCGGTCCAGGAGTCCGCGCAGGTACTGAGCCACCCTGTCGAACATGCGACCCCGACTCAGGGCGCCCGCAGGAAGCGCAGGATCTCCCGAAGCAGCCGCGGGCCCTCCGGCGTGTCGAACAGGAATTGCGCATGCGCCGTCCCCTCGAGGACCAGCAGCTCCCGTGGCGGCGGCGCCGCCTCGTACTGCCGGCGGATGGCCACCAGCCGCGGTACGCCCGACGCGGTGGTATCCCCCCGCGCCACGATGAACAGCTTCCGCCCCGGCAGCCGCTCCGGGTGGGCCACGGGTGTATGCGCCAGCAGCACCAGGCGCTCGATCTCCCCCGCCGAGAGCGCTATCGCCGCCTCCGCCGCGGCCCCGCCCCCGAAGCTCGCGCCCACCACCGAGACCCGGGCCGCTCCTGCCAGGTGCAGGTACTGAACCGCTCCCATCACGTCGAACCGCTCCCCCATGTCGCTGGAGTCGGTCACGGGGCCGCCGCGCGAGCGGCCGCGGCCCCGGAAATCAATGGCCAGGACCCGGAAGCCGCTGTCCGCCAGCACCCGCGCCTGCGGCGCCCAGCTCCCCCGGGTGAACCGCCCACCGTGGGCCAGGACGACCGCATGCTCCCCGCGGCCGTAGAGGTCGGCGTACACCACCCCCCCATCCGGCGTCGGAAACGACACCTCGACCTGCGCCGCGAGCTGGCCGGCACCGGCCCCAAGGGCGATCGCGAGCAAGACCCGGAGGCGCCTCACTCGACGCGACTCAGACGTGCTGGTCCACCAGGACCGGGTTGCCGTCCGGGTCCACGGCTACGAAGCTGGCCGGACCGGTGGTGCTCTCGTCGGCCTCGGTGGCGAAGGTCACCCCCGCCGCCTTGAGCTGGCGCTGCAGCTCCCGGACGTCCGTGAAGGCGGGAAGCTTCTGGGCATTCTGGTCCCAGCCGGGATTGAAGGTGAGGATGTTCTTGTCGAACATCCCCTGGAACAGCCCGATGATATGGTCCCCGTTCTTGAGGATCAGCCAGTTGTGGGCCGGATCGCCACCGAAGCTCTTGAAGCCGAACTTCTCGTAGAAGCTCCGGGAGGCCGCGAGGTCCTTGACGGCGAGGCTGATGGAAAAGGCGCCGAGTTGCATGTCGTGCTCCATGGGAGTTCGTTGGGGGGGCGTCCGCCGGCTACGCGACCGCCGGCTCCGCGGCGCGCCGCTTCCGGCTCAGCGCCCCCGCCGTCACCAGGGTGAACACCAGCCCGACCGGCAGCGGCTCGAGGAAGGTGAACCCGATGTTCACCAGCGGGTTCTTGTACAGCTCGCTGAACTTCGCCATCTCCTCCGCCTTGGCGGCGATCTCCGCCTCGCTGGCCCCACCACTCCGGGCCTTCTCCAGGGTATAGGCGGAGTACTTCTCCATGAAGTCGGGAGTGACCCGGTAGTAGATGAACTGCCAGGTGGCGACGTAGCAGGCGCTGGCGATGACCACGATCAGGAGGCCCACCGAGAAGGCCCGGCCGAAGCTGACGCTGCCCCCCGCCACGTTGTCCCGGTAGGACCGGACCCCGAAATACACCATCAGGAAGGCGAGCACCATCGTACTGTACCCGATGATGGCGCCCTTGTCGAAACCGATCCGGTCCGCGAAGGGGATGGTCAGGAGCATCATCACCGACAGGATGGCGCCGGCGATGAGGCCGAAGGTGAGCACGATCTTCCGCATGGCAGCTCCAGGGGGTTGAGGGTCGGCCGAGTCTACCGGCCGGCCCCGCCGCGCGCGTCACCCGAAGGGGTGATTCCGGGCCATCCCGGGGAAAATCATCCGAAAGTGTGGGGGACCAGGGGGTGTTTCACCCCCCGGGGCAGGGGGCGCCCCCGTCAGGGGATCAGCCGCAGGTCCTTCCCCAGCTGGACCGCCTGGGTACGCCGCCGGGCACCGAGCTTCATGAACACCCGGCTCGAATGGGTCTTGACCGTGTTCTCGCTGACATTCACCCGCTCGGCGATCTCCCGGTTGCTCAGTCCCTGGGCGATCAGCTCCAGGATCTCCAGTTCGCGCGGGGTGATGCCAAGGGACTCGAGCCTGCGGTCATCCCGGGTGAAGCTGGCCGGCGCCTCGACCCGGACCTCGCGCACCACGACCGTCTCCTTCGGCCGGGTGAGCCGGAGGCCGAGCCAGATGCCGACGGCGGCGAAGACCGCGGCTACGAGGGCACCGTAGATCTCGACCGAGTGTTCCACCACCAGCCAGCGGTACTCGATGAGCTTGAGCCCGGCGATGAGCACGCCGCCGAGCAGCCCATAGAGGAGGACATGCTTGCGCATCCCCAATTCTACGGGCGTCACGGTTGGTGCGGAACGGCGGCCAGGGCAGGCAGGCGGTCAGTCCTCCGGTCCCAGCCTGCGCTGGTCCGGCTGCTGCGCCAGGACCCGCTCGGCGAAGTCGAGCCGCTCCTGCGCCTCGCCCAGCTCCCGCCGCATCCCGCTGACTTCGCTTTCGAGCGCGTCGAGCCGGTCCAGCATCTCGCTCCCGACCATGGCCTGGGGCTGCTCCAGGCGGAAACGGAGCCGCTGGGCCCACAGCCAGAATGCCGCGGCGAGCCCGACGTGCACCGTGGCGTGCCACGGCTCGGCCTGCGCGGCCGCGAAGGCGGCGGCGCCGGCGTTGAGCACGGCGAGGCCGATGGCGATGGGGTGCCAGACGGCGGGCTTGAAGTTCATGGAGAGAACCTACTCCACGGCCCCGGGAGGCGCGAGGCGGGGGCGCCTCGGCCGGCCGGACCCGCGACTCAGCGGCTCCCGAACACCGCGCCATGGGGCACGCCGTCGGCCCCACAGCCATGGGGCCAGCGCTTGCCCGTCATCCGGAATCCCGGCTCGGTGGCCCCCTCCTCGCGGAACCGCTCATCCAGCGCGAGCTGGCCGGTCGCGGAATCGAACCGGGCGATCAGGACCCGATTCCTCAGGGCGCCGTAGCCGGTGATCACCACCCGGCGCCGGTCCCCGGAGACGGCGATCCAGTGCGGCACGTCGTCGGGGCCAAGAGTCACCCGCCCCACCTCCCGGGGAGCGGCGGGGTCGCTGATGTCGAGGCTCACCACCGCGCTCCAGGCCGGGACCGTCACCAGGTAGTAGTTCCCCACGACGACAGGGATGGCGCAGTAGGTGCGCTCCTTTCGCGGGAAGGACGCCACCAGGCGCGCGGAAGGCGCGTCGCTCTCCAGCCCCTCCATCAGGTACAGGCCGCAGTTGAAGGTGGAGACCAGGACGGTGCGTCCGTCCGCCAGCAGCCGGGGCTCGGCGGTGAGCTGTGACTCGCCACCGGCAGGCCCATCGGGGAGGGTGATGGTGTGGAGCAGGCCCAGGTCCGAGAGCCGCCAGACCTGGAGCTGGCGCGAGGCCGGGGAATCCCCCTCCATGTCGGTCGTGGTGGTCACGATGCGGTCGAGCGCGGGCACGACCCCGGCGCTGTACACCCGCGTCGTCGGATCGAGGCCTGGGGCGTTGGCCGAACGGGAGCGGACCGGCTGGCCCGCGGGGGTCAGCTCCACCAGCCCGCCCGGGGTCATGCCCGAGGCGTCATGCCGCATCTGGAAGGTCGCGAGGACGTTGCCGCCGGGCAGCCGGAGGAACGAGTGCGGGTGGGCATAGCCCTCGAGGTCCCCGAACTGCCCCGCGAGCCGCGGCCGCCCCGGATCGGTCAGGTCGAAGATGAAGCTCTGGCCGGAGCCGAAGCCGTTGGCGAAGAGCTGCCGGTCCGCCGGCATCTCGTGCTCGGTGTGGTGCGGCCGGTTCCCGCGGCCCGGCACGGGCATGGTAGTGACCAGGCTCCCGTAGCGGGCGGAATCCTCGGTCACGTCGAGCACGGCCAGGAAATCGGGCTGGGTGGAGTCGGCCGACGCGGTCCAGAGGTAGAGGTACTCGGCCGTCGTCGCCGGCGGCGCCGGGCGGGCGCCACAGGCCAGCAGCGTGAGCAGGCCGGCGGCCCGCAGCAGCTTCGTGGTGTGCATGCCCGGCCTCGAGGATGGGGGACTGGTGCGCGGCGCTTCCGCCGGCGCCGGCGGGGAAAGTAACCGTCGGCGGCGCGGCTGGACACCAACCCCACCCGCGGCGAACATTCGTGGGCAGGGCGCTGCCCCCCCAAGGAGGTGCCGGTGCTCGCCAACTGGATTACCCTCTCCCGCCTGCCGCTCCTCGCCATCAACGTGCTGGTGCTCTTCCTGGCTCCTCCCGGGGTCCGGCTCGCCGGTGTCGTGCTGCTGTTCGTGGGGCTCATGCTGGACACCGTGGACGGGGTGGTGGCGCGGAAGACGCAGCAGACCAGCCTCTTCGGCAGCGTGCTCGATATCGCCGCCGATCGCACCTACGAACTGGTGCTCTGGGTCTGCTTCGCCTACCTGCGGCTCATCCCCGTCGCGATTCCGGTGATCGTCACCGCCCGCACCACGATCACGGACGCCTTCCGGGGCATCGGGGTCAGCCAGGGCGCCGCGCCCTTCAGCCAGCACCGGACGGCGCTGGGCAAGTTCCTGGTGGGGTCCACCGTCATGCGGGTGGGGTACAGCGTGAGCAAGATCGCCGCGTTCGTGGCGCTGGCGACCGCCCAGGCGCTGGGGGGATTCGCGGCCGGGAGCGGCAGGGCGGTGCTCGGAGGGCGGATCCTCGAGGCGGGACAGGCGCTGGCGTGGGTGGCGGTGGCCTTCTGCGTGCTGCGGGGCCTCCCGGTGGTGATCCACGGGTTCAAGGAACACTGGGGGGCGACCCTGCATCCCGAGTCCAAGGGGACCTGAACCCGCCTCCACGTCCGCCTGATGGACCTAGGGCTTGGTGCCCCGGCCTCCCGGCTTGGCCGGGTGCCGCTTGCCGCCGTTCCGCGCCGGGACGGGAATTTCCTCGTCCGCGTGGCGCAGTTTCCGGAGCGCCAGCCGGTCGGTCGCGAGCACGTCGGAGGCCGAGGCCATCTCGAGGTCCAGCAGGGCCATCTCCGCCTTGCGGAGTTCCATCTCGGTAGAGATGACCGTCAGGCGCGCGGCCGCCTCTGCCTGGGCGCTGTTCAGTTTCACCCGGGCGATCTCCGAGGTCCGCTGGGCCAGCCGCCGCGCCGCCAGTTCCTCCTGCTCCCGTTCCCAGCGGGCGACGCCCATCAACACCTGCCCCTGGGCGGTGAAGACGTCTGTCAGGGCGACTCCCGCGTCGGACAGGCGCAGCTCGCGCACCTGGTTGGAGTGGCCGGTGCCGCGCGACTTCACGATCGTCAGGGCGCGGTTGCGCTCCCCCTCATGCACCACGTAGGACAGGTGAATCCAGGTGTCCGCGATCGTGGAGATCCCGGTCGCGGTGGCCTCCCCTACGTCTGGACCGTCCAGCAGGGAGGTGTTGACGATCGTGATCCCCTCCGCCTTGAGGTAGTCGAGGAACATCTGGGTGGCGTCGGCGGAGGCGATGTGCGCCAGCTTGCTCGACAGGGCCGAGAGGGGGTCGACGACCAGGCACCGCGGCTTGTGGGCGCGGATCACGCTGCGCAGCTCGCCGAACTGGTCCTCGATGTTCGGCCCGCGGGTGCGGGTCGAATAGATCTTGAGCAGCCCCGACTTCTGGTGCGGCGCCAGCCTGATGCCCACCGATCCCAGGTTCCGGACGATCTGGGTCGCGCCTTCGTCGAAGTTCACGTACATGGCCCGTTCCCCGCGGGCGCAGGCGGCGGCGACGAACAGCCCGGCCAGGGTGGACTTGGCCGTGCCCGGCGCCCCGGAGATCAGGATGTTGCTGCCGCGGTAGTACCCGCCGCTGAGCATCGCATCGAGCCGCGGCAGCCCCGAGGAGACCCGTTCGTTCGTGACCTGGTAGTGGAGCTCGATCGGGCCCCGGTTGGTGACCTGGATCCCCGCGTTGGTAATCGTGATCGGAAACTCGTCGCCGAGGAAGCCGGATCCCCGGTACTTCATGACCCGGAGGTTGCGGAAGCTGGAGCCGGCCACCACCTGATGGCCCAGGGAGACCACGCAATCGGCCATGAACTGCATGAAGTTGTAGTGTTGCCAGCTGAGATCGTCCTCGGCGCCGACCTTCTGGGTGATGATGGCGCTGACCCCGCTCCGTGAAAGCCAGTCGCGGACCCGATAGACTTCGCGACGCTCGGCGACGGGGTCGTCGAGCAGCCGCAGCAGCACATCAATCCCGTCGAACACGATATGCCGGGCGCCGGATTCCCCGATGACCGCCTCGAGCACGTTGAGCAGGCGGGTCAGGTCGAAGTCCCCGGACTGGGTCATCTCCGGCGACAGACTCGCGTCCAGGAAGAAGAGCCGTTTCGCGGTCAGGGCAGGGATGTCCCACCCGAGGGTGGCGGCGTTGGCCACGATCTGGCCGGCGTTCTCCTCGAAGGCCACCAGGATGCCCGGTTCCGCGCGGTCCCGGGCCGCGTTCACAAGGGACTGCACCGCGAACACCGTCTTGCCGCACCCAGGGCCGCCCCGCACCAGCGTGGTGCGGCCGAGCGGCAGGCCGCCGTAGGTGATCTCATCGAACCCCGTGATGCCGGTGGGGACCTTGGGCAAGGGGGTGAGTGGCATGGAGGCCTGGGGGCGCGTCTTCCGCTTCATGCGAGGTGTCCTTGCACCGGGGCGCTGCAATCTGTGAGGCGCGGAGGGAGCGGGCGGTCGTGAGCCAGGGCGCAAGTCCACGCACTATTCCAGATCCAAGAAGCCTGGGTGCACCGGCAGGGACAATCCATCGTTGGATTGAGGGGGGCAGGGCGGTGGGCCCCGGAAGGCGCGGAGGGGGCCCGTCGCCGTTAACGGCCACCGACCTCGATCCGAAGCTGGGTGCCGCAGCCGCCACAATTGAACCGGTAGATGAAGGGCCACCAGCCGAAGCCCGCGAAGCGGCTCCGCCCGCCGCACGTGGGACAGCGGACCGGGATGGGGCGCATGGCGAGGCCCAGGACGGCGTGCAGTGCCGCGAAGGACACCACGGCGCCCAGCCCGAGGACAACCGCATCGACGCCCTGCTGATGCAGGTAGGGCACCAGGCCGCCCAGGCCCAGGAGCAGGGTGATGAACTGCACCATGAACAGGACGACCACAAGGAACCGTCCAGGCAGGGCGAAACCCCGTGGCGGCGGCGGGCTGGCAGAGGCCGGGGCGGGCGAGGCAGGCGCAGGCATGGTGGCACCGTCCGTGGCAGGCGAGGGCTCTAGGGGTCAGGGGCTCAGGCTTGGGCCCGGGAGCCGATCCAGAGCCTCCCCTCAAGCAGTGCGCATTCGGGCACTCCGAACCGTCATCGCGGCGCCAGGGCGGGGCCTCCACGGCCGGTACGGCGAGGCGGGCCGGGGTACTAGGGGTTGGTCGCCAGTGTTCTCCCGTCCGTGGCCAGCTCGCACCTGGCGTAAGCCTGGGGCAATGCGATGACGAAGGCGACAGCGCCATCAGGGTCCCTGGCCGGCAGGCGGTGGTGGGCGGTCAGGCTCCCTGCCGACCGGGCTCGCGGGAGGACAGCCGGTACGACATCGGCGGCAGGTCGAGGGCCCGGCGCAGGAGGGCAATCTGTCCGAGGTGGTAGCTCTCGTGCTGTGCCAGGAAGGCGAGGTTGCTGAGCGCGGATCCATCGGAGCCGGGCCGCGCCGGGCCGGTCCGGCTGAGCTGGGGAGTGTCGAAGCGCTCCACGAGGACCGCGAGGTGGGCGGCAATCGCTTCCCAATACTGGATCAGGAGAGCGACGGGAGGCAGCGGGCCCGCCTGCTCGATGCTGCGCGCGCTGGTGAACGCCGCCGAGAAGGGTGAGGGCATGGGCTGGCCCAGCAGGGTGGCCAGGTAGTGCCGGGTCTCGGTAAGGTGGGCGACCAGGAAGGCGATGCTGTTCAGCGTGCCCCCGACGCGCTGCTGGGCGAGGTCGTCCGGCAGGTCCGAGATGCAATTCAGGACCAATTCGGTGTTCAGGCGGAAGATGCCCGCGAGTGGGGTGACCGAAGGATGCATGTGCCGCTCGACAGTAGTGCCATACCTCCGTACGGCTCAGTATGCGCCGCCGTGCGTCCCCCGACAAGCTGGCACACCACGGCGCGGTCGGCCAGCGCATCCTGGGCGGGAATGGCGATCGCCGTTCCGGCCTGTCGAACGGCGTGCCGCGACATGCGGTCAGGGGGCCCGCCAGGCGTGACGGCGGGTCCAGAAGTAACCGACCAGCACCCAGTCAATGGCGGCGCAGAACATCCCGTACGCCAGCGGGATGGCCGTGAGCGTCTCGAGCCGGCCCAGCAGCATGAGGACCTCATGGAGGAGGTCCCACACACCGTGTCCAAAGTACCCGAGCATGAGGACCGGGGTGAAGCGCATGCCGGCCAGGCCGAGGAGGGCAAAACCGATGACGGGGAGGAGCTCCGCCCTGAGGGCGGCCGTCGGGCCGAGGTGCGCGAGGAAGACGAGATAGATGGCCGCGATCGGAATCAGCAGGAGGCCAAAGGCGGCCTGCTCGTTCCGGGGCGTGAGGCGCCTCGAGATCAGCGTGATCAACCCGCCGGCGACGAGGACGCCGAGGACGATGTACCACAGGAAGATCAGCCCCAATGCCATGCGAGCCTCCGAGGCGCGCCGCCTGCCGCCCAGCTACTCCTTGGGATCCAGGATCCGGTCCACCCGCGCCACGATGTCCCGCAGGTGCAGCGTGGTGGCCCGGTTGTTGATCCGGGTCAGCGCCGCCGTCGCCTCCCGCCTGACCTGCTCCAAATCCCCCCGCGCGAAGGCCCGGATGTCCGACTGGGCCACGCTGACCGGCGTCGCGGTGACGAAGCGCGCGAACTCCGGCGGGATCGGTGGGAGTTCCTGGGTCATCAGGTAGTTGAGCCGCTCCACATACCCCCGCTGCAGGTTGCGCCGGTACTCGTCCACCGGCTGCCCGCTCCGGAGCTCGCCCCACACTGCGGCGTGCGCGTCGCTGAACAGGTCGCCGAGCGTGTACGCTTCGGCCCCGATGGCCGCCTGGGACTCGACCAGCCGCTGCATCCGCCGCGGCTCCAGCAGGCCGTTGAGGACCGCCACCTGCCGCGTGCGGATCCGCTCCACCGCGCCGGCGTGCTCGATGCGGGAGAGGATCGTCCGGTCGAGCATCCACATGGGGGTGGCGAACGCCTGCGCCGCGAGGAACTGCACCGCCTCGCGCTGCCGCGCCTTCGGCACGATCGCATACACCGGCCCCGCCTGGTCCTGGGCCTTCCGGGTCTGCTCGATGCCGCCCACGATCGTCGTCACATGCCCCATGTACCGGCTCCACTGCCCCAGCACCTGGAGGTACATCTCCTGCAGCTGGCTGTAGTCGCCCCCCTGCTCGAAGGCCCACTGCGGGAGGGACGGCAGGATCCGCTTGAGGTTGGCGATGCCGTAGCGGCTCGCCTTCACCCCATCATCGCCCAGGTCCTCGGTCTGGCTGGTCGGGTCGATGCTGCTCGGGTCCCCGAAGCGGTACATCGGGTCCCCCTCATGCTCCCGCACCCAGCTGTCCAGCACCGGCTTCTCGGCGTCGGGCGTGGTGGCCTCGATGATGGGACGGTAGCCCCAGCGGATGGCCCAGTGATCGTAGATGCCGATGGCGGGATTGAACGCCACCCCCTCGTCCCCCGGCTGCGCCACGTAGTTGAACCGGGCGTAGTCCATGATGGACGGCGCCGTTCCCATCCGCCGGGTGAAGCTGGCCGAGCGGAGGCTGTCCACCGGGTAGCTGCTCGAGGCCTTCATGTTGTGCGGCAGCCCGATGGTGTGCCCCACCTCGTGGGCCGAGACGAAGCGGATCAGCTCGCCCATCACCTCGTCCTCGAACTTCACCCCGCGCGCCTTCGGGTTCACCGCGGCGGTCTGGATGAGGTACCAGTTGCGGAGCAGGTTCATGACGTTGTGGAACCAGCCGATGTCGCTCTCGATGATCTCCCCGCTCCGCGGGTCCACCACGCTCGGCCCGTAGGCGTTCTGGATGTCGCTCGGGAAGTAGCGGATCACCGAGTAGCGGGCGTCCTCCGGGTCGAACTCGGGATCCTCCTCGGGCGTGGGCGGGTCCTTCGCGGTGATGGCGTTCCGGAACCCGGCGGACTCGAATGCCTTGTTCCAGTCCTCCACCCCCTGCTTGAGGTAGGGGCGCCACTTGAGCGGCGTGGCCGGGTCGATGTAATAGACGATCTGCTTGACCGGCTCCACCAGCTCGCCGCGCTGGAACGCCGCCGTGTCCTTCGGCTCCAGCCGCCAGCGGGAGATGTAGCACCGGCTCTCGGCCCGCTGGGCGTCGCGGCCGTAGTCGGTCTGCTGGATGCTGAAGTACCCCACCCGGTAGTCGCAGCGCCGCGACGGCATCGGGACGGCCGGCAGCAGGATCATCGAGTGCGCCATCTCCAGGGTGATGGTGCCGGTCTCCTGGTTGGACGGGGGCTTGCCGGCATCATAGGTGAGGACCGCGCGGACCTCGATGTTGGTGGGGTAGCTGCGGGCGCTCCCGAGGTAGCTCCGGGCATCATCCAGCCGCCGGACGGCGAAGGTCTCCCGCCGTCCCCGGTCGAGGCCGAGGAGCGCCACGTCGGTCGCGTACAGCTTGCCGATGTCCACCAGCACGGCGGTGGTGTCCTTGTTGTAAGCGACGATCGGCAGGCTGGCGACGATGGGCTCGAAGTTTGCGGCCTTGACCGCCCGGGAGATCGGGAGCGACTCCGCGGCCACGTTGAGGTAGGACACGGTGCGGAACAGGATCCGGTCGGCCTGCCGCTCCCAGCGCACCACGGTCTCGTTGGTCTGCTCTCCACCGTACCCGATGTTGGTGGCGGTCCGCGCGATCCGGCTGACCAGCAGCATCTCCCGGCCCAGGACGCCGTTCGGGATCTCGTAGAAGGTGGAGTCGCCCTGGGTCCAGACGATGAACAGGCCGCTGTCCGCCTTGGCCTTGTCGGTGATCAGGTCCTTGAAGGGCTTGATCTTCGGCTTGGCCGGCTTGGTGGTGTCGGGCTTCGTGGCCTGGGCGCCGGCGGCCGGCGCGGCGGCCGGGGCGGGGGAGGTGGTGCTGGCCTGGGGTGCGCCACAGGCGGCGACAAGCAGCGCGAGCGCCACGGCAGCCGAACGATGCCGGATCATGCGAGATCCTTGGACCATTGATGAAACGGGGAAACGGGGAAACGGGGAAACGGGGACAAAGTGACATGAAACTGAACAAACCGGAAGCCCGGTGCGGTTTCCGTGGGCCCTCCGTGCTTCCGTGTCGGCAGTTCCCGCGCCTAAATGCGCCGCACCGCCCGCCCCGGCTTGGCCCCGGTGTGCTCGCCATCCCGGATCACCTGCACCCCGTTCACGAACACCTGCGAGACACCCGTGGCGTACTGATGCGGCCGCTCGAAGGTGGCGTGATCCTGGATGGTGGCCGGATCGAACACGACGACGTCCGCATGGAACCCCGGCGCCAGCGTTCCCCGCCGCGCGATGTTCAGGTTCTTCGCCGGCAGGGTGGTGAGCTTCCGGATGGCGTCCGGGAGGGTTAGCACCGAATCGGTGCGCACGTACTTGGCGAGCACCCGCGCGAAGGTGCCGTACGCCCGCGGATGGGGATTCCCCCGGAGGAAGATCCCCTCGGGCGCCATCGAGGCGGCGTCGGAGTCGAAGCTGACCCACGGCAGCACGATCTGCTTCCGCAGGTTGTCCTCCGACATCGTGAAGTAGACGCAGTCCACCCGGCTCCGATCGGCAATGACCAGGTCCATCGCCGCGTCTTCGGGCGAAGTCCCCCGGAGCACCGCCACCTCCGAGAGCCGCTTGCCGGTGTAGTGCTTGAGGCTGTCCTGCCGGAACCCCGCCAGCAGCACCCCCTCCGGCCCCCCCGGCCCCGCGAAGGCGCCGCCCCGGGCCCGCCACTCCGCCTTGAGCCGCCGCCGCACCGCCGGGTCCATGAGCCGCTCCCGCCAGGCGTCGAACCCGCCCTCCCGCACCCAGCCGGGCATGATGGCGTCGAGCCCGGTGGCGCTGGCCGGATACGGATACATGTCGGCGGTGATCGTGAGTCCCTCGGCACGGGCCGCCTCCAGCCGGCGGATCACCTCGTCCATCTTCCCCCAGTTGGCCCGGCCCGCCGCCTTGAGGTGATAGACCTCCGCCCGCACCCCCGCCCGCCGCGCGATGTCGAGGAGCTCATCCACCGCATCCAGCAGGCTGTCGTTCTCGTTCCGGATGTGGGAGATGTAGAGGCCGTCGTACTTCGCCACCACCCTGGAGAGCGCCACCAGTTCGTCGGTGGTGGCGAACATTCCCGGCTCATAGATCAGCGAGCTGCCGAGTCCCACGGCCCCTTCCTTCATGGCCTGGTCCACCAGCGCCTCCATCCGGGCCAGCTCCTCCGCGGTGGCGGCGCGCGACGCATGCCCCAGCACATGCTGCCGCACCGTGGCCGCGCCCACGAAGCTCGCCACGTTGGTGGAGATGCCGCGCCCGGCCAGGGTGTCGAGGTACTCGCCGAGGGTGGTCCAGGTGATGTCGAACTGCATCGCCCCCATCCCCGCCCGCACCTCCGCCTTCATGCTGTCGTTCCAGGGGCCCATGGACTCCCCCTCGCCGAACACCTCGAGGGTGACGCCCTGGCGGATGTCGCTCTGGGAGCGGCCATCCACCAGCAGCGCCTCGTTGGCCCAGCTCAGCATGTTGATGAAGCCCGGCGCCACCGCCATCCCCGTGGCGGGCACCTCCACCGTTCCTTTCGCCGCGGAGAGGTCGCCGACCGCCGCGATCGAGTCGCCGCGGATGCCGACGTCCGCCACCACCCCCGGGGCGCCGGTGCCGTCGTAGACCGTGCCGCCGCGGATGATGACGTCATATTTCGGGCCGCCGCACGCGGCGAGGAGGAGGCCTACCACGATCATTGGTGCGCGCATCAGGCATCCGGGGAAGGAGGAGTCATGTTGCAGGGGCGGAGCTTGTCCCCGCCCCTTGGAGGCCGGCTGGCGACGCAACCGCGTTGTCGCGTCGGAGGGTGGCCGCCCTCCGTTCGGCGCAGCCGCCTTGTCGCGTCGACGCGTGGCCGCAGAGGATTGTTGAGACCGCCGCGCGGCGCACGCGCCGCCGCTCCCCGGCAGCAGCGCCTCACTGCGCGACCGTTGTGGTCCTGCCGTCCTGCCGTCCTGCCGCCGCTACGGCGTAAACGCCCGGTAATACCGCATCCCCGACAGCGTGGCCACCAGCGCCTGGCCGTCCGCCACATCGCTGAAGACGAGTCGCTCGGCCGAGTACACGTCCCCGACCCGGAATTCCCCGTTGCCGATCGGGGTGAGGGGTTCCTCGCCACCCTCCGGGTCCACCAGGTACAGCCGGCCCCGGCGGAGGATCACCCGGAACGCAGGCCGCCACGGCTGCATGATGCGGTAGTGGCCCACATAGGCGCTCCACGCCGCCGGCGCGGGGAACCGGAGCGGCCCGCGGTAGCGCTCCCCCACGTACCAGTCGCCGCCATAGGCCACGCCGATCACCCGCCCCGAATCCCGCGCGAAGCGCAGCGGGAAGCGCGCGAAGCGTGGCACCGGGCCGAGGAAGCTGTCGTCGCCGCGGGGCTCGAGGGCGGTGCGGCAGTGCGGCTCCACCAGCAGCAGCGAATCGCCGCTGGCCTCGAACCGGAGGGTGTCCCCGGACGGGCCGTGATACAGTCCCGCGTATTGGGCGGCGCTGTCCACCCGCAGCGGGTCCGCGGGCGGCGGCAGCGCTGGCAGGGAGTCTCCCCGCATCGCCGCGGCGAGCGCCCGGAGCGCGAAGCGCGCCATGCCGCCGGGATCACCCGGTCCATTCACGAACGCGATCGCCCCCACGCCGAGCGCCGGCTCCCCGATCAGGAAGCTGCTGTAGCCCAGCATCCCGCCGCTGTGCCAGAAGCTGGGGCGGCCGTCGAGGGTGCCGAGAAACATCCCGTAGCCGTACTGCGCGCCACCCTCCCCGACGGGAGCCCGCGGCTGCATCAGCGCGGCGTAGCCCCGTTCCGACAGGAGCCGGCCGTCGGGGCCCGCGCCGCGGTTGAGCAACATCGTGAGGTACCTGCCCAGGTCCGCCGGGGTGGAGACGAGGCTCCCGTCCCCCGAGCCGTACTCGATCCATGGCGCCTCCACGAGCGGGTCGCCGCGGCGGGCGGGGCGGTCGTCGAACAGCGGCGCGTAGCCCTTGGCCATGGCCAGCCGATGCTCGTGGGTGAACTCCGCCAGCGTCGCGTCCATGCCGAGGGGCCCGAGCAGCCGGCGGCGGATGATCGCCGGGTAGCGCTCCCGCTCCAGGGTCTCGAGCAGCACCCCCAGCACCTGGTAGCCGATGTTGGAGTAGGCCCAGTGGCTTCCCGGCGCGGAGCCCAGGGTCCGTTCCCGCGCCATGTACGCCTGCGCCTTCGAGGACGGCACGTCGTCCCGGTCGGCGGGGAGGCCGGAGGTGTGGGTGAGGAGATCGTGGGCGGTGACCGGGCGCCACTCGGTTCGCGGGTTGAACCAGGAGAGGACGTTCCGCACCGGCCGGTTGGGGTCGAACCGTCCCTCGTCCGCCAGCTGCAGCAGCGCGATGGCGGTGAACGATTTGGAGATCGAGCCGATCTGGAACCGGGTCTGGGGCGTGACCGGCAGCTTCCGCTCGAGGTCGGCGTAGCCGTAGGTCCGCACCGTGATGAGTCCGCGCCGGTCCACCAGCGCCAGGGCCAGCCCCGGGGTGCCCTCCTGCGCGAGCAATTGCGCCGCGAACTGGTCCACCAGGCGGAACGCCGGGCGGAGCCCCAGCGTATCGCGCGGCTCCCCCTGCGCCCGGAGCGCAGGGGGAGCCAGGAGGAGCAGCGCCGCGAGGAGGGCGCGACCGGTCAATTCACCCCCACGCGGCCCTTCACGTCCGCCAGCAGCTTGTCGGGATCATACCCGACACCGTCCTTGAAGACGGTGACCACGTTGCGGATGATCGCGGCGTCGGTGGTGAGGTCGCCCCGGAGCAGCACCAGGTCCGCCAGCTTGCCCTTCTCCACCGAGCCGAAGTCCTGCTCATGGCGCAGGATCCTCGCGCCGTTCAGGGTGGAGACCTGCACCGCCTCCTCGGTGGTGAACCCCGCCTCGCGCAGCAGCTCGTAGCCCCGCTGGTCGCCGAAGCCCGGCAGCGCGCCGCCGTTCCCCGTCGGGTCCACGCCGTTGCCGAGCAGCCCGCCGGCGCGGTAGAAGGCGAGCTCCCAGCCCATCTGCTGCTTGAGCCCCTCCACCCGGAGCGGCCAGGTGCTGGAGGTGTCAATGAACGCCCGATCGGCGAGGTAGGCGGTCTTCACCGCCGGATCCATGAGGCTGAGCGAGCGCTCGTCGGTGACGGGACGCCCGGGGTAGAGGGCCTCCAGCACCGGCAGGGTGCTGGTGACGCTGATCTTCCGCGCGATGAGGGTGCGGATGATCGCGTCCGCCACCGGGCCGCCGGCCTTGACCAGGGTGTCCTGCGCCGCGAAGGCGTCCGCGGGGCATTCGTCCACCTTCTTGTTCACCAGGAAGTCGCTCGCGGTGAACGCGCCGTGGGCAAGATCATCAATCCCCAGTTCGGCGGCCTCCTGGAAGGTGACGGAACAGAGGTGCCCGGTGGTGCGGATCCCCTTGCGCTTCGCCTCCTGCACGGTGGCCCGCATGCTCTCCCGGCTGATCGTCGTGTAGAACTTGATCCACTCCGCCCCCTCCTCCGCCCAGTAGGCCACGAACCGCCGCGCCTCCTCCGGAGTCGTGGCCACTGCCATGGACCCGCCGCCGCCGGCCCCGGTGAGGTAGGGTGCGGTCACGTGGATCCGCGGTCCCGCGCTCCGGCCGGCGTCAATGCTTCGCTTGAGGTTCACGTCGGCGTACGGCGCATGGCTGCCGGTGGTGCGGATGGTAGTGACGCCTGACGCCAGGTAGAGCCGGGGTCCGGTGAAGCTCATGGTGACGCTGCGGCCGCCGGACGCGGTGTAGAACAGGTGGTCGTGCAGCCCCACGATGCCGGGGATGAGGGTATGTCCCGCGCCGTCGATCACCAGCGCCCCCGCCGGCGGCCTGGTCGTGGCGCTCGGCCCGACGGCGGTGATGCGCCCGTTGCTGAAGACCACCGTCTGGTCGGGCCGCGCCGGGAGCCCGGTGCCGTCCACCAGCAGCACGGAGGTGATCGCCACCGTGCCGGTATCCACGCTCACGTAGCGCCGGGCGTTGGGGGAGAGGGTCGGCCGCTGGGCCGCGAGCGACGGGGCGAGCGTGAAGGCAGCCAGCGCGAGCAGCGCGGAACAACGGCACATCATTCCTCCTCGACGGTGATCGTGGTCATCATGCCGGCACCCAGGTGCTCGGCGATGTGGCAGTGCAGCATCCAGGGGCCGGGATTGGAGAGGTCCACCAGCAACTCCACCGTGCCCCCGGCGGGGACCAGCACGGTGTCCTTCCAGACCAGATGATGGTTGGGAATCCCGCCCACCGCCAGCACCAGGAATCGCTGGCCGTGCAGGTGGATCGGATGCTGCATGGCGTGCAGCACGTCCCGCGCCCCCACCAGGGTGAGGCGGAGCAGGCCGCCCCGGCGGAAGCGCCAGTGAATGTCGTGGTTATCCCGCCCGGTGGCCAGATCCCGGAGCCGCCAGCGGGCCTGGGCCGCGGTGGTGGCCCAGTTCATCCCCGGCATGGTCCCGGCCCACTCCACCGGCATGAAGTAGATCGAGTCGAGCCGCATCAGCCGCTCCGCCACGAAGGGGAGGCCGGAGAAGCTCACCCCGAGCTCCAGGGTACGCGCCTCCGCCTCGGGCGCCCGCGCCACGAACGCCGCCAGCTCCCGCGCCAGGGCGGTGTCGCGCCACTGGAGGGGAGGGGCGGGGCTCCGCCGCGTCTCGGGGTACACCTGCACCACGCCGAGGGTGTCCACCTGGGAGAAGAAACGGCCCAGCACATGATCCAGCGCCCGCACCCGGTTGAGCAGCAGGTACCGGCCCGGGCGCGGGAACGCCACATCCACCACCTGCCGCTCCGCCGGGGCCAGGACGATGTGGTCCACGGGGATCGGCTCGGCGTACCCGCCAATGTCTCCCCCCGCCAGCTCCATCCGGGTCGGTTCGCTGAAGGAGAGGTTCCAGGTCCGCGCGCTGGCCGCGTTGGTGAGGAACAGCCGGATGCGCTCCCCCTGCCGGGCGGTGCGCCGCCAGCGCGGCTCCCCGTTCACCAGCAGCAGGTTCCCCATCCGGCCCATTGCGGCGTGGGTGGCGGTGTCCCGGCCGTAGGGCACCAGGCCATCGTCCCCCAGCAGCAGGTCATCCAGCAGCAGGAACTCTTCCCGCGCGGTTGGCCAGGCGGCGCTCGCCGGCTGCACCAGGATGTTGCCGTACAGGCCGAGGTCCTGCTGGATGTCGTCCCGGACGTGGGGGTGGTACCAGTAGATCCCCCCGTC
>JANRJZ010000213.1:0-6908 GCA_033763675.1 Gemmatimonadota bacterium
GCTCCCGCCCGAACACCGGGCCGGGATTCTCGCCCGCGCCGACCGGGCCCTCGCGAAGCTGCAGCAGCTGGCCCCGGAGTGGGAGGCGCCATGGGACATCGCCGCCATCGGGGACGATCGCTTCGACGCCATTGCGGAGGCGCTGTCCGACCTCCCCTGCCCCGTCCTGGGCTCCGCCGGCGAATGCCTGGCCTACACCGGGCGACCCCTCGTCTGCCGCCTGATCGGACGCGCCATGCTCACGCTGGATGGCCGGCTGCTGGAGAACGGCTGCCCCATCCAGGACCGGTTCCCCGGGTACGCCGGGCTTGATCCGGTTCCGTTCGACCTCGACGCCCTGGAAGTCGAAGAGGTGGCCTGCCTCGAAGCGGCGGCGCTGGCGCTCCGCGGCGCGCCTTCCGCCGCCGGCGCCGAGACCACGATCGCCACCTGCCTGGCCACTGGAGGGTAGCCCCCATGCCCAACCGCGTCCTGCGCGACCTGCTGCACGGACGGGGCGCCCATGTGGACCCCGTGGCCTGCGTCGAGGGGATCCCGGTCGAGCTGGCGGGCCGCCCGCTGGCCGGGGCCCCCCATACGATCTGGCAGCTGGTCTGGCACATGAACTACTGGATGGACTACGAGCTCCGGTCGCTGGCCGGGCCCGAGGTTCCCTACCCCGACCACGCCGACGTGAGCTGGCCCGGCCTGGCTCCGCCTTCGGCGGCGGAATGGGAGGCGGAGGTCGCGCGTTTCCGGCTCCAGGTAGAGCGGCTGGTGAACTGGGCCGCGGAGGCCGGCCTCCAGGGACTCGGCTCCCGGGTGGTACACCCCAGGAAGGGGGAAACCGGGCAGGATGTGCTGTGGCAGATGGTGGCGCACAACAGCTACCACGCCGGGCAGGTGGCCCTGCTGCGCCGGGCCTTCGGCGCCTGGCCGCCTGCGGGGGGTGGGGACAGCTGGTAGGGGTTCGGCGATTGGGCGATTGGGCGATTGGGCGATGCGGCGGGTGGGCGGGTGGGCGGCAAGAAAAGGGGTCGGGATCCGCGAGGACCCCGACCCTACGTGCATCCTACCGCCCGACCGCCCTACTTCAGCTGATTCACCGTCGGCGCGTGCTGGTAGAGGTAGAAGAAGATGATCATCAGCGCCCCGATGATCACCGCGGCCAGGAGCAGGGAGAACGAGAAGATCGTGGTGAGCAGCTTCCCGTCGGACTTGAGGTGCATGTAGAACATCGCCACCAGCGCGAACTTGATGGCGGAGAGGAGGAGCAGCACCTCCACCACGACCGGCTCCAGCACGGTGGCGAGGCCGGCCGGGCTGTGCCGGTGCACCACTTCGTAGGCGCCGACCTCGAGGGCGGTCAGCGCGAAGAGGATCAGCGCGACCTTGGTGTAGGTCTGCCAGGTCGGGTGGGCGTGCCCGTCGGCGTGCGCGGGAGCGTGGGCGGTAGCAGTCATGTTCGGCCGGCTCAGCGAATGAGGTAGACGACGGGGAAGATGACGATCCAGACCACGTCCACGAAGTGCCAGTAGAGCGCCGCCATCTCCAGGTTGAGCGCCTTCGCCGGCGGCAGCTTGCCGCGGAGCGCCACCACCAGCACGGAAACGAGCCAGACCAGGCCCAGGGTGACGTGGGTGCCGTGGAAGCCGGTCAGGGTGTAGAAGGTGGAGGAGAACAGGTTCGTGGTGTAGCCCATGCCCCGGTGGGCAAAGTGGTTGAACTCGTACACCTGCATCCCCACGAAGAAGACCCCGCAGACGATGGTCGCGAGCAGCCAGCCGATCAGCTGCTTCCGGTTCCCCTTCTGGGCGCCGTTGAGCGCCAGCACCACGAAGAAGGAGCTGAACAGCAGCAGCGCGGTGCCGAAGGTGACCAGCGGGATCTCCAGCATCTGTTCCTGGGCCACCCCGTTCAGCAGCCACTCCCCGTGCGGCTTGGGGCCCACGACGTCGCGCCCCTTGTACACCAGGTAGGTGCCGATGAGGGAGGCGAAGAACATGCATTCGGACCCGATGAAGGTCCAGATGGCCAGCTTCCGGTTGTCGATGCCGGTCGCGGTGTAATGATGATCGTCAGCGTGCGCGTGCGCAGTCGCCACGGTCGGTCTCCAGGTGAGGGTGGCGGCTCAGTGCCCGGTGGCGGCGAACGGATCTTCGAAGGCCCACGCGTACACCCCGTAGAACAGGACCACGAGGCCCACCAGATGCACCCACAGGTGCGACCCGCCGATGAACCCGCTCAGGGTGATCGCCACGCCCAGCGCGGCCACCAGCGGCTTCCAGGAGGGGTTGGGCATCGGCACGGCGTCGTGGGCCACGGGGGTCGGCTCCGGGAGCGTTCCGCCCGCGACCCGCTTCATCTCCCACAGCGCATCCCGGCCGTGCACCTGCGGCAGGGTCGGGAAGTTGAAGTGCTGGGGCGGCGAGGGGATGGACCACTCGAGGGTGGCCCCGTTCCACGGATCCGCCGGGGCCGGCGGCTGGTGGCTGCGCCAGGTCTTGAAGATGTTCCACATGAACACCAGCATGGCCAGGCCGAGCAGGAAGGCGCCGACCGTTTCCATCTTGTTGAGCAGCTCGAAGTTCGACTCCGCGCTGTAGGTGTAGACCCGGCGCGGCATGCCGTTGAGCCCCACGATGTGCATCGGGAAGAAGGTCAGGTTGAACCCGATCATCATCAGCCAGAAGTGGAGCGTGCCGAGCCCCTCGTCCAGCATCTTGCCGGACATCTTGGGCCACCAGTAGTACGCCCCGCCGGTGAGCGCGAAGATGGCGCCGCCGAAGAGCACGTAATGGAAGTGGGCCACGATGAAGTAGGTGTCGGTCTGCTGCAGGTCGGCGGGCGGGGAGGCGTGCATCACGCCCGAGAGGCCGCCCATGATGAACATGGCGATGAAGCCGAGGGCGAAGAGCATCGGGGTCTTGAACTCGAGCTTGCCGCCCCAGACGGTGCCGATCCAGTTGAAGATCTTCACCCCGGTCGGGATTGAGATGATCATGGTGGCAAGGGCGAAGAACGCGTCGGCGAACGGCCCCATGCCGGTGGAGAACATGTGGTGGGCCCACACCCCGAAGCCCACGAAGGCGATGAACGCGCCGCTGAAGACCATCGCCGCGTAGCCGAACAGCGGCTTCCGGGAGAACACCGGCAGGATCTCGGACACGATCCCGAAGGACGGCAGGATCAGGATGTACACCTCGGGGTGGCCAAACAGCCAGAAGAGGTGCTGCCAGAGGATCGGGTCGCCGCCGCCCGCCGGGACGAAGAAATGGGTGCCGAAGCTCCGGTCGATCATCAGCAGGACCAAGGCCACCGTGATGATCGGGAAGGAGAGGAGCAGCAGGATCTGGGTGATGAAGCTCATCCAGACGAACATCGGCATGTGCATCATCCCCATACCGGGCGCGCGGAGGTTGATCGTGGTGACGAAGAAGTTGACCGCCGCCGCCAGCGACGCCACGCCCAAGATCTGCAGGCCCACGGTCCAGAAGTCGATGTTGAGCCCGGGGGAGTACTGGGCGGAGGTGAGGTTGGCGTAGCCGAACCAGCCCCCGTTGGGCGCCGCGCCGAAGAACCAGCTCGCGTTGATGATCAGGCCGCCCGCCAGGAACACCCAGTAGCTGAAGGCGTTGAGCCGGGGAAAGGCCACGTCCCGGGCCCCGAGCTGCAGCGGGATCATGTAATTGAAGTACATGGCCGAGAGCGGCATCACCCCCAGGAAGATCATGGTGGTGCCGTGCATGGTGAAGAGCTGGTTGTACACCTCGGCGCTCACCAGCCGCCCGTCCGGACCCCACAGCTGCATCCGGATGACCAGGGCCTCGAGGCCGCCCAGCAGGAAGAACAGGAACGCCGTGACCCCGTACATGATGCCGATGCGCTTGTGGTCCACCGTGGTGATCCAGCTCCAGATCCCGGTGGCCTCCTCGTGATGCGCGGGGGCGTGTTCCAGTGCAGTCGTTGCCATGTGTGTGCGTCCTTACTGGTTTGCGCGCAGGTAGGCCACGATCGCCGCGGTCTCCTGGTCGGTCAACCCGAGGTTCGGCATCAGGACCCCCGTCTTCCACTCCTGGGGATTCTTGATCCAGCGGGCCAGGTTCTCGTCCGTGTTCTCCAGCGTCCCCGCGGCGATGTGGCTCCGGCTCCCCACGTGGTGCAGGTTCGGGCCGATCAGCGGCAGCGCCGGGTACATCGCGTGACAGCCGCCGCAGCCCTTGGCGGTGAACAGCCGCTGGCCCTCGCGCACCAGGGGGTTCGCGGTGGAGTCGGCGCTGAAGTCCTTCGGGGGAGCGTTGAAGTTGGCGGCCCAGGCGTCGAACGCCTCGGGCGTGACCGACACGATCCGGTAGGCCATGCGGCCGTGCTGGACGCCGCAGAATTCCACGCACTGCGCCGGGAAGTTGCCCTCGACCTCGGCCTTGAACCAGAGGTTATTGTAGCGGCCGGGGAAGACGTCCCGCTTGCCCGCGAACTGGGGCAGCCAGAAACTGTGGAGCACGTCCGCCGTCGTCATCTCCAGCGAGACCGTGCGCCCGCTCGGCACCACCAGCTCGCCGGCGGTGGTGATCCCGAGCTCCGGATAGCGGAACTCCCACCACCACTGGTGCCCGATCACCTCCACCTGCAGCGCGCCGGGGCCCGGCCGCTGGGAGGTCTTGAAGATGGTCCGCACCGTGGGCACCGCGATCATCGCCAGGATGAACGCCGGAATGATGGTCCACACGATCTCGAGGGTGGTGTTGCCGTGGGTCTGGACCGGTTCCGCCGCGCCCGGCCGGTTGCGGAACTTCCAGATGGCGAAGAGCAGCGCCCCCTCGACCAGCACGAACACGATCGTGGCCCAGAGCAGGGTCTGGCGCATGAGCGTGTCCGCCTCGCGCGCAAAGTCGGCGCGGGGAAGCAGCGTCGTCTGGGGATACTGATCGGGGGCACAGCCCGCGGCCAGCATGGCCGCAGCAAGCAGGAGGACCGGCGCTCCGCGACGGAGCCACCGGACGGGGGTCTGGGACATCAGCGCGCGCATCCTGTCGATCAACGGGGGGGACAGAAGGGCATGGAAATGCCAGCGAGAGAATAGCGGTCAGCTACGGGAGAGTCAAGAAATCTGAGTAGAATACACGACAATCCTGGGACACGGTCTAAACCCCAGCCCGGCGCCCACCTGTCACGATCCCGGGGCACAGGTGCGTCAATGGCCCGATTGGAGATTCCAATGACCGCCGCCGAACGTGCCGCCCTCATCACCCGCTATCGCAACGGTCCGGACCTCTTCGAGGCCGCCCTCGCCACCCTGCCCGCCGAGGCGCTCCAGTGGCGACCCCGCCCCGGGGCCTGGTCCGCGCATGAGGTCGTGGTCCACTGCGCCGACAGCGAGACCAACGCCCACATGCGCATCCGCTACCTCCTCGCCGAGCCCGATCCGCTGATCCTGGGCTACGACCAGGATCAGTGGGCGCGCACCCTCGACTACCACGCGCACCCCATCCCGCTGGCGCTCGCCACCATCCGGGCCGTGCGGGCCAACACGGTCCCCCTCCTCGAACGGCTCAGCGACGCCGCCTGGGCCCGCACCGGCCGGCACACGGAGCACCCGACCTACGGCGCGGAGCGCTGGCTCGAGGTGTACGCGGAGCATCTTGAGGTCCACGCCCGGCAGCTGGCGCGGAACGTGGAAGCGTGGCGGCGGCGGTAGGACGGCAGGACGGCAGGACGGCAGGACGGCACGACGGCCGACAGTAAGGGCACGCCTGGTGCCCGACCGTCCAATCCCGCCTACCGTACCTCCACATCGAACGCCACCGGCGCTCCCGGCACCTCGTAGCTGTAGTGCCACCACTCGAGGTCGTACTGCCGGAACCCTTCGGCCTCCATCACCTGGCGGAGCAGCTGGCGGTAGCGCAGGGTCCGCCCGGTGGCATTGGCCCAGTGGGCCTGCTCGGAGAACGTGTCGTAGGGCGTCCCCATGTCCACCTCCCGGCCCCCGACCGACCAGTCCACCAGCGTCAGGTCCACCGCCAGGCCCAGGTTGTGCCGGCTCCGGCTGGCGATATACCCCGCCTCGATCAGGTGCATCTGTCCCGTCCGGCGCGCCCACTCCACCATGGCCAGCGTGGCGCGGACCGGCCGGTAGCCGTCGAAGACCTTGAGCCCCATCCCGCCGGTCGCGAGCCGCTGCTGGACCCGCGCCAGCGCCGCGGCCGCTTCCCGACGTAGGTAGATCCGGTTCGGGCCATACCCCGGCAGCGGAGCGCCGGTGAAGTTGTTGCCGGTAGCGTAGCGGGCCTCGATCACGATGGTCGTGTCTCCGGCGCGGACATCCGCCAGCAGCGTGTCGGCCACCTCGGGCGGCGCGATGGCCGGGCCCGGATCCAATTCCTGGGCCGCCACCCCCGTCGCGGGGGCCAGCAGCAGCGCCAGCGCCAGACCCCATCCCCGCCATGTTCGATTCTGCAACGTTACCCCCGGACCGGCGCCCCGGTCGATGACCGTAAGATCTTGCACCACAATGCATTGGCATTCATGGTATGGCCCCGCGCAACGGCTATCGGTATAATAGTAAAGGCAATTGAACCTTAAACGCCCCGGGCGAGCTTCGGCTCTGGTCCGGGCCGTTTCCTTTTTTTCCGGAAGACCCATGATTCGCGAGATGCGGGCCAAGCTCGGCGCGGAGATCGAGCAGCTGAGCCATGAACTCAACATCCTGATTCCCCAGGCCATTGCCCAGGCGGTGGAACTGGGGGATCTGCGGGAGAACTCCGAGTACAAGGCCGCCCTGGAACGGCAGCAGTTCGTCCAGGCCCGGCTGGGCCAGTTGCACCAGCGGCTGGCCCAGGTGAGCCAGCTTTCCACCACGGAGACCCCCGCCGGACAGGTCGGCCTGGGGTCGAGCGTGCGGGTGCTCGATCTGATCACCAAGGACGAGG
>JANRJZ010000214.1:0-14326 GCA_033763675.1 Gemmatimonadota bacterium
CAGGTCATCCTCATCACCCACATCGAGGGGGTGCGGGAGGGCATGGACCGGGTGCTGCGGGTGGACTTCGATGTGGAGCGGGGCATCGCGCGAGTGCGCGACGAGGCCGCGGGGGTGGGCGATGGCCTGGCTGCCTGACCGCGACGTGCAGGGGCCGGAGCGCCCGACCACCCGGGACATCGACGCGCTCAACCGGGTGTTCTCGGAAGCCTTCACCGACCGCTACCGCCGCGACGGCATGAGCGGGGTCCGGGTCCCCCACCTGAACGCCGTGATCTGGCGCTACGCCCTGGACGATGCCGGGGACGGGGCGATGGTCTGGCGCGACGCCGATGGCGTCCTGTGCGCCTTCAATATTGCCCACCTCTCCGGGCGCGAGGGGTGGATGGGGCCGCTCGCCGTGCGGCCCGACCGGCAGGGCGCCGGCCTCGGCAAGACGATGCTGGTCGCGGGGATCGCCTGGCTCAAGGAGCGGGGTGCCCGCACCATCGGACTCGAGACCATGCCCCGCACCATCGAGAACATCGGCTTCTACAGCCGGCTGGGCTTCGTGCCGCGGCACCTCACGGTCACCCTGGTGCGCGACCTCTCCCGACGGCCCGGGCTGCATCCGGAGGTGCTCTCCGGCGCCGGTCCGGCGCGGGCCGAGCGGCTCGCGGCCTGCCGCCAGCTCACCGCCCGGCTGCAACCGGGGACCGACTTCACCCGGGAACTCACGATCACCGCCGACCTGCGGATCGGCGATACCCTGCTGGTGCGGGATGGGGCGGGGGAACTGACCGGCTTGGCGCTGTATCACACCGCGGCGCTCGCGGCGGGGCGGCCGGCGGATGAACTGCGGGTGCTCAAGCTGGTGGCCGCCACCGGCGACGGCTTCGAGAATCTGGTCGCCGGGCTCGAGGCGGCAGCGCTCGCCGCCGACCTTCGCCGGGTCGCCTTTCGCTGCCAAACGGCGTGCAGTGATGCCTACCTCCGCCTGGTGCACCTGGGCTATCGGGCCCACTGGACCGACCTGCGCATGACGCTGGCGCGCCACGAAGAGCCGGATCAGCCGGCGGGAGCGGTGGTCTGGTCCAACTGGGAGATCTAGCGCCGCAAGTCCGCACCTGGTTGCGTGCGCTGCCGTCCTTCCGTCCTGCCGGCCCTACGCCGCGTACACACGACTCGCCCGGTACTCCACCAGCAGCCGGACGCCCACCATCTTGAGCAGCACCGCCAGCGGCACGGCGAGCAGCAGCCCGGCGAAGCCAAGCATTGCCCCGCCGAACGCCAGCGCGAGCATCGTCACGACCGGATGGAGGCCCACCGAGCCGCCCACGATGCGCGGCCCGGTGACCGACCCGTCGATGAACTGCACCACCAGGAAAACGCCACCCACCTTGAGCAGCCCGGTGACCGGGTCCGGCATGGTGAGCGCCACCACCAGCGCCGGCAGGGCCGAGATGGCGAGGCCGATGTAGGGGATCAGGTTGAAGATCCCGGCGATCACCCCGATGAGGAGTGCGCTGGGAACGCCGAGCAGGGCCAGCCCGATCCCGGTCAGGGTGCCTACCAGCGCCGCCTCGATCAGCTGCCCGCGGAAGAACTGGCCGAGGGAATTGTCGTATTCCTCGATGAACGCGACGATGGCGGGCCGGCGGCTCGGTGGAATCAGGTCCTCCAGGAAGGTGAGCAACGGCTGCCAGTCCCGGAGCAGGTAGAACGCCACGACCGGGGTCACCACGAGGTAGCCAAGGAATCCGAGCAGGGTCCCCAGCCGCCGCCCGAAGGCCAGTCCCCACTCCCCCAGGGCACCCAGCACGGCCTGGGCGTTCTGTTGCAGCAGCCCCGCGAGCTGCTGGGCGTCGAGGTCGTGCAGCCAGCTGCGCTGCTCGATCGTGAGGAATGGCAGCCCCTCGAGCCGGGTCCGGAAGTCGGCGAGGAACGCCAGCACCGTGGTGGCGAACCGCGGCAGCGCGGACACCAGGGTTCCCGCCTGGGCCCAGACCTGCGGGCCGGCCAGGAGGAGCAGCAGCACCAGGGCCGCGAGGGGCGGGATGGCCACCAGCCCGATCGCCGCGCCCCGGCCGATCCGTCGTCGCTCGAGGCGGGCCACGGCCGGCGCCATGAGGTAGGCCACGGCCAGCGCCAGCAGGAAGGGTCCGAGCAGGCCGCCGTAGAGCTTGAGGCCCCAGAACAGGGTGAGGGCCACCGCGATCGCCATGGCCAGGCGGATCCCCGGACGGCCCCGGAGGGGCCAGAGGGCGAGCAGGAGCAGCGGCAGCACCAGCGGCGGCGCCAGGATCTCCCGCAGGGCCACGAGCAGGAGGATGTAGAGCAGGCCGGCAAAGAGGGCCGGCAGCGGATCGCGCGCCGGGCTGCCGTCGGGCGCCGCGGTCATCCGGCGCGGTCCCCGCTCCCCCGGAGCGCCCACCAGCGGACGAACAGGGCGCCGCTCAGGCCCAGCAGCAGGTGGACCGCCGCGCCCGCGGGTCCGAGCGGGAACAGGAACGTGAAGAGGATCCAGACCAGCAGCGCGCCGACGGCGCCGGCGAGGGTGAGCGCCATGGAAGTACCTCGGGTTTGTTGACGGTCGGTGACTCGGGTCCTATCTTCGAGATCGAAGGCGGCGTCGAGGAACCACGTTATTGAGCCAACAGGTCCGGTGAAGGGCCCAGATACTGCATCCGATGCCACGCCCCCCGGGGGAAGGCAGAAGAAGCGGTGAGGGCGCCAAACTTCTTCGTCGGGCTTCAATAAACCTCTTCGGCGTCGCCCCGTCCTGCTCTCGGAGGCACCGGTCCGTGCGGCCGGTGCCTTCGCTGTTCAAGGCCGGTGCCCGCCGCCTTGACCCCGGTACCCGTCCCGCCATCTTCCAGCGCATCGTGTACCCTGGACGGAAGCCCGGCATGCCGACAGTCAGCGTCACCCGCCGCGTGCATTTCAACGCCGCGCATCGGCTCTACAATCCCGCGTATCCCGACGACTGGAATGCGCGGGTCTACGGGGTGTGCGCCAATCCCAATTATCATGGGCACAACTACGAGCTGGATATCACCGTGACCGGCGCCGTGGACCCCGAGACGGGGTACGTGCTGGACATCAACGTACTGAAGCGGCTGGCCGAGGAGAAGTTGCTCGCCCACCTCGACCACCGCAACCTGAACCTGGATGTGCCCCACTTCCGCGAGGTCATCCCGACTGCGGAGCACATCGTCACCTACTGCTGGGGGATCCTGCGGGCCGCGCTGCCGCCGGCCCTGGCCCTCCGCCTGCGCCTCTGGGAGACGCCGCGCAACTATGTCGACTTCGAAGGCTTCTAGGGCCCGCCGCCGCACCCGCACCACGCCCTTCCAGGACGAGGTGCGCCACATCCTGGGTGCCCTGGGCGAGGATCCCGACCGTGATGGGCTGGCCAAGACCCCCGAGCGGGTGGAGAAGTCGCTCCGCTGGCTGACCCGGGGCTACGGGCTCTCGGTGATGGACGCCGTGGGAGACGCCCTGTTCGAGGAACAGCACAACAGCATGATCCTGGTGCGGGACATCGAGCTGTATTCGCTCTGTGAGCACCACCTCCTGCCGTTCTTCGGCCGGGCCCATGTGGCCTACATTCCCAATGGCCGGATCGTGGGCCTCTCCAAGCTGCCGCGCATCGTGGAGGTCTTTGCCCGCCGGCTCCAGGTGCAGGAACGGCTGACCGACCAGATCGCCGACGCCATCATGGAGGTCCTCGAGCCCCACGGCGTCGGGGTCCTGATCGAGGCGGTGCACCTCTGCATGGCCATGCGCGGGGTGGAAAAGCAGAACTCCCGCACCGTCACCAGCGCGGTGCGCGGCATCTTCCGGAGCGACATCCGGAGCCGCGAGGAGTTCCTCCGCCTGGTCCACGGGCGCTCGGGCGAGTGATGCCGCTGGAGGGGCGCCTCGCCGTGGTCACCGGCGCCAGCCGCGGGATCGGGCTGGCGACCGCCGAGGCGCTGGCCGCCGCGGGCGCCACGGTGGTCCGGCTGTCCCGGAGCCTTCCGGAGGGCACCCACGGTCCCTTCCGCGACCTGCGCTGTGACCTGGCCCAGGTGGCGGACATCGTTCGCGGCACGACCCGCATCCTCTCCGAATGGGGCACGCCGGCGGTGCTGGTCCAGAACGCGGGCCTCTTCGTGCTCCAGCCCTTCGAGGCGACGGACCCGGCGGAGCTGGACCGGCAGCTGGCCCTCAACGTGCGCGCTCCCTTCGTGCTGGCGCAGGGGCTGCTGCCGGCCATGCGGGCCGCCGGGACCGGGCTGCACATCACGATCGGCAGCACCTGTGATCATCAGGGCTTTCCCGACAATGCCGCCTACACCGCGAGCAAGTTCGGGGTGCGAGGGCTGCACGAGGCGCTGGCCGCCGAGTACCGGGGCACCGGCCTCCGCTTCTCGCTGATCTCCCCTGGCTCCACGGACACGCCGATCTGGGATCCCTTCGATCCGGACGCCCGCCCCGGGTTCCTGCGGCGCGCCCTGATGCTGAATCCGGACGATGTGGCGGAGGCGGTGCGCTTCGTTGCCACCCGCCCGCCGCACGCCACGGTCGAGTGGCTCCGGCTGTCGCCGACCCCTCCCCGCGAGTGACCTCCTGAGGAAGAGCCCGTGACCCACCGCCGTCGCCCTTGGTCGATCGCCGCGGCCGCCCTGCTCATCGCACCGCTCCTCGTCACCCCGCCCGACCCGCTCCGCGCCCAGGCGCTGCCACCGCTCCCCGACTCCAGCGGCTTCGGCCTGCACGTCCTGGCGGTGGCCCGCGACCCGGGCGGCACGCTCTGGGTGGGCACCTACGGCCAGGGGATCTTCCGGCGCCCGCCGCAGGCCAATACCTGGGAACGGATCCGGCACGACACCACCGCCACCAGCATCTCCTGGGATTTCGTGCATGCCTTCGCGTTCGGCTCCCGGGGACAGATCTGGTACGGTACGGTCGGGAACGGCTGGGGGCTCTCCACCGACGGGGGACAGACCTGGACCAACTGGACCTTCAGCCAGCTCGGCCCCGAGTGGCAGTACGTGGCTCCGGATGGCATCGTCACCCGGGGAGACACGACGTGGGTGGCGACCGCCGACGGGGTGCAGATGACCACCGACGATGGGCGGCACTGGATTGCCTTCACCGACCGCACCGGGCCCGCCGCGCGCGGCCCCGCCGACACCGCCTTCGCGGTGCTCGGCAATGAGTACATCCGGCGCATCGGATTCGACCGCCGCCGAGGCCTGCTGCTCACCACCCTCCAGGGCAATGAGCGCCTCGAGATGGGGCTCACCGGGTGGATCGCCGATCCGGTTCCCTCCGCCGCGTTCGCCCCGCGGAACCGGATCCTGATGGGCGGCGTGCCGTGGCGCGGTTCGCCCTGCGGCCTCCGCCCGGTGGCGGACACGCTCCCCTGCCTGCGCCGTGCTTCCCGTGCCGCCGATGCGCCGCGGTTTCCGAAGACCACCTGGTTCCGCCGGCCGATCGACCGTGCCAACAACGCGCAGATCGACCAGACCTACCGCTACGGTTCCACGATGGGCGGCAACTTCCAGCAGCATCAGGGCGTCGAGTTCAACAACCCCGACGGCACCCCGGTGCTCGCCATCGCGGGCGGACGGGTCATGTACGCCGGCCCGGCGGAGCAGGGGGCGCTCACCGTCGCCATCCGGCACGACAGCATCCTCACCACCCCCGGCGGGCCGCGGCGAATCTTCAGCGTCTACTACCACAACAGCGCGCTGCGAGTCCGGGTGGGGGAGCGGGTGGAGGCGGGGCAGGCCATCGCCCTGGTGGGGAATACGGGGAGGGCCACCAACGACCACCTGCACCTCGAGGTGCACGTGGTGCCGCTGCCGGGAGACGATATCCGCCAGGTCGTGGACTCGCTGCAGCGCTTCCCGCCGTTCAGCACCAATCCGGAGCTGTGGATCGAGCCCCTCCCGGGAACCGGTCTCGTTGCCGGGCAGGTCTTCGACAGCGCGGGCCGCCCCGTGCCCCAGGCGCGCCTCTACGGCCTGGTGAAGCCCGAGCCGGCGGAGACCCCCTTCTCCTTTGCCGAAACCTACGGGGACAAGGCCCACGGCCACCCGCTCTACGACGAGCACTTCGCGGTGGGGGACGTGCCCCCGGGGACGTACGTGCTCGGGGTGGAGGTGGACGGGAAGAAGCTCTTCCGCCGGGCGACCGTCGAAGCGGGGAAGCTCACCTGGGTCGTCTTCCGACCCTGAGCATACGGTGTTCATTGAGCTGACCGATCACCTCCGCTGTCCCGGGCCGCATGCCGAGGCGTACCTGGTGCTCATCCCCGGCACGATGCAGGGACGCCAGGTCGTGGAAGGGATGCTGGGCTGCCCGGTC
Organism: Gemmatimonadota bacterium; assembly: GCA_033763675.1. Lineage (GTDB taxonomy): Bacteria > Gemmatimonadota > Gemmatimonadetes > Gemmatimonadales > GWC2-71-9 > JADJOM01. The sequence goes on from JANRJZ010000214.1 coordinate 6,340, forward strand.
TGCCAGGCGGAATACCCCATCCGGGAGGGCCAGGTCGAGTTCGGCACGGTGGAGCCGCCGCCCGCGGTGCCCGGACCAACCCCGCCGGAGGCCGCCGCGCTGCACGCCTTCCTCGGGCTGGAGGGGCCGGGAGGCTACGTGGCGCTGGTCGGGGAGGCCGCCCGCGAGGCCCGGCCGCTCGCGGCGCTGCTGCCGGGCGTGCACCTGGCGCTGGTCAACCCGCCCGCGGGGACCGTTTCGTCGACCGTCGCGGGCGTGCTCCACACGCCCCGGTTCCCGCTGAAACAGCGGTCGCTGCGCGGTGCGGTGGTGGGTGCGCCGTGGGCCCTCGTCCCGGGGTGGAATGCCGCGGCGGTTGAGGCGGTGCTGCCCGGGCTCCGGGCGGCGGGGGAAGGCGAACCGCCGGCCGTCCCCGGATTCGAGCTGCTGGGGACGGCCGGCGGCTGGTGGGTGGGGCGGCGCTAGGACTCGCTCGTCATCCCGCTCCGGTCGGCGTAGGCGGCCTCGATCTGGGCCTGGTAGTTCTTCTCCACCACCCGGCGCTTCACCTTGAGCGTCGGCGTCAGCTCCCCCGACTCGATCGAGAAGTCGTGCGGGATCAGCACGATCTTCTTGGGCATCTCGAACTGGGCCAGGTCCCGAAGGGTCTTCTTCACTTCCCGGTCGATCTTCTCGGCGGATTCCTTGCTGGCCAGCAGCGCGGCGTCGTCCGGGTAGCTGCGGCCCTCCGCCGTCGCCCACTGCCGGAGGATGTCGACGTTGGGCACCACCAGCAGGATGGGGAACTTCCGCTTGTCCCCGATCATCACGGCGTTCAGGACGAACTTGCTGGTCTTGACCCGGCCCTCGATCGGCTGCGGGGCGATGTTCTTCCCGCCGGCCGTGACGATGATGTCCTTCTTCCGGTCGGTGATCTTGAGGAAGCCGTCGGCGTCGAACATGCCGATGTCGCCGGTGTGGAACCAGCCGCCGCTGTCGATCACCTCCGCGGGGGCCTGGGGCTTGTTGTAGTACCCCTTCATGACGTGGGGGCCGCGGGTGAGGATCTCGCCGTCCGCCGCGATGGTGGCTTCCACCCCCGGCACCACCCGCCCGACGCTCCCCAGCCGCAGGAAGCCCTTGCCGTTGACGGAGATCACCGGGGAGGTCTCGGTGAGCCCGTACCCCTCGTAGATCGGCAGCCCGGCGGCGAAGAAGAACTTGGCGATCTCGGCCGAGAGCGGCGCGCCGCCGGACACGAAGTAGCGCAGCCGTCCGCCGGTCTTCGCCACCAGCTTGCTGAACACCAGCTTGTCGGCGATCGCCTTCCTGATCCCCAGCCCGAACGGCACCGGCTGCTTGTTGAGCACCAGCTCCGCCCAGGCCTCGCCGTTCGCACGGCTCCAGTCGAAGATCCGCTTCTTCACCGGCGAGGACGCGGCGCCCTCGAGGACCTTGGCGTAGATCTTCTCGTAGAGGCGGGGCACCGAGAGCACCACCGTGGGCCGGCGCTCGACCAGGTCCGCGGAGACGGTATCCACGCTCTGCGCGTAATTGATGATGGCCGCGGACTGCCACATGCAATAGTGCCCGGCCATCCGCTCGAAGACGTGGGAGAGCGGCAGGAAGGACAGGCACTCGTCCTGCTCGGTGAGGTCAAGATACTGGAGCCCGGCCACCACGTTGCTGGTGAGATTCCCATGGGTGAGCATCACCCCCTTGGGATCGCCGGTAGTGCCCGAGGTGTAGATCAGCGTGGCGAGGTCATCCGGCTTGGCCTCCAGCGCCTCCTCGCGCCACCGCGGGTACTTGCCCAGGGCCGCCTTGCCGCGGGCCAGCAGGTCGGCGAACGGCATGACGCCGGGGCCGGTGGCGTCGTCGTCCATGGCGATGATATGGCGCAGCGCCGGGGTGACGTCCGGCTGGCGGATGGAGAGGATCTTCTCCAGCTGGGCCTTGCTGGACACGAAGATCGCGACCGCGCCGCTGTCCCGCAGGATGTAGGAGATCTGCCCCGCGGGCAGGGTGGGGTAGATCGGCACGTCGGCGCAGCGGGCCGTGAGGCAGCCGAAATCCACGTAGGCCCATTCCGGCCGGTTCTCGCTGAGGATGGCGACGTTGCTGCCCGGCGTGATGGACAGCTCGCGCAGCCCCGCCGCGAGACACTGGACCGTTTCCTTGACTTCGGCGGCGCCGATCTCGCGCCAGGCGCCGCCCACCTTGGCGCGCAGCACCACCGGCCGCTGGCCGTAGCGGTCGAGGCCGCCGAAAAACAGTTCATTCAGGGTTCGAGGCGTGGCCATCGGAGGTGGCCTCCGTGGAGGTTGTTACTGGAACGTCAGGGTGAAGAGCTGGCCCGATCCGGGGACCGGGGTGCCGCTGGGCCGGGTGGCGCTCACCCGCACCTGCACCGTGGCGGGCGCGGTGGCCCCCGGGACCCGCCGGAGCGTCACCGCCGGCGACGGTGCCCCCCCGGTGGCGGTCGTGGCCCGGAGCAGGAGGTTGCCGCCCTGGAAGCGGACGGCGCCCAGCGCCGCGAGGGTATCCACGACTTCGTACAGGATGCTGGCCCCGCTGATCCCGCCGGCGGGGTCGTTGCTCTCGAGCACCGCGCCCAGCGGGGCGGAGGCGGTGTCCGCCGCCGGCACCGTGAGGGTGTCCGCCACGGTGAGCCGGAGCGTGTCTGCCCGCGGGCGGATGGTGAATGCCGGGTTCGACAGTTCGGAATACAGGTTGCCGACCCGGGCCTGCACCCGTCCGGTGCCGGAGGTGAGCGCGGTGGTCAGGCGCCCGGTGGAATCGGCAATGATCAGCGTCGTGTCCGGCGTCCGCCAGAAGATTTCGGCCGCCACGCTGTCCCCGTCCTGGTCGATGGCGCGGGCCCGGAGCGTGAGGGTGTCGAACTGCTCCACGGCCGGCGGCGAGGGGAGGCGCAACTCCAGGGCGACCACCCCCTGGCTGCCCGAAATGTCGCTGCAGCCGACCAGCACCACCAGCGCGGCCACCGCGGTCCGTGGGCTCATCCCGGCTCCTGGCCCGCGGTCTCCTCCAGCTCCCGCAGCGTGGCTTCGGCGTGACGCACCCAGCGCTCCGCGTCGGGGCCCTTGGGCGGCCGGGCCAGGAACTTCCGCAGGTGCTCCGCCGCCTCGGCGCCGTCGCCCTTCTCCTTGAGCCGGAAGGCGAGGCCGTAGTGCGCCCCCACCAGCGTGTCGTCCAGCGCCAACGCGCGGCGGTAAAGCCGGATCGCCTCCTCGTGCTGGCCCGTCTTGGTGAACGCGATCGCCATGTTCTGCAGGATGCGCGGATCGTTCACGTTGTCCCGGAGGGCCAGGCGGTAGGAGGTCAGCGCACCTTCGAAGTCCCCCTGCCGCTCGAGGGCAAGTGCTTCGTTGAGGTAGTCGAGACGCTGCGGTTTCAGGCCGTCAGAGTGGCCGCCGCCGAACAACCGCCGCCAGAAACTCATTGAGGGACAACATCCTTGCGGGTCGGGAGGGGGAGGTTGGGCTAAGATAGCCCGGCCACCGGGGGGCCGCAACGTAGTTTACGCCGCCCCCGCCGGGGGGTAGCTTTGACCTCGCGCACTGCTGGCCGACCGCCTTCTCCGTGGCCCCATGAAACGACCCATCGCAGCTTCACAGTCTCGCGGCGTGCTCGAGGTAGACTGGCCCTTCTTCGGCGAGATCTGCCGCGCCCTGGCCCTCAAGGTGGCCCGCGCCTACGAACCCGAGGTCATCCTTGGCATCGCCAAGGCCGGGGTGATTCCCGGCGTGGTGGTGGCCAGCATCCTCCAGGCCGAATTCTCCTCCATGGCGGTCACCCGCCAGGACGCCGGGGGAGAGCCGATCCTGGTGGCGGGTCCCCCCGCTTCCATCCGCGGCCGGCGCGTGCTGCTGGTCGATGAGACCTGCGACACCGGGTCCACCCTGAAGCTGGCGCTCAACGAGGTCCGGGCCCTCCGCCCGAAGGAAGTCCGGACCGCCGTCTCCTTCAAGACCGGTGGCTACGCTCCCGATTTCCACGCCTTCGAGACCGAGAACCGGGTGATCCTGCCCTGGGATCGCGAGATCATCGCCGAGGGGGAGCTGGTCACCCGCCCCGACTACGTGCAATGGCTGAAGGGGACCTCGACGGGGTGAGGAACCGGCTGGCCGACGCGTTGCGCGGCTCCCGCGCGGACTTCACCGAGATCCGGCTGGAACGCACCTGGGCCAGCACCGTCGCGTTCCGCGGCAGCCGGCTCGAGGGCGCGACCACAGCGCTCGAGGTCGGCGGCATGGTCCGCTGCCTCAATCACGGCAAGGGCTGGGGCATCGCGAGCTTCACCGGCGTGGACCGACTGCCCGCGATGGTCGCCCGTGCGCACGAGCTCTCCCTCGCGGTCCCGCTCGACGCGCCCCTCCGGCTTGCCGACATCCCCATCCGGACCGCCGATCATGCCAGTGACCTCGATGGCGACGTGCGCGAGGTGCCGCTGGCCGCGAAACGCGAGCTGCTGGAACGCCTCAACCAGGAGATGCTCGCCAGCGACCGCCGGATCGTGGACTCCCGAGCCACGTACGATGACCGGGTGGTCGAGCGGTGGCTGGCCACCTCGAGCGGCGCCATGCTGTCGGACCTCCGGCCCGAGGTGCGGCTCGCCGCCGCCGCAGTGGCCCGCGAGGAGAGCTTCCTGGAGCGGGCGCTGGAGTCCTGGGCGGTGCGGGGGGGCTGGCACGCCGCGCAGGATACCGATCACCTCTTCCGCACCGCCGCGCGGCGCGCCGTCGCCCTGCTCGCCGCGCCCCGGGTCAAGGCCGGCACCTACCCCGTGGTGCTGGATCCCCGATGCCTCGCCGCCCTGCTGCACCAGACGCTCGGTCACCTGAGCGAGGCGGACACCCTCCGGGACCGGGCCGATCTGGATCCGCTGATGCGGCCGGGGCGCCGCGTCGCGTCGGAGCTCCTGACGGTCGGGGACGACGGCAGCGCGAGCAGCCTCCCCGGCTCGATGCCCTTTGACGACGAGGGCGCGCCCACCCAGAACACCCTGCTGGTGCAGCACGGGGTGCTCGTGGGCCGGTTGCACACCCGGGAGACCGCCGGCCGCGCCGGCGCCCGGCCCACCGGGAATGCCCGCGCCGGCTCGTTCCGCCAGGTTCCCAGCGCCCGGCTCACCAACACCTACGTCGCCAGTGGCCAGGGGACCCTCGAGGACCTGCTGCGCCCGATCCGCCACGGCCTCTATTGTTGCGATGCCATGGGGGGGGACGTGCACCAGGGCCGGTTCACCCTCACGACCGGCTTCGGGCAGCTCATCCGCGACGGCCGGCTCGCGGAAACGGTGCGGCCCATGGTGCTCACCGGCGACGTCGCCGAGACGCTGCAGCGGCTCGACGCCGTCGCGGGCGACTTCCGCTGGAACCTGCAGGCGACCAGCTGCGCTCGCCCCGCCTCGGGGCGGATCACCGTCGCCGATGGCGGACCCCACGTCCGGGTGGATGGGGTGGTCGTCGGCGGCGACAGCGCATGATCGCCCCGCTGCTGGAGCGCGCGGCCCGGCGCGCCACCCTGGCCGATGCCATCGAGCAGTCGGACGAGACCACCCTGCTCGAGTTCGCCGGGGGCCGCCCGGTCCGGGCGTCCACCAGTTACAGCCACGGCACCGCCCTCCGCGTGGTGGCGGACGGCAAGGTGGGGAACGCCGGCTCAGCCGAGGAGGATCCCGAGGACCTCGTGGCCCGGGCCCTGGCCTCGGCCCAACTCGGCGAGGTCGCCACCATCACCCTCCCCCATCCCGCGCCGCTGCCCGGCGTCGTGACCCACATGCCCCGGGCAGCGTCCGCGACCCTGGCCGACCTCGCCGCCCTCGGGCAGCTGGTGCGGGACCGGCTGGGCGGGGAGCGGGTGGAGCTGGGGCTGGCCGTGGAGCGGTCCGTCGGCACGGTCCGGGTGGCTAACACCGTTGGGCTCGACGCGGCCTACGACGTTTCGCTGGTGTCCCTCACGGCCGAAGTGAGCCGGATGCAGGAGGGGCGCCGGGTCGTGGTCCGGGCCGGGCTCTCCGGTGCGGATCTTCCCGCCCTGCACGACCTGGAACTCCTGGTGGCGATGCTCCGGCAGCGGCTGGGCTGGGCGGAGCGGGGCGTGGAAGCGAAGCTGGGCCGGCAGCGCGTCGGCTTCCTGCCTGCCGCGCTGCCGCCGCTGCTCCTCTCCGTGGAGCAAGCGCTGCTCGGGAAGGCGGTGCTGCACGGCGGCTCTCCGCTCGCGCGGAAGCGCGGGACGCGCACCTACAGCGAGCAGTTCACCCTGGTGGACGATCCGCTGCTGGACGGCCGCCCCGGTTCCCGCCCGCTGGACGACGAGGGAACGGTGAGCCGCCGCCTGCCGCTGGTGCAGGCCGGGGAGGTTTCCGCCTTCCTGTACGACCTGGAAACGGCGGGCCGGGTCGGCGCCATGCCCACCGGCCATGGCCGGCGGACTACCTTCGGGAAGCCGCAGCCGGCCTGCACCAATCTGGTGGTCGAGCCGGGCACCGCGACCTGGGATGAGGTGCTCGCGGCCGTGGGCGATGGCCTCCTCGTCGAGCTGCTCCGGCCCGGGACCCAGGCCAACGTGATGGGAGGAACCTTTGCCCTGGCGGCCATGCTGGCGTGGCGGGTGGAGGGGGGAGCGGTCACCGGGTTGGCGCCCGAGGTGACCGTCGCCGGCAATGTCCACGACCTGCTGAGCCGGGTGGTGGCGGTGGGGGCGGACCTGACGTGGGTGGGGAGCCGCGCGATGCCGTCGCTGGTCGTGGACGGCGTCTCGGTGTTCTAGAAGAGGTACCGCCGGGCCAGCCAGTAGACCAGGTACATCACCCCGATCCCCACCGCCCAGATGCCGAGTTCCCGCAGGCGGTTGCTCGCCCGCTGCGCGCCCGAGGCGGGTTCGTGGTCCACCGAGCGGTTCTTCCGGACGTTATAGGCGCACATCGGGCTCAGGCGCCCAGGGCGTCGAGGTAATTCGCCCCTTCCGCCATCCGGCCATAGAGGATCTGCAGCGTCTCCGGGGCCCCGGCCAGGAAGCGGCACCGGGCCTCGCCGCGTGACCGGCACTCCACTTCCATCACGCCGAGCGGCGTCTCCGATACCCGGCCCAGGAATTCCGCCAGCAGGCCGGCGGAGAAGTGGCAGCTGGGAAAGGCCGCGCCCGCGCTGGGGTCTGCCTCGGCCCAGTCGGTCGAGTCGAGGGCGATGACGGCCGGCGTCACCGGCGTCACCCGCAGGGTGCCCCAGCCATGCTCCTCGAAGAAGGAGGACAGGGTCTCGCCCAGGTGGCGGACATCCAGCGAGGCGGGCCGGTCCACCGCGTAGCGCTCCGCGAGCCAGGTGGAGTACACCGCATACAGCGCGCCCCCTCCCGCGAACCCGGCTTCCTGCAGCCAGGTCGCGGCCTGCATTCCCGCGTCGCGCTCCAGCACCCCACGAAGGTGGTGCAGGCTCTGGCGGGCAAGCAGGACGGTATCGGGTGGGGCGGCGACGCTGGCTGACGGCATGGGATCACTCCGCGAGGACACGGAAGGTTAGGGCCGCTCCGGGGGAGGGGCAAGGGCCCGCCGCTTGAGTTCGTCCTCGTCAATTACCTCGATGCCGAGGGCCCGGGCCTTCTCCAGTTTTCCGCCGGCGTCCGCCCCCGCCACGACGGCGTCGGTCTTCTTGCTCACGCTGCCGGTGACCCGGCCGCCGGCCTGCTCGATGAGGTCGGCGGCCTGCTGCCGGGAGAGCGTCGGCAGGCTGCCGGTGAGCACGTACGCCTTGCCCGCCAGCGGACCGCCGGCGCTCACCGCCCGGGGCTCGGTCATCGAGACGCCGCTCGCCGCCAGGCGGGTCAGGACGAGCTGGCTGGCGTCCATCCCGAAGAACTCCGTCACCGCCGCGGCGATCGCCGGCCCCACGCCGGGGACGGCCTCCACCTCGGCGAGGGTCGCGCCGGCCAGGGCTTCCATGGTGCCGAACCGGCGGGCGAGGAGCTGCGCCACGGTCTTCCCGAC